>JAEURO010000061.1 GCA_016788345.1 Chthonomonadaceae bacterium
TAGGAGATGAGCGTTGTGAAGTCGCCCGCGTCTTTGATCTGGGCGAGCATGCCGTTGTCGTAGGTGTGCTTGAGGGTCTGGACGTTTGTCGGGGCGCTCGCGTCGAGGAGGGGAAGAGTGATGACGACTTCGTTGCCAATGTAGGCGAATGTCGTCTTCCTCTCCGACTCGGGCCTTGACCCCGGACTCGTCACTGTCGCGAGTCTATCGTTTACGTCGTAGGTGTACGTCCAGGTGTTCCCGCGCCTGTCGGTGTGGGTCAGGATGTTGTGGTTTGAATCGTATGTGAAGGCTTCATAGACGTTGGTGTACGTGCCGACATTGGGGAAATTGACCTTGGTCAGGGCACCGTTCGTGTACTCCATCGTGAAGGTTTGCCCGTCCGAGCGGACGATGGACTGGAGGAGGTTGTTCGACCAGTTGAAGGTCAGCTTGCGCGAGCCGTCGGGGTCGACGACATCGATGATCTGGTTCGGATCCCCGGTCGAGGGGCGGTTGATGGTGACCGTGTTGCCGACTCGGTCTTTGATGGCGGTCAGGTAAGCATTACCCGGTGTGCCCATGTTTGTGAGGACATACTCATGCTGATCCTTCGTCGTTAGTTTCCAACCACTGCTTGTCTGAGTGAGCTTGTCGAAGAACCCAGCAGGAGGAACCCAGTCGGTTCCCGTGAGCTTGTACGGAATTTTCGTTTCATCCGGCATCTGAACGACGGTAACATCGTTTTGCTGCTGATTCACTACAAAGTTTAAGGCCATGTTGTAACTGTGCGACCAGCCGATTCCAAGTCCGCAGTTCGTGTTGTCGTCCTTGCTGTTGTGGATGAGCCCCATACCGATGGCGAGGTCGCCCCGACAGTTCCATGCAGTCAAGGAAACTCCTGTCGTTTGGTTGCCCGTGCCTGTGTTGAACCGCGTGCTGCTCCCGTAGCCTTCGTACCCGCTGCCACTGGGCGGCCCGCCCGGTTCGAGCAAGTTCGTCCGGTTCGTGATGTACGAGCCTTCGTTGGTGAGACCCGGGCCGCCACCGCTTCCGCCAGTGGTTGTCACGATCGTCTCTGGCAAGGGCGCAATGCTGCACAGGACTTCGTTCCGGTCGATGGCCCTCGCCGCGCAGGCGCGGTAGAGCGCGTCTAGGTTGTTTCCGCGCCAAATCTTCGTCCGCCTCTCGTCTCGGAACGGCACCTTGACAGGTGGTGGCGCCGTGGGAAGTTTGGAGTAACTTCCTTGTGCAGCCTCTTCGACTTGCTTGGCAACTTGAGCCACTTCTAGCCCAGCTGTCCTTAATCCTGGCCAAACGGTTTCAGCCAAAAGAATGGCGCATGCCACCATGAGTGAACGGGCAATGTGTTTGTCTCTCTGATCCCTTGTCATTTGACTCTCCTGTTGCCGACTTGGCAAATTTGCTAGTGTCATGATAAGTCAGGTTTCAGTGGTTTGTGGGCCCTAAGTCCCATGAGGCCCAGGGGCCCGGAAGAGTTGTGTGCGCAATGAACTGAGTCGGCCACGCGTCGTCAAACTAGCGTACACTAGGCGCATGATAACAGCCCTTGTCGCCGCGACTGTTTTTGCGCCTGCTCCGAAGTTTGCCTTGAGTGTCCAGGCATGGACATTCAACAAGTTCTCCGTTTTTGAGGCGATTGACAAAGTCGCTATGGTTGGGGGAAAAAACATTGAATTGTTTCCTGGTCAAAGGCTACGTGAGGATGGCGGTGCCGGGGTTGGCCCCGACTTGTCTGAGATCGACACGGCTGCCCTGCAATCCCACCTCAAGCAGGCAGGGGTGAGGATGGTCGCCTTCGGAGTGACGGGGATTCCACAGGACAGGGATCAGGCGCGCAAACTCTTTCGGTGGGCCAAGCGGATGGGCCTCCTCGTGATCAACACCGAGTCGGTTGAGTCAATCGACACAATCGAGGCGTTGGTCAAAGAGTTTGATATCAAAGTTGGGTTTCACAACCATCCCAAGAGGCCTGACAACCCCTCTTATCGAGTGTGGGATCCAGCTTATGTTTACTCTGTTGTTAAGAATCGCGATCGTCGGATAGGCTCGTGCGCCGACACAGGCCATTGGGTCAGGTCTGGGATCAGGCCGACCGAGGCACTCAAAGTCCTTCGCGGGAGGGTAGTCAGTAGTCACCTTAAAGACCTCAACGAGTTTTCCCCCGGTGCCCACGACGTGTTCTATGGTCAAGGGGTTTCAGATGTCCCTGGCATCTTGGATGCCTTCACAAAACTTGGTTTGACGGGGTCTGTGAGCGTCGAATATGAGCACAACTGGGACAACAATGTCGTCGATGTCGCGGCATGCTTGGGTTATGTACGAGGCCGTATTGCGACAAAATAGACCCGTTTTGTGCAAACTCTGTTCTCGGGGCACTTGACGCATTATTGATGTGCCTGCTTCTTTTGCGCCAATCGCTGCTTTATGCGGGCTGACCTCTCAATACAATTGGCTTCCCACTGAGGCCAACTGATCAAACCTTCGTCCTCAGCTCGATACAGGCCGTTAATGCCAATCTCCTCTAACACATTTCTATCTTCTTTAGCTGCCAAAGCCCAAGCATTTAGTTTATCGACAGGTGTAAGTTTGTCTGTCACGACCATAGGCTTGGCAGCTGCGACTTCCAGTAACAAGCTGCCAACCAAAGTCAAGCAACGCACCCCAACTTCGGTTTTAGACACGACAAAACCTACACCGGAAGCTTTCCCGCCACTGTAGAAGACTCTTTGAGATGAGCTTGCCACACCATTTGAACCCATAAGAGAAAATTCCACCGGCCCTTTTCGAAGCGGCTGCATCCGTGGGTTCCAATACTTATTCAATAGCGCTTGCATTTTGATAGGAGTCAAATTGTATGCGTCACGTTCTTCCTGAGTCGTATAGTAGTAGAGGCAACCTCCGTCGTTATGCCACAAACATTCATGGAGCCTGCGAGCTACACTCTCGAGGCTCTCAGGTTTAGGCCATATCAAGAAGACGGTCAGGGCCAGACCCAATAGGGCTAGCGCATATGAAATCAACTTTCTGCGGCTATTCACAGGCTGAATCTGTACAAGTCCATCCCAAGTACCATGTAGATTGAGTGTATTCTCCGTCTCTGCCCCAAGGTATTAAACAACTTCGCCTTTGCTTTTCAAAATCCCAACAGCCTTGAGGCACATCGTTGTCGTATGACCCGCAGTAGACCCAGGGTTCTACGGCGAGCAAATAGATTTGGCAAGGCGCAAGAGTCACACATTCAACACACCATCCGTTTGTCATTGTTGTAGCAGACAAAACCAAGGCTACGCTTGTTACACAGATTCTAGATATTGTTTTCATCGTTAGTCTTCCATAGCGCTAATCTGATTCCCCTAAACTCATTCAACATAAGGGTCTGCCCACCATGACGGTTTACCCCAGTCACCTCTGCGCCTGCGGATCGTCGCTTGTCCACCCAGCAATACGCCTCGACCGAGCTTGGTGAATTCATCATTGTCTAAGAGTGCCCCTGGGTCGGTGCAGTTCATGTCGGCGATGAGGAACATATTGTCAAGGAACAAATGAATGTTCTTGTTCCACAAGTCGCTCCCATCACCAGGAAAGTAGGTCAAATTCATAACGCCTGGGCCACGCGATGGATGGTCTCCACACGGGCTCTTCCAAACCTCTAGTGGCAAATGGTATTTGTGGACCGTGACTTGGGACGAAGCTAATGACAGCCCCATCGCAGTTGTCGGCCCGTAGACCCCGTCGCCGTCGTACTCTGTGCGATAGAGCGAGATCGCGGTATAGAGTTGGTGAAGGTTCGAAGACGACACGGTGGCCATTGATTGACGCTTGACCACAGCCAGAACCGCAAAAGTGCACCCAGCCAAGAGGACAACAATCGACAGGCTGACAAGCAACTCTGTGACTGTGAACGAGCGTCGTTTCATTTGTGCCTCTTCAGTGTCTTTACCCGGGTGACGGTACCGTCGTTCATCACGTCAATAACAAGACCGGAGGGCCAGATTTTCCCGCCAGTCAACCGGTCATAGTCCGATCCACACACTAATGTGCGCCCATTGAGCCAACGTCTGGATTGGTCGTGTAAAACTATGGCCTCATCGTCAGACACAGCAAAAGCAACTTGATTCTCAGAATGGGATGCAAAGCTCTTAGCTGCCAGATCAAAATCTCCAGCGGAGCACGTTGCGCAACTAGGGAGGGTCACAATTGTGAGAGGCAAGCGAGGACTTGCTTTTTTTTGACTTCCAGTCATTGAAAGGCACACCCTGTCACCTACTTTGGGTGACAAGAGCGCGGCAACGATAGGGACACCTTCGCCGCTCGGCCCTTTCAAAGCATGAAGATCTTGGGGGGGGGGGGAGGAAAAGCAAAACAGAACCGCTCGCTATCCCAACCAACCCGGACACAATTGCAATGTTTCGCATTACCCACTCCCTACTTGTTTCCAGTATAGCCATGATTTGGCAATGATGGGCCTAAAGTCCTATTCATCCTGTTGCCAAAGGCTTGTGCAAAGTCCCGGACTATGCCTGTAATGCAAGCTTCCTGGCGTCTAATATCTCGATATGACAGCTTTATTAGTGGCCCTGGCTTATGCTTTTTCACCATCGACAAAGCTGAACTATGACGTGGATGTCCAGCTTGATGGATTTCTGCCACTCATGGGCGGTCAAGAAGGGCAAGTCGGTATCAAGATGATGGTTGCTGTGACAGGTGGCGAACCCTCGGACGGGCGGCTGAAGTCGAGTAGCGAGATCCAGAGTTTTGAGGTTGCGTTCAATGGGGCAAAGCTTCCGGTCGGGGTTGATAATGTTAAGGAGTACTTTCCAAAAACAACTATCGAAATCGAACCCACGGGAAAGATCGTCAAGAGCGACGCGCCAGATAAGAAGCTGCCCATCCGGTTGCCAGGCCTGGATGTCAAACACTTTCCGGACGTCACCTATGTCCCGATAGAGCTCCCTGCGGGCGACGTCGAGGCAGGCAAAACGTGGACATTCAGTCGAGACTTTGGAGGTGCGCCCATCGAATACTCCTGCAAAGCCGAGTCGGAATCCAACGGAATCTGGACGATAGCAGTGAATCTCAGGCAATCGTACACCGTGCTGGAGAGCCCGACATATGAAGTCGTTGCCAGCGAGGCTGATGCTTCAAGCGTAGTCAAAACGACGATGACGGGTGAAGGGAAAGTCATGTTCAGCTCCTTAGCCGGCAGAGTGGAATCGGCGGAAATGGTCAACACAGCTAAGAGCGAAGTCACAGACCTGAAATCAAAGGCAACTAAGGCTAGGACACTAGTCACCAAATACAAGATCAAGTTGCCAACTGGGGCGCAAGCGGTAGCCTCGAAGTCGACTCAGGGCCAGCCTTGGTGGCAGAAAATCGCGCTAGGCGCACGAGACGTTTTGGTTTGGCTGCAGGCGGCTACACTTTTTGGGCTCGACGCCCTGCCAAAAGAGCTGGAAACATTTCGGCCAGCCTTGTCGCATGTTGCGAAAGGGCTGGGGTTACTTTTAGGCCGGCTCACCTAGCCAATACGTCAGATAGCTCTTTATCCCGGACGGCTGGAACATAATAGGGCTCAACAGGAATGCTAGCGGTCTATTTGTTCGGGGCGATCTTGGGAGGCGGGCTCATCGTGTTCAGCGCACTCGCAGGCATGTCGTCACACGCGGAAGTGGGAGGACACGGATTGGACCATAGCACAGACAACGGTGCCGGCCATGGTTCAGATCACGGGACCGGTGCCGCTTGGCTGCCATTTCTCTCTTTACGATTTTGGATTTATGCAGTAGGCGCATTTGGATTGACCGGGGCGGGCTTGACGTTTTTCAAGGCAAGCCAGGAGCCCGCCACCCTTGTCATTGCCACAGTCGCGGGGTTGCTGATGGGTTTTTCCGCTGCGACGATCGTGCGCCTTTTGAGCAGGGCAGAATCGACGAGCGGGCTCTTGGAAAATGACTTTTTGGGGGCGATTGCAAAAGTGAGTGTGCAGATTGGAACCTTGCCCGGTAAAGTCCGTACATCTATCAAAGGGGAAATCATCGACTTGGTGGCTTCTTGTAAAGATGGAGAGAGCTTTTCGATAGGTGACGAAGTTATGATTGTGGATGTGGAAGGGAACAGTGTGACTGTGGCCAGACAGGCCGACTTTTTGGGAGAATGAACTATGCCAGACCTGCTTAAGATGTTTGGGCCAGTCGTCCTCGGTGCGCTGGCCGCACTGGGTTTCATGATCGTTTTCGCGATTTTTGTCCGGGTCTTTATCCGAATCTGCGGCCCGAACGAAGCGCTCATTGTGTCTGGCCTAGGGAGTTCAAGTGAGATTGATGGGAAGAAGAGAGGCTTCCGCCCTGTCATCGGCGGACGGTGCTTCAGCCTGCCTGGATTCAGCAAGGTTGATAGACTTTCCTTGGCACTCATGGAAGTTCCGATCAGCGTACGGAACGCCTATTCAAGCGGGGGAATCGCCATGAATGTCGAAGCCATCGCCAATGTCAAGATCAGTAGTGACGAGCGTGTCATATCGAACGCCGTTGAGCGATTCTTGAACCGAAGCATGGACGACATCAGGCGTGTGGCCAAGGAGACCCTTGAAGGGCATCTTCGTGGCGTCGTCGCGACATTGACACCGGAGCAAGTCAATGAGGACAGGCTCGTATTCGCAGACGCGCTGACAAAGGAAACCGAGGAAGACCTGCAGAAATTGGGAATGCACCTCGACACACTCAAGATCTTGCATGTTGGTGACGAAGTCGGATACTTAGACGCCACCGGTCGAAAGGCGATAGCCAATGTAGTCCGCGAGGCCGAGATATCGGAGTCAGACGCCAGAAGGTCGGCTGAACAGGCTGAAGCAGAGAACCAGGGACGGGCCAATGTCACGAAGGCAAACACTGAAGCCTCGATCGCCAAGCTTAAGAACGAGCTACGGACGATCGAAGCCGACCTCAAGTCCAAAGTCAACTCAGAGGAAGAACGGACTACGGCCGCTGCCCGGGAGGCGAGAGCGACCGCAGAACAGCATCTGCAGCTTGTCCGGGCAGAACTTGAGGCCCTCCGATTGCAAGCCGACACCGTCTTACCGGCGGAGGCTGCCATGCGAGCCCAGGAATTTCGGGCGCAGGGCGAGGCCGCCAGTATTAGAGAGCGCGGCCGTGCAGTCAGCGAAGCCCTGACCATACTCTATGATGCCTGGAAAGAAGCTGGGCCAAACGCGAAACAAATCACGATCATAGAGAACTTAGAGCAACTAATGTCGGCGGCCAGCCAGGGCGTCTCGAAAGTCCAAGTCGAGAGCTTGCAAGTCATCGATAGTGGAGACGGGCAGACTTTGCCGAACTACCTCAAAGGATTTCCCAACATGCTTGGAGCCGTCTTCGAAGCAGTCGAGGCGACGACCGGCGTCGATATTCCAGGGACGGTCAGTGGCACAGCAAAGGAGAAAAGGTAATGGACGTTCCCACAATCATTTTGTTTTTGGTCGGATTGTTTGGCACTCTGTTCGGATTGCTGATCCTGAGTCTGAAAGCCTTGTTCTATGTTTGTGCCCCGAACCAAGTCCTCATTTTTAGTGGCCAAAACCGCCGTGTCGGGGGCCGCGCAGTCGGATACCGCGTGCTCAAGGGTGGCAACACACTTCGCCGCCCGTTTGTGGAGCAGGTCGACATGCTCGATCTCTCAAACATGATTATTGAATTGAACGCGACAGGAGCCTATGCCAAGGGGGGTGTCCCTCTCAATGTGCAGGGTGTCGCAAACGTGAAAATCGCGGGACACGAGCCCGTGCTGAACAACGCTATCGAGCGTTTTCTCGGAAAGCAACGACCGGAGATCATGGGCATCGCCAAAGCGACTCTAGAAGGTTCTTTGCGGGGTGTCCTGGCGACCTTGACGCCCGAACAAGTCAACGAAGACAGAAACCTGTTCGCGGAACGGCTTGTGCAGGAAGTCGAGCAAGACATGACGGCGTTGGGACTTGTCGTCGACACACTGAAAATCCAGAACATCACTGACGATGTCAAATACTTAGACTCAATCGGAAGAATCCGTAACGCGGAACTTCTGTCCTCTGCCAGGATCGCAGAAGCTCAAGCTAGGGCCGATGCTGTAGTCAGAGCCAGTGAGAACCTCTTGCAGGAAACCCAGGCGCAGATCACTGCAAGCATAAGCGTCGCAAGGGCCGAAGCGGAAAAGCGACTGACTGACGCTCTCACGAGACGAGACGCCGTTGTTGCAGAAGAAAAGGCAGCGGTCGCCGCTCTAGTTGCGCAAGCCGAAGCCGAAATTCCGGTTCAGACGGCGCGATTGGAACAGACAAAACGAAAGCTGGAAGCGGACGTTATCCTTCCGGCGAAAGCACAGTGTGAAGCGGCAGAAAGGAAAGCTACCGCGGATGTTTCAGCAATCATACAAGACGGCAGGGCCCGTGCTGAAGCCCTAAAGAAAATGGCCGGGGCCTGGAAAAGTGCCGGAGACCAGGCCAGGGACATATTCGTTCTACAAAAAATCGAAGGAGTCATCCGGCAGCTAACCAATACAATTTCGGACACAAAGGTCGAGTCTTTGACCTTGATCGACAGCAAGTCGTCGAGCCAAGAGGGTTTTTCTCCTGCCCGGCTCCTCGTGCTCAATGAGCAAGTCAAGCATGTGTTTGGAATCGATTTGGCAGAAAAGGTCAAAGAGCTTGGTGCCAAACCAGAAAGGTCTGTTGAGAGGCCGGTGATCCAACCGGAGTCCGGCCCACCACCAGTGCAAGATTCGTCAAGTTGAAAGGCCGAACACTTGGACTAGCAACCAAATGTTGGCCATTGTGACGGCGGTGGCGACAGAATATCCTGCCCACTTCACCCATGGCCTATTGACAAAAGTGCCCATTTTGATCCGGTCGCTGGTGAATTGCACGAGTGGAAATATCGCAAACGGCAATTGGAACGACAGGACAACTTGGGACAGCACAAGGAGGTCGGTCACTTTGGATTCACCCATAATGGCGATGACTATGACAGCTGGCACCACGGCCAGGAGCCTGGTCGTCAGGCGCCTGAGCCAAGGGGCTAGCCGGATATTGACAAAGCCCTCCATCACAATTTGACCAGCAAGGGTCCCCGTGAGAGTCGAGTTTTGACCACTTGCAAGCAAGGCAAGGGCAAATACAAAGCTCGCGGCACCAGCCCCAAGTGCGGGCGCAAGGAGCCGGTGGGCATCGGCCAGTTCTTCGACTTTTCCGACGCCACTTGAGAAAAAGGCCGCAGCAGACACGATCAGGATGGCCGAGTTGATGAATAGTGCAAACAACAAGGCAATTGAAGAATCAAGAACGGCAAACCTGAGCGCTTGCTTCTTGTCTCGTTCTGTCGTACCAATATCCCGAGTCTGGACGATGCTGGAATGAAGGTAGAGATTGTGAGGCATGACCGTCGCACCAAGGATGCCGATGGCCAAGTAAAGCTGGCCAGTCTCTCGGAGGGCCTCAAAGCGAGGCACAAAGCCAGCCATGACAGCGCCGAAGTCGGGCCCTGCTTTGGCAATCAAAAAGGCAAAGCAAGCACCGATCGTCATGACAAGGGTGATGACGACCGCTTCAATGTACCGAAAGCCTTTGTTCTGGAGAAGCAATATCAACAGCACATCGGCGACAGTGATGACACAGCCCCATACAATTGGTATCCCAAATAGCAGCTTGAGTGCGATCGCCGATCCGAGGACTTCGGCCAAGTCACAAGCGATAATGGCCATTTCGCATGCCAGCCAGAGGGCTTTGACCGCCCAAGGGCGGTACGAATCTCGGCAAGCTTGGGCCAAGTCACGGCCCCCAACGATCCCAAGCTTGGCGCATAGCGCCTGCAAAAACATGGCGATGAAATTACTAATGAGAATGACGAACAGGAGACTGTAGCCAAACTTTGACCCCGCGCCCAAGTCCGTGGCCCAATTGCCTGGATCCATGTAACCGACTGAGACCAAGTAGCCTGGTCCAGCAAAGGCAAGGAAGCGTCGGAACCACGTGCCCTCACGAGTGACACGGATGGATCGATAAGACTCGGGGAGCGACGGCCCTTCGCTTCTCAGCTTCCATCCTCGCGCCTGGTCGGATTCGAGACTCAAGTTATCAGACATGTTGCCTTTCAAGAATAATGTGCACAATACCACTAAAAAGTTAGCCCTGGCTAACTTTTTCCTAAATTTGGCTGAAACTGCTGCTTTTTCAATGTGGGTCGGACTGACGAACCGGTCATGCCTTGCGGAGCCAAGCGCATTTGAGATACAAGGCTTCGGGAAAATGGACTGGCGCAGGGTGGTCCAAGTCTTGGAACGTGACATCCTCTAAAATGAGGCGCGTTCCCTCGTCGCTAGCAGCGAGGCGGCAAGTCTGAACAAGTTCATTTTGGTCTAACTGATAGGAACACGAGCAAACAATCAGTCGGCCGCCCGTCTTGAGCTTCGGCAAAGCACTCTTGACGAGTTTCCATACGGCCCACTTTAGAGAATCTCTTTTGGACGCAGTTTTGGCAATCGCTGGAGGATCCAGAATGATCCAGTCGTACGGTCCAAGGCTGTCCTGAGTCAGATAGTCGAAAGCATTCTCATGAATGAAAACGGCCTCCAGGCCGTTTCTGCGAGAGTTGTCCCGGGCGATTTCAATGGCTTTTTCGTGGATGTCGACTCCGTAGGCGATCGCGCCTGCCTTAGCTGCAGTCAGGGTGAAGCCCCCTGTATAGCAGAAGCAGTCCAGAATCTTTTGCCTAGGTTTCACTCGTTCGGCGAATCGTCTTTTGGTTTCGCGTTGGTCTAGGTAGTGTCCGGTCTTGAGGCCCCCCAACAAAGGGACCTCGTAGGTTAGGCCCAACTCTTCAATGTTCACAGAGTCTATGGGTTCTCCGTGCATCCATTCTGTCCGTGGTTTCAACCCCTCTTCTTCTCTGCCGGCCATGTCGCTCTTTTCAAGAATCCGATCCGGCTTCCAGACCTCCAATAGGGCAGGTTCCCAAAGGTCTCTAATTCGGTCGATGCCCATAGACCTAACTTGTACGACAAGGGTGCCTCCAAACCGGTCAACGATCAAGCCGGGCGTCAGGTCTGCCTCAGAATAGACGACGCGCAGGGCGTCGATCCCAGGAAAGAGGGCCTGTCGCAACTCCTTGGCCGCCGACAATCGGTCGATGAAGAACTGCTGGTCGATGGTTCGGTCTTCAAGGGAGAGCACCCTGAATTGAAAGCGGCTTGAACCATTGTAGGTTCCAATGGCTAGATGCCGTCCCTGGTGGTCGACGAGCCTTGCGAGAGCCCCATTTTCAACGCCCTCCGCGCGGCACTCGCCACGTTGGATCCAGGGATAAAAGTTCCTGACCTTGCGCTCTTTGCCCTCCTTCAGAACCACTCTGCCAAGATCCACTTGTTAACGGTACCTTCGTCACGGTGCAGGAACTGAGTCGGGATGTCATGGAGTTCAGGCTACAAAGGTAATCAAATTGAAAAACCTCAACCAGAGTAGCCCGCAAAGGCCTGACAAGGTCGTAAAGACCGAAGACGAGTGGCGGGCCATTTTGACCGCCGAGCAATTCCGTATTTCTCGCAACGCGGGCACAGAGCCACCGTTTTGTGGGTTGGATCTCGGGTTTAAAGGCGAAGGGGAGTATCACTGTGTCGCATGCGACCTGCCCCTGTTCAGGTCGGCCAAAAAGTTCGATTCAGGCTCCGGGTGGCCCTCGTTCTACGATCCTATTGACGAAGACAATGTTTGGTACAGATCGGATCAATCGCATGGAATGGTGCGGACCGAAATTCTATGCGCCCGCTGTGACGGCCACTTGGGGCATGTGTTCGACGATGGCCCTCCCCCGACCCACCTTCGGTATTGCATCAATGGAACGGTACTGAAATTTGTTCCGGACAGCGCAGCTGACTAAGTCGCAATAAGAAATCGGAGTAGTTCGCCGACAGTTACGCCCCGTTCGACTTCATGCCGCAGCGGGGCATCCAAGTTGATCGCGTAAAGGTTGCGACGCCCTTGCTTGTTGACGGTCAACACACCTGCTTCTCGGAGTTCCATCACCATCCGTTGGATCGCACGCTCGGTCACGCCGACCCTTACGGCTAAATCCCGAATCCTCATTTCTGGCTCCCGGATCAGACATACTAGGACATGTGATTGGTTTGTCAAAAAAGTCCACGAAGCTTTCACAGTGATCAATTTTCATTGTTACGTGTCTTGCAGACAATATGCAACAAGTCTATGGGACAAAGTTTATAGCGGAGAGGTAAAACAACCACTTGGCGGACTTACTATTCGATTCAGTCTCAAAGGGCTTTCCCGGAGTCCAAGCCCTAGAAAACGTGAGTTTTGGCGTCGAAGCAGGCTCTGTGCATGCCTTATGCGGTGAGAACGGAGCGGGCAAGAGCACTCTGCTCAAAATCCTCTCGGGGGTCTATCGGCCTGACACTGGGTCATTGCGGATACAAGGACAGAACCGTGTCTTCAACGACGCAGCCGAAGCCATTCATTCTGGCGTCGCTGTAATCTATCAGGAGCTCCATTTGGTTTCTAGTCTGTCGATCGCTGAAAACCTGTTTTTAGGGCACCTTCCACTAAAAGGCGGCCTGGTCGATTGGAAGAAACTTCGCACTGACAGCGCGGAGATTCTCACTAAGTTAGGTGTTGACGTAAATCCTGACACCTTGGTCGGCGAACTCCCCATAGCTATTCGGCAGATGGTTGAAATTGGTAAAGCTCTATCCAGGGATGCAAACATTTTTGCTTTTGACGAGCCGACTTCGAGTTTGAGTTCAAAAGAAGTCGACAGTTTGTTCTCTGTGATCAATCAGCTCAAATCGGAAGGAAAGGTCATCCTCTATGTCTCCCATCGAATGGATGAAATCCAGCGGGTCTGCGA
>JAEURO010000062.1 GCA_016788345.1 Chthonomonadaceae bacterium
TACACAATCAAAATCACGGGCAAGAACCGCGATGACGTGCAGGCGGCTTTAGCGAGGAGCGGTGTCAGCACAATGGTCTACTACGAGAAGCCGCTCCACAAGCTACCCGTTTATGCTGGCATGGGAGTCACAGTTCCCGCTTCCGAGGCGGTGGCCGAGCAAGTCCTCAGTCTTCCAATATGGCCAAAAATTGATCGAGAGACCCAGGAACGGGTCGTTGAAGCCCTCACAGAAGCTATGAAGTGACATGGTCCGGAGCCATTACTGGCTCCGGACCCAATAGCTCACTTGCGATTGACGAAAACTTCCTTGACGTTTCCGGTTCCGGCTCCCAGCACGGCATTATAGGTGTACTTTCCGGCCTTCTCACCACTTTTGATTTCGAACGACCCGTTCACCATACGGTTGCCAAACTGGATCGGGCTCACGCCTTCACTCGACCAATTGAACCTTGTTCCGCGAGGAAATTTGGCGGTCACTGCTTTTCTGGCCTTGTCGATGAACGACCTGTCTCCAACCACATTGCCGCCGCCGCTTCCATTACCGCTGCTATCGAAGCTGAGCGAATATCTGCCCATAGTCGATTGTCCATTGACGCCGGCACTGATGAATCCTCCCCGACCGTTGACCAACACAGCTCCTTCCCCAGTTGCCTGCTCGCCACCTATCGATTTGATCGACAACAGATACGAAGTCGGGCTCGTGCGAGATCGAGAATATTCGCCACGGACCAAAAAGTCTTTACCCAACCTAGGGTCGACTTCGAAGCTGTTTTGCCCGAAAAACCGAACACGTAACCTACCGAACTCCCTTTCGCCCGCGTTGCGCTTGACTGTCCCGCGACCCCCTTCAGTTTTATCAAAAGTCGAGTCGCGCACGATGTTGCCATCGTCCATGGTCGGGATTCCTTTTTCAAAAACGATTTGGCTATACGAGGCTCCAGCCAAAGCAAGAACGGTGAGTGTCAAGACATGCTTCATTTTCATGTTGTTGTCCAATAGATTTGACTCGCGGGTGAATCAGGCGGTTCCAGTGTGCCTATTGGGTCAGATTTTTGTCGTGCCCGGAATCGCGACCGCAGGGACCCCGAGAGGTCCAAACTCAAGTTTCTCGGGCATGAGGCTGGCATTGGACGCCATGGCCTCGTCCCATGTCACTTCTAATCCGGAATAGGTCGTCATCCGCCCTAATATCGCCGTCATTGTACTGTGGGCCACTCGTTCGCCCTCGTTGATGTAAGTCCCGCCCCGAATCGCGGCATGCAAGGCTTTGTGTTCTTCGACATAAGGGTTGGGCCGGTCGCCTTCCCACCTCCAAACATTGTCGCCTTTGATGGTCGTGTTGGCGTTTGATGTGCCTTTCGTTCCCACGATGTGTTCAGACACTTTTGACGCACAACCGTCGATCTGACGGCACATGCTGACCAACTTTACACCGTTTGCGTACTCAAATTCGACAGCAAAGTGGTCGAACACATGACCAAACGCAGGATCCTTCCGAACTTCGCGGCCGCCCATCCCCATCGCCTTGACTGGGTGTGACTGCATGGCCCAGTTGCACACATCGAGATTGTGGATGTGCTGCTCGCAAATGTGGTCTCCACTGAGCCAAGTGAAATACAACCAGTTTCTGAGTTGCCACTCCATGTCAGACCACTCTGGTTGGCGAGGGTTCATCCAGAGTCCGCCCTGGTTCCAGTAACAATTCATGGCCACAATCTCGCCGATCGCACCTCCATGAATCTTGTCCATGCACGCTTTATAAGCGACGTCGTGTCGGCGTTGAGTCCCCGCCACGATGTTCAAGCTCCGTTCCTTCGCCTTGGCTGCACTGTCAATGACCGATTTGACCGCCGCAGCGTCCACAGCGACAGGTTTTTCCATGAAGACGTGTTTGCCAGCGTCGATGGCAGCTGCAAGATGCATGGCCCTGAATGCTGGCGGTGTTGTCAAGATCGCCACATCACACCCGCTGGCAAGTACTCCTTTATAAGCGTCCCAACCTACGAACCTTCGATCCTTTGTCACTTGGAACGCGCCCTTAAGTTCGTTCTTCAAATTTTGCTCGCTACTTGCGAGATGGTCCTCAAACACGTCTCCCATTGACCACAACACGACACCTTCGCTAGCATTTACAGCGTCTACAGCGGCTCCAGACCCGCGTCCACCGCACCCGATCAATCCGACCTTTAAGGACGGGCTGTCCTTGGTTGATGCCACTAGGCTTGGTGCGACCATGGTCGCGGTCGTTACTGCCGTCGTTTTCATAAAGTCTCGTCTAGTCATGTGTCCACTCCCGCCAGAGGAGCCCGGAGCTGCGCTCCATTGACAGCTCACTCTATTTTGCACAATCCGGTGGCCGCAAGTCTCAAACCAATGTGCTGCCCGTTTGCAAGCCACCAGAGGCTCTTAGGAGATTGCGGGTCGGCTTCGTTCCATTTGGAATCTTCAGGTTCGGAAAATTCAGCGCAAAGTAGTTCCGGCTTTGTCATCCAGCTGCCGCCCCGGGCACACCTGTCCGTGCACCACTCTGCGACGTTGCCGAAAGTGTCGAACAAGCCAAAGTTGTTCGCCGCTTTTTGGGCCACACGGTGCGTCGTGTCATCCGAGTTCCCCCTATGCCAGGCGATCGAGTCGATGTCAGTTGCCGGATCGTGACTGCAGCAATACACCCACTCGTTCGCCGCAGGCAACCTGTAAGGCCTTCCGGTGACCTTGGCAAGCCAATGGCAGAACTCGGTGGCTGCATCGAAAGAGACACAGATCGCTGGATGTCCATGGTGGCCAAAGTTTGCAAAGATCGCAGAGTAGGGTTTGCTCGGATAACTGACCGCGTCAACGCCCTCCTGAAAAGACGTGTCGAGACCGAGGGCCCAACACTCCAACAAATCCCATGTGACTTCGGTTTGGCCAATCCAGAGATCGAAGATCCCCTGTGAAGGACAGTCTGGAACCGAAACCATCGTCCAAGAGACACCTCTCGATGGCAATGTGTCTGTCCAAGCCAACATGCAGTCGAAGGTACCACTTAGCCTAGTCCAACAGCTTATTGTCACATTTTGGATTCAAGCTACCAATACTTTCGATGGACAATCCCTTTCTTGGGATCCACTAGCAACAGGGCCCCTCCCCGGGGGCCCTTAAGTCCGTCGTCACCAGGCGTAGTCTTCGGGAGCGGTCTTATGGCCTGGAAAGATTTCGTCAAGCTTGCCAATCGTTTCGGCGGTCAATTCAATGTCGAATGCCCTGAGGGAGCCTTCTAGTTGATCCAGAGTCCTTGGGCCAATAATCGGTGCCGTCACGACAGGGTTCGACAGGAGCCAAGCGATCGCGACGTCGGCCGGACTCTCGCCCAGTTCTTTGCACAATGCTTCGTACTTTTCCAGCTTGTCCCGGTACTTGCTAATGTTAGTTTGCACTTGCTCGCTGGCTCTCCTCCCCTCGCTTGCCTTTTGCAGAGCACCCCCCAAAAGGCCGCCGGCCAATGGGCTCCATGGGATCAGTCCAAGTCCATACTCTTTGCAGGCAGGGACAACTTCCAGTTCCACAGCGCGTGCGTTCAAGTTGTAAAGCGATTGTTCACTGACGAGGCCGACAAAATGGCGCGCCTTGGCTGTTTCGTTGGCACGCGCTATGTGCCATCCAGCAAAATTGGAGCTGCCAACATAAAGGACTTTCCCCTGCTGGACAAGCACATCCATGGCTTGCCACACTTCGTCCCACGGGCATTCCCGGTCAATGTGGTGCATTTGGTAGAGGTCGATGTAATCGGTCTGCATCCGCTTGAGCGACTCTTCGCAGGCTTGCCGAATATGGAGCGCCGAAATACGGCTTTGATTTGGCCACTCTCCCATCTTCCCGAAGAGTTTCGTCGCAATGACGGTCTTTTCCCGGCGTCCGCCACCTTGTGCGAACCAGCGGCCAATGATCTGCTCTGTCCACCCTTCGCCAATCTTCCAACCGTAGACATTGGCTGTGTCAAAAAAATTGACCCCGAGTTCCAGGGCATGATCCATGATCTGATGACTGCCTTCCTCGCTGGTTTGGGGGCCAAAGTTCATGGTTCCAAGGCAAAGACGGCTTACAAGGAGTCCTGATCTGCCCAGGTGTGTGTACTGCATGGGCACATGTTATCTTTCTGGAACCAAACGGCAAAGGTCCACGTATCCCACATCAACCTTCCCAAGAGGTCCAAGAAAATGAACACAAAACTCATCGCAAGCGCCGGAATTTTGGTGGTGGCTTTTAGCGCAAGCATTGCCTTCGCTAAGTGGCCGAACCCCATGAGCGTCCTTCCCACGACTGTTGACCAGGATGGGAAAGTCAACATCGACTTTGACAACGCCAGTGCAAGCGACGTTCTAAGCTGGATGAAGTCGGCTGGGGTCAACTTTGTCGTGGAGACTAGCGAAGTGCCCAAGGGCAAAAAACTGACCGTCCACATCAAGGGCCAACCTATGGACAAAGCGATCGAAGCTATTGCAGACGCCTTGGGTATGACTTGGACTAAGAAAGGCCAGATTTATACGCTGAAGAACGGAGAAGGCGTCATAAACTGGAACACAATCAGCCCCGATAAGAACGGTCAATGGAAGATTTTCAGCGAGCCCCTCGGGGGAGAAGACTGGGAAAAGTTTCGAGAGGATCTTAAAGGGTTCAAATTCGATGCTGACACTTTTCCTAGCACAAAGATCCTGAAGCTGGATGGCAAGGAGTTCAAAGTGCTTCAAGAAAAACTCAAGGAGATGCCAGGGTTGAAGTTAGAGTTGGACAAATTGAAAGGATTCAGAGAGTTCGATGCAAAGGACTTGGAGAAACTCAAGGAGCCATTCAAGGAGATGCCCAGACTCAAGTTTGAGTTGGACAAGCTCAAAGACCTCAAACTCCCCGACATGAGTGGAGTTAAGATCGGGCTCGGGAACATTGGCAAGCTTGCGGAGTCCTTGACCCCTGAGCAGATTGCCAAAAATGAGAAAAACGGCCACTTGACCTTTGAAGACCTTACACCAGAGCAGAGAGACATGTTGGGCGACTGGAGTAAAGACTCACAATTCACTATTACTGTCTCAAGAGACGGAAAGACGGTCACGATCAAGAGCAAGTAGCTTTTAACCCGACTCTTTGGCCGGCCGATTGTCATACTTGACCGGCTGGCCAATTGATTACAACTTTCGCCTCGGGAGGCCATAATGCAGACATGCCCGGTGGCCGCGCGACAGGTGGCGTTCCAGAAGAGAGCGCCAACCCATCTAGGGATGCTCTGTCCTGTGCTGAGGACATTTTCTTGAGGTTTTATCAAGAAAATGGCTATCTGATCGTCAAGGACTGCTTCAGCGACCTAGAGGTCCAAGCCCTCAGGGCAGACGCTTCAAACATTTGTCGAGGAAAATATGGCGCGGTCGATGGTCTGGGGACAGACGAAGACACCCTACTTGACCCTCTCGAAAAAGTCCTTTGCATCCACTTTCCCAACAAACTCTCCAAGGTCATGGCAAGTCAAATCGCGCACCCTCGGATTGTTGATGTACTGCGAGAGATAATCGGTCCCGACGTCAAATGCATGCAGCAGATGCTCTTTATCAAGAGTTCAGGCAAACCCGGACAAGCCTGGCACCAGGACGAAGACTATATCCCGACCCGCGATCGGAGCCTCACTGGCGCATGGCTGGCCCTCGACGACGCAACCGTAGACAACGGCTGCCTATGGGTCATTCCCGGATCGCACAAGCCAGGGATCCTCTGGCCGATGAAGTTTCACAACGACAAGAGGTTTGACTGCTCATGGGAAAGCTACGACTTTCCCTATAGCGAGGATGAAGCTGTCCCCGTCGAAGTCCGCGCTGGCACCGTAGTTTTCTTCAACGGATATACGCTGCACCGCTCGTTGCCCAACACAAGGCCATCGGGTTACCGACGGGCCCTGGTCAACCATTACATGAGTGCTACGAGCCTTCTTCCTTGGCTGTGGCCCAGTGAGCCGACAGGGATGGCCTGGCACGACCACCGCGACATTGTCATTGTCTGCGGCACCGACCCCTATGGCTATCGGGGGACAGAAGACATCATGCGCCCCCACATTCGGCCAGATGGGCAGGGCGGCTGCGTCAGTTAGGGAGCCTTCAGTTCAATTTCGCGGATGACGAGCCAGTTCCCATTGTCTTTGGTCGACCGGACACGGATCGCCTTGACCCGAAACCCTATCATTCCGCATTGGGCGACACCCTTATCAAACATCGCGACTTCGCGCCATTTTTCGCCATCTGAACTGACCTCCAGAACACCACTATGGAGGTAATCCTCCGGGTGCTCTGCCACACCTGTCGTGACTTTGATGCCCCCAATCATGTCCGCGTCATCGAGGACGACGGTGAACGTCGACCCGGCGGAAACGGACCCGAACGACCAAAAATAGGTCGAGTCGAGTCCATCAAACGCCTTGCTGGCCGTGTTGTCTCCGTAGTGGCTCCATTGGGTCTCGATTCGCGCGGGTCGAGACAACAGAGTGTAGAGCCCGCCCACCACCGGACTCGATGTGCCGTCTGGCATGACTGCCACGGCATTAAGCATCGCAGACCGAGTTAACTCGACACCGCCGACATACTTCGTCGAGCTAGACGAAGGCTGGCTCCCGTCTAGTGTGTAAAACACCTCGCCGCCCGACCTGAGCGGTTCGATCTTTATCGTAGTGGGTTGAGCTAGCGCGCCTGCCGGTGGGCTCATGATAGGTACCAAGTCAAGTCCTGCGACCAATTTTTCTGACCGCACATATCTCGATGTGTTTTGGTCGAGCCACCATGCGCGGTTTTCCTCCCTCCAGGCCGTCGCATAGAGGTTCGTGAGTTGCCGGAGCTGCGCGCTCAAGCTCGCGGCAACTTCCCGACCCATCTTTTCTCTGTCTGTCTTCGATCCAGTGAACCGGGACAGAGTGGACATCGCATCGGCTTGTGACCACAGATACGCCGTCTTTGTGGCGGCAACAAGCGCGGCGTCAAGGGACTCAGGGTTTCTGGTCACCGTCGCCCTCCATGTATTCAAGTCAGCCAAAACTTTGGTTAGAGCACGCTTAGCCTCCGGACTTGGCGGCGAGGAGATGTCGATTTGCCACGGTGCCCTCCAGAATTCTCTGTCGGATTGTCCCATGCAAAAGTTTTCTTTTCTCATACGGCTCAACGTCCAAAAAACACTCGACAGACGCCCATCGCTTAAACCATAGAACAATCGAGGAAACGCCTCATTAAACGCCTGCAGCCCGTTCGACAAGGAGTTCGCGTCGCTGCCCGGTCTTGCCCAAGACACCTCCGCCCCCCAAACAAGGGAATACCAGTTGTTGTTGAAGAGGTTTTCTCCTGTGTCGTCCCAGGTCGTGTTCAACATGCCGAGTGCCCCTTGGCTCGCACCGTCGCGGACAAAGTTGTTTATGTTGGTCGTTGCCGCATCGAGGTCTGGAAACGTTTGTCCCCAACACGAGACGCCAGGGCAGACCAGAAACTTGAAGCCGATCTTTGTAAAGGGTTCGATCTGGTCGACAAAGCTCGCACGGGGGTCATAGCCCCATGTGAGGACAATGAGGTCTTTGGGCAAGTTCTTACGGATGTCCGGATACTGCAAAGCAATGTCCCCCCACATCATGGGGGTCTTGCCATGAGCCTTGAGCAACGTGGACACGCGGTTAATGTGCTTGGCGTAAACGTTACCAAGACCTTCCTTTGCCACCATGTCCTTGGCCGGACCTTCGCCTAACCCATAAGTTTCATCACAATTGATATTGAACAAGGGCGAAGAGTATGCAGGAGCGATCTCGCCGTAAACTTCTTTTAGAAAACGATAACTCTCTTCTTTGGCAGGAGTAATGACGTCGCTTGTTTCCTTTAGGTTTTCATATCCGGGGACTTTGAGAATGTTGGCAAAGTGACCAAAGCTCTGAAAGTTGCCAATGAGCTGGACATGGTGTTTCTTGGCGTACTTGTCCAGTTCGGCGACCTCCTCCGCAGCGATCCCGTCTCTTGGCGCGATCTTAGGGTGCCTCTTTAGCCTGAACACGTGCTCGGTGTAGAGCGTTAAGGCGTTCAGCTTGTAAGAGCTTAACTCCTCAACCTGCTTTTTAAGAAAGTCTAGAGTGGGGATCGGGCCTCGGCTGATGTCGTCCTGCCACCCACGGATCTTCATCGCGGGCCAGTCCACAATGTCAACACTAGGGACAGCTCCCGCCGACGTATGCGTCCGCACAAGCTGCTTGAGGGTTTGGACAGCATAGTAGGTGCCCGCCGCCGAATTGCCAGCGCAAACGACCTTGTTCGGACGCACAATAAGCGCATAGCCGTCTGGGCCTGCGTTGGCGGGCAACGAAACCTTGTAGGCCCGTAGTTCGCGATTGACCAAGGCGTCCCGGCCGATCCGCCCAACGACCACCTTGGCCGCTCCTCTCTTACCCCACCCAAAACTTGTTGGCGCCTCGTCGATGAGTTGTTCAGCTGCAAAGCTGTCTTCGTCGTCCGATCTTCTCGCTACAACCAGAGGCGTATGCGCCCCAAGCCTGAATGCGCCAGCCCTGAGCGAAACTGTGTTTGGAGTCGGTACGAGGTGGAGACCCGAGACTGGGGCCGACAGAACGATCAAGCCAAGCAGCATGAAAAGATTATGGTCGGACCCGAGCCCATTTGCCACATTAAACGGTCATACGAACAGTGGGTCTCCATGAAATGCGACATGAGGAAGACCGATGCTGCGGGCTCCTGGCCCGCATATTGCCCTCCAGCCGTCGAATGTCCTCTCGTTAGAGACAGCAAAGACGTTATGACCTGTCCCCTCAAACTGACCAGAGTGGAGTATTACGTCCATCTGGAAGATCAAGCGGAAGTAAGACGTTACACAGTAGACCAGATCGTCGGGATGTTAAAGGAGATCGAGGCGGGGGCGAGCGTGGCCACTGACTCCCGTGTGCATCGCGGTGGCCCCATCGCCTGTGGATTTACAGATGTAGTCCATCGTCCCGTCCACGTTGATCGCGCTCGGCCCCGTCCGCGTCTGCTTGGCTTGCTTTACTTGTCCGATCCCCCACCAGAGTTCGAGTGAATTTAGCATCGTAACACTTTCGTAACGCAGGGCTACACATACTACCTAACCATGAGCTGGCATCTTTGTTTGAACGACAGGACGATAAGGTGTGAAGAGCTCAGCGTGGATTACATAACTGAACTCAATTGACATGCAGTGATGATGGCGGGTTTGCGATTTGGGTCAACGCAGTGGAACGGAAGATGAAGGATAGAAAGACTCGGAATTGTCATATGAAAAGAAGCAAGGTCATTGGAATAGTATCAGCCGTCGGTTTGGCTGGAATTGCAACTGCGCAACAGTATTACACCGTAGACTACGCGAACGACCGCCTTCTAATGGTCACAGTGACCGGGCCAACCGCAACCGCGGTGAGCCTTGGCTCCCTCGGTGTTAATGTCACCGAACCGCCAGATCTGACGAGGCATGAAGGTGTCCTCTACATGACCGCCAATGTCGCAGGCGCGATACGGATATATCAAGTCGTGACGAGTGGGGTCTTTGTCGGCCAAGCGATCGGCGGTATGCCTTTGAACGTGTCCGGTAACAATGTCGCCATCTCTGAGGGCCTCACCAGCAGCCCCACTGGTTTGCTTGTTTCTTATGGGGCGACAAGTTCCTCAACCATCGGTAGTGTTGACGCGACTACTGGCCTCATCACCAATCCTTTCGCACTCCCGTTTGATGGAGACGGACTTTGTAGGATGGGGTCGACTGTTTGGGCCGTCGATGGCGCAGTGACGGGAGGAAACCGAACGCTTCGCAGGACTGGGAACACGACATGGGCCCTACAGAGCACGTGGACGAACTCTGACTACGACGCCAACGACCTTGTGAATCACAATTCAACGAGCGTCATTGGTACTGGGAACCGCGTCGGTTCCCTTCTCACATGGTCGAAAACAACGAACAATGTCCAGTCATTCATTCCGATAACTGGATTTACAAGCATCCCAGTCGGAGGAATCGCCGAGGTGGGCAAACCTTGCATAAAGAACATACCACAGCCTAACTCACCATGGCCCCTTTACGTTACAGTCGACGTTAACGGTGACTCGAATATTCAGTGGGCAGGCACCCTGACTCATGCGGGAGTGTTCCGATACTTCAAGAATAGACTCGTTCCTGCAGGTCAAGAGATCACCAACCCAGACCTTACGTGGTTCCAAAACAACGTTTACATGGTGTCCAAGATCCAGTCGACTGGCCGGTTTCGGTTCGACCAGATTTTGACAGACGGAGCATGGCAGGGACTCGCGGTGGGCAACAGACCCGTGAACTTTGTTACGCCTATCAACCATGTGAAAGCCCTCACAAGCGATTCTACAAATTTCTACGTTGGCTTCGGGCTTGGGACAACAGCAAACCTATTCGGGACTTATAGCCCGGTGTCGAATCTTGTCACACCCCTTGGCCCGGGCGCCGTCTGGGACAACGATGGGATGGGTTGGGACGGCTCTAACTTCTATGGAGTCGATATCATTGCTAACGCTAACGACCAACTTTGGCAGAGGCCCCCGGGAGCAACATCGTTCTTCACCTTCACAGCGACTATTCCCAGTGCCAATAACGACGTAAACGACCTCGAATGGTCTTACCTTAATGAGTTAGCAGGAATAAGTGGCTATAACTGGCTCTACCGGATCAACAAAGTCTCAGGTACCGTCAGCTTTGTCCGCATCGGCGGAGATATTTCCAACGAAGACCAGTCTCTCTGGGGCCTGTGCCGCTACCTGGAATGTGCGCCTTTCGAACCATGAAATCTCTATCTCGAACATCAACCAACATCACAACAACTATGAAAACCAAACAAAACACTATAACTCTCGCGAAAGGCTTGAGACATGCCCTTCCCAAGGTCTCCCTATTGATGTTTGCAGCGATTGGGGCAAAGGCGAACGCTGGGGTCGACCTGAACCAGACGTGGCCTCCCTTTGCCCTTAAAAAGACGCAACAGCCCTGCCTCAATCAAAACTTAGAGTTTTCGCAGGCGGCGTTCAGCTCGATGGTCGCTGAACAGGTCACCTTCTCTGGCAGCCGAATTCACAAAATTTCTATCGCAGTATGGTTTGGATTAGGCTCCACCGCAACGAATTTCCTCTCGCTGTGCAGTGGGTGGTCCGTGTATGTGGGAACGACGGCTGAACTGGCGTCTGGGGGTGGCCTTGTCGCCATCGTGGGACCGAGCTCGACCACAATTGGGGGAGAGGTTCCGTGGATTCTAAATTCTCGCCGGCTAGAAGTTTCGGGCCTCAACATCGCTGTGACTCCAGGAACGACCAAGAACGTGGCTCTGGTACCTCACGTCGACTCAATCCATGGTGGCATTTGGTTGCTAAGGAACAGCCTTGTCGGCCCAAATAATGGACCACCGGCTTGTATGTTCTTCAACCCAGGCAATGGATTCGGGCTCGGGGCCAGCGTACCGGTGACGTACAACGCAGCGATGCGGGTAGAAACTCTCTAGGCACTCACGAGTCACTGGTATTGATTCGGTGCTCGCGATTGAACTTGATCCTGCCAGACAGATGGCCATGTCTGGCTTGGATCATTTTCTACATGCGGGGCCAGCATTTCGGCCGCGTCGGACTCATATCGCTCGGTCACCCCGTTCTTGATGCGTGAGCCAGTTACCGATGTGGTCGCAAGTTCATCTGACCGACCAGCGGGGCCGCCACCGTAGCCATTTCGAGGATCACGGTTCTATCGCTCAAATGACAATGGGGCGACATGTGAAGGGGTAAGGCGATGATCGTGGAATGTTCCACGGTTCGAAGAGCACATTAGAGTCGCCTTTCCTCCAAGAAGAGACGAGAATTTCCTGGCAGCACCTTAGATTGACGACACAACTCCAGGTTCATTTGAACTTAGGCAAAATCGTGGTGCCCAGGAAAGGACTCGAACCTTCACTCCCTTGCGAGAACTAGTACCTGAAACTAGCGCGTCTACCAATTCCGCCACCTGGGCACAGGGGCACCATGTTACCCGATCGAATCTCACCCCCAGACCAAGTCGGGTCGTACAATGATCGTCTCTGACCGGTCCGGACCGATACTGAGAATGGCTGCTGGCACCCCCGTCTGCTCTTCAATGACCCGGACATAATCGCGGACCGCTTTTGGAAGGTCTTCGAACCTGCGGACGCCGCGGATGTCACCGTCCCATCCTTCATTTTCTCTGTACACTGGCTTAACGACCTGCCACTCGTCTGGCAAGGTCGGAAATTGCCCACCCTCTACGCCCTCATAACCTACAACGAACTTCAAGGGACCGATTCCAGAGAGCACGTCCAGCCTCGTGACAATCAGGCCGCCTAACGAGTTGATCCTGGCGGAACGCTTAAGTGCGACGAGATCCAGCCAGCCACAGCGCCTCGGCCTGCCTGTCGTTGTTCCATACTCCTGGCCTTGCTCTCTGATTTGATCCCCAACTTCATCAAGCAACTCTGATGGAAATGGGCCAGATCCAACCCTGGTCGTATACGCCTTGCAGACCCCAAGCACCATGTCGATGTCTCTTGGACCCACCCCGGTTCCCAAGCAAGCTCCAGCCGCAATAGGGTGGCTGCTTGTCACATAGGGATATGTCCCATGGTCAAGGTCGAGAAAAGTGCCTTGGGCGCCTTCGAACAAGACTCGCCTGCCTTCGGCAACTGCATCGGCGACGAGGGATTCGGTGTCAACGACATAGGGAGCCAATCGTGCCGCGTAACCAGTGAATTCGCTCAAAAGTGCATCGACGTCGAGCGGTTCATGCCCGAACATGGCCAACATTCTGTTCTTGACGGCAATGACCTCCCGAAACCTTCTCGTAAAGATTTCCGGGCGTAC
>JAEURO010000063.1 GCA_016788345.1 Chthonomonadaceae bacterium
GATCTGCTTTTCTATGGCCTCTGTCACAGCCCGCAACGACCTGAGGACTCGATCCCAAACGGGCCCGTTCAGCACAACAACGTCGGCGTCAAGCGAAGTCGCGACTTTGTTCGCCGCTACCTGCAATTCGGAAAGTTGGTCAGGGCTACTCATCCCTGTTCCACCGTGCGTTTGATGCCTTCTTGGCTATCGCTGACCTTTCTTCCGCCGTCAGTTTTGCAGCCCTAGCCTTGCCACCCTTTAATCCGCCGAGACGCCCAAGCGACACAGCCGCCGGGTTCTTCTTGTCCTCGCTGATCGGGTTTTCAGACTCACCGAGCGACTCACGAACTACCCTGAATGCGATCTCATTCGAATCCTCTGGGCCTTGTTTTCCGCGCTTGGGCACACTCATACTGACTCTCTCGCGGACATCACGGTTTCCTGTCCGCTCAAGCATAGTACCATTGTCGGCACTCGAAGTCAAGTCTAGAGGAATGCTTGAGCGGTCTAGGACTTTGGGACGGTCCGAACTCCAATTACCGGGGTTGTTCCGTAAGAATAAGTTGGGCAAGGGGGCTCGCGATCTCACTCAAAGAACCCCCGACACCCATGGTTACAAAACTATGGCAAACAACAAGCAGACTAGCTGCAACACAGCTAGCAAAGCAAGCCGGGTTCTCTCGAACCCCAACTCCTCGGCAGCTGCTAAATCGGCAGCCGGATCGGCACTCAGCCAGACCCGAAACAACTGCTCCCGCAAGAAGTAACTCTTGCAATGACCGGTTCGGGGCCGTGTTCGCGCACGGCCTTCGGGCCACGGGGCGGATTGAACCTCAATCAGATACAGCCGTATCTAGGCCCCGTCAACCGTCTACCTGAATGAGACCGAACAAAATGGCAAGTTTCACAGACCCAAGAAAACTCACCGCTCACCTAGAAAAACAAATGCGCGACCAGGCCAAGAAGCTGGACGCCAATCTTCTAGCATCTTACAAAATGGCCCTTAAGGACTTCGCATGCCCGGAGAATTGCGGCAGGCCGTTGCAAGTGTCCGTGCATGTCAACCGTCTAAACGGCGACCGCTGTCCTCAGTTGATAGGTTGTTGCAGCGCGGGCCAAGAAGAGGCGAAAAGGAAACTTGCTGTAGCGCACAACAAGAAAACTAGTCCCTAGAATTCAAACTGACCCACCACCGGCGACTGGAAGTGTATTCTGGCCCACGAACTGATCCATGCAACAGGTAGAAGCCACAAGGCCGAAGGAAATGATCCTCCGTTTGGTTGCGTTTCTGGCTTGAAAGGATGCGAAAGCTACACAGGAGTGTCTGCACATGGAAGCAAGATTAAGAAGGCAAGTGTCTTTTAAGCAATTGATGTACGCTAAGTATGCTTTCATGGCCACGGCATTCATTTATATGATAGTTCTTATTGGCACTCCTCGAATTGTTTACCAATGGTGGTGGTACACGGTTCTCAGTGCCGTTCGGGATTTGGGCAGTCCTGACCTTGCACACCCTTACGGATCATCTCAGTATTGGCAGTCTGTCGCGAATCAGAATTGTGATATTTTCTATCATCGTGGCGAGAGTTCTGTGGGATCGCAAGTTGCTCCCTTCCTAGGAGCACACATGATGACCCTTCTGCCGACAATCTGTCTAGCGTGGCGATGGCGATCCCTGACTAAGAGGCGGACTTCTTGAGGCCATGCCTGTGTTTTTAGATGATCGACAGGAATCAATGGCGGCTCAGTGACGATGGTCTGGGACGGTAGCGACTATTTAGGAGAATACTGAAATGGCGATGAAGGTGGTGTACACGACGATAAACGGGGTGGTCGTCCACGAGAACAGGAACGGGGTAGAGCGTAACTACCGGCCTGACACCCTGGGCAACAACCATTCAGAGCTCATGCTAGAACCATTACTAGGCTAGAGCAACACTATGCAGTCAGCCGTCAAAGTGGGTGGGAATGTTGTGGTCTTCGGAGTTTTCCTGCTCGGCGCCTACTATAGTTAAAGTGCTTCGGTCGCTCGCCCCAATTTCCTGGTATCACGAGTAGCGCGGACATTCGGTTCGTAGCCTTTTGCAAGCCACAGCTCGCTCCTTTTGGCTTGCGGGTTGAAAACCCGCGCTACTACGGCTTCCGGGAGCACGGTCGAACGGGCAACGAGGAGCTGGCTTCTATTAAATCACCGAGTGCGCCAAATTGAGTTCCCTGGGCTCATTGGCTGGAGCATAATGAGAACAACCCGAAGGAGTTTCGCCCTGCACTACAATTCTACTTTCCGGTCTTGGACACGGCCACAAGCTTGCCATTATTTCTTGTGTCGGGGACATGAGCGTGGAAGACTGGCACCGATCTTAAAACCCGTTCATCGCCTTTCTATGCTTCGGGGGTTGCACCCAAGACAATATCGAACTTCGCTTGCAGTTCGCCAGTTTTCGAACCCTTTTTTGGCACATATTTTGCCAGCACCAGCTCCCGTAATTTTGGATCTTTGAGCGTCCGCAGAACGATGTCTCGGTCCAATTTTTCGTGGCCAGCGACCAGGCACTGCGTCGTCAGCAATTCACGGTCGCCCTTTTTGATTTTATAATGGACGTGCGGCGCCCGAAAGAGGTAGGGAACTGGCTTGATCGTTCGAAATTTATATGACCCATCTTTCCCAGTTTCAAACTGCCCGAACCCTTGGAACAACTTGTCACGGTTGTAGCTGTTGATGCTCTTTGAGTGAATGTAGGCGCCATGGAGGTCTGTCTGCCAGATCTCGACCGTGAGTCCCTTCATTGGCTTGCCAGACGTGTCGAGAATACGTCCAAACAGGTGTGTGACCTCGCCCAGGGCTTGGTCACCTGCACCGATCACGAGCAAATCATTGTCACGGTCAAGCGGCAGCTTGTCAGGATAATAAGGACCCTCTTCGAGGGCGGGTGTCCGCTCCAGATCGTCGGCATAGTCTCCCGACTCGATCCACCGCAGGTGCTCTTCGGCAAATGCGGCCAACACCGGCGCGGATACGATTCCTGAAGACACGTTTCCGAGGAACCGGCGCCGTGTGAACCGTGGTGAGAAATGCGTCATTCCTGGTCAAGAATACCAGTCCAATCCACACGCCCCTGCTCGCCTTAAGGCAATGCACGGGGTCCAGGGACGTTTCCGGTTCTCACAGCATAGAGGTAGGTGTGGGTGTCAGGGTCGTAGTTGTTCC
This sequence comes from Chthonomonadaceae bacterium, assembly GCA_016788345.1. Classification (GTDB taxonomy): domain Bacteria; phylum Armatimonadota; class Fimbriimonadia; order Fimbriimonadales; family Fimbriimonadaceae; genus JAEURO01. The sequence continues at coordinate 3,191 of JAEURO010000063.1, forward strand.
AAGTCATTCCTTGATAGACCGTCTGGCCGTCTGGCGAGAAACTCATCACGGACATGGGCGAAACAAAAACATCCCCTTCCTTGGGTAGTTTCAATGTCCAAGCAATCGACCCATCTTGTCGAGCAGCGAAAATCTCACGTGGGTCGGTCAAGTTGTACGACCCGTTCATCAAGATCAAGCTGTCGTCGGGTCGTACAGCGGGATACTGTAATGTCCAATACCCATACGTCCGATTGGCGACCACCGATCCCGTTTGGCTGAATTTGACCAACCTCGATCCTCCGGCGACTTGATAGACCGAGCCATCGGGGCCCGAGTTTGGAAAGAACTGAGGGACGCCAAAAGTGTTGAACGAATGGGACCAAGCCACGTTGCCGTTGGCGAGATAGGCGCCGTAGTTGTTCCCATTGTCCGTCCGTTGGGCGTAGATGCTTCCGTTCGCCAGTCGAAGCGCTTGTCCCTGGCCCGACCGGATCCAGTTGATCCCACCCCCCAAACGGAAAGAGTGCAATTCACCTGCACCACCACCGACCGCCGGAGGCGGCAGACATGCAAACCAGTCTGTGCTGCTGAACACGACCCGATAAGGGTAGCTTTGTCCGTTCACGTTTGTCCTTAGCCCAATGGTGCGAACAAGGACTCCTTCTGAGCTGATCTCAAATGCGCCAACACCACCGTAGAACGGGTTGGCGATGCCATAAACATGAGCGTCTGGGCCCACAGTCGGGCCAGCGGAGAAAATCGCTCCTAGACCCGAGACTTGCCATCGCCGGGTTCCGTCGGGCCAAATGGCGATCACATTGTTCGCCCCTCCGACTACCAATGTCCCGTCGCTCATGAGCGACATGTCGCCGTGATGCGTCAATCCGTCGTTGTAAACCCACTTGAGAGACCCGTTTGGCCGAAGCGCATAGGTGTGTCCGTTGTTCCCTTAGGCATAGATTGTCCCGTCCAGGGCGACCACAGGCCGTGTCATGACGTAGGGGTCGTCGGCTTCGAACCGCCACGCGAACCGTCCGGATGCGTTCGCCTTGTGTGCGACAATCAGTGAAACAGGATTGCTCCACGAACCTCCATCTGTGACCCGAACGTTTGCACGCCCAAGCGGAGTCGACTCGTCAACATAGGCAACAATACGGGTCGGTGTCCAAGTGGTCACCCAGGCTTGCCGGTCACCGATGGTGACACGACTCGCGGCAGTCTGCGCCCCAAAGTCTGTTCCTAGGATGGCGATTCGGCCAGAGCGGGGGCAGCTCGCCTTGTTTAACGAATTGATCGTCACGGCATTGGCAAACACCGGTAAAGCGAGAGAGAGAATTCCAAAGCACCTCATAATAGTTCGAGCCAAGTCTTCTCACAAAAAATACACGGGCGCCCTGTGGTCTGGAGTTGAACGGAGCGGCATCACTTTTTTACAAACGGATTCGGCTTGAGCTCTATCTTCTTGACAGACTGCAGGTAGTCAATCATTTTGTCGGCATTTTTTCCAGCCAGTTGTCCATGAAAATGGAGACTAAAACCATGCGGTCCGCGGACGTCGATGAGCTTGGGTTCAAGCGTTAAAAACGCTTTGACGGCGTCGAGCTGTCCCATCATCGTCGCGCAGAATATGTCGATCCTGGCACCTCGCGCCAATAAAACTTTGACGATGTCATGTCGGCCCATATGGGATGCTCCGCCGAGGGCCGACTCCCAATCACCGCCGCCCCAATCGATGTAGCCATTGATGAGCATGGGCTCACGGTCGAGCAGTTTCTGAGTCATTTCGATGTCCGAGTGGGCATAGATGACAAAGTCTTGAAGCATGGTGCGGTTGAGTTGCTGCTTTTTCCAGCTTGGCTTGAAATCCGGCTCGGGATAGTCTCGCGAGAACGCGGCTTCCTTTGGTGAATCTTGGAAGGGGCTGGCCGAAGTGACATGTGTGGCCAACGCTCCTGCGCCAACGGCCAAGAGGGCGCGACGGGTGTAGGTGTCTGACATCTCGGGTGATAGTACTACCTAAGAACAGGAGAAACTAAGCCCGACTCTCAATGGCTCTGCGACTGCGGTCCAGCTATGTTGCACTGTAATTCCGCGGGACTTGAGTCAGAAGCGCACCTTCGGCTTACTTTCATTCGTCAAAATCAGAACTATGAGATTGAGATTGCCGGCCATCGCTTTGCTGACGTTCGTCGCTGCCATCACCTTTGGCCAAGAAGAGTTCGAGGTCAGCGAGGCAACGAAGCGGTACTTGGCAGCAAGAGAAAAGTGGACTGAGCCGAGCTACGGCCTTGCCAAGGTGAAGTCCCTTATCAGGGGCCTCAAAAGGGACGTCGATGAGAACAGGATTCTCAAAAAGTCGCTCTATGATAAACTCACATTCGGCGAGAAATTCACATTCACTTGCCTTCACGCTGAGGAATATTCGCAAAATTGCGACGCGATGCCACCGATCAAAGACGAAGAAAAATTAATCCTCTCGCACTTTCCCGATGCTTTTTCAGAAGCCATGTGGAGTCAACGGCAGGTTTCTTTCCTGACCGACAATCGTGACCGCGTGATCCAACTCCTTCGGGAAACAATCAACAAGAAGCGTGAAATCGGCCTCAATCTCAAGAGAGTGATTTATCAGATATCGGCTATTGAGCTCGTTCCAGACATTCTCAGGAATTTGAGCTGGAATCCGTGGGACATGGATTGCTATTCACTCATCACTGGCATGCTGAATGAGAGGGCCTATGCTCCTTTCAAGTCTTCCGCAATGGGTAAAGAAATGTATGGCGAAGAGTCCAACTATCGAACTTGGATCTCGGCGACGCCCCAAGCAAAGGCTACTATTGTCAGTTTTGCAAAATCGTACTATCATCAGTTTGGAGGTTGATTCATGCTTCCATTGCTAGCGGCGTTCGTGAGTGTACAAGGCGGAATGTATTGGGTTGGCAGCCAAGACTCCGTGCAAAACCCGCGGCGGAAGGTCAAGGTCGCACCTTTTGAGATCGCCGTCCACGAGACGACTAACCGGGAGTTTCTTGCTTTCGTCACAGCGACCAAGTACGTGACTGTCGCGGAGCGCAAGCACAACGCTATGGTGTTCCGGCCACCAAGACCTGAGTTCAGGTGGATAAAAGACAAGACAGCAAGCTGGCGCTTTCCAAACGGCACATCGATGGGTGGGATAGAGGACAAAATGGACCACCCCGTCACAACCATTTCCTACCAGGATGCTATCGCCTATTGCAAATGGGCCAAAGTCAGGTTGCCGAACATCGACGAGTGGGAGATCGCTTGTCGAGCGGGCACAGATGGGCTCAGGTTTTTTCAAGCCGAAGAACCCGTCAGCGATTACGCAAACATTTGGCTAAAGCGGGACCACAAGACCGAAGACTTCACGGACGGATACATGTACACGTCCCCAGTCGGTTCTTTCAAGCCTAACCCCTGGGGCCTGTACGACACGTACGGGAACGTTTTTGAATTTTGTTCTGGGACATTGCCAGGTGAAAAGATTCCAGGCCTCGCCCACGCCCGCGGGGGGTCATGGTGGTGCAGCCAGGCTTCATGCTGCTTCTTTAACTCGGTCGATTTGGGAAAGGCAAGTTTACAAGCGAGCTTCAGCAACCAGGGGTTCCGCGTCGTTCGATCCCCTTAGCCTTGCCAATTTGTCATTTTCGGCACATAGTCCGTTCACATTTGTAGGCGAAAATATGTGTGCTATGAAAACTTTGTTCAGAGGCTCGATTGTGTGCGCCGTCGTACTTGGTTTGACTGTCTCCTCACTGGCAGACAAGATGCCTGGCAGCTTGGCAAAAGCTTACTTGACGATCCGAAAAAGCATCGCTTCCCGAAACTTCCCGAACTTCTCCAACATGTTCGACGAAAGCTTTGTGCTCGTCAATCCTGCCGGACAGTCTGTGACACGAGGGGACTTCATGTCCATGATCAAACCCCTTTTTGAGACAAGTGACTCGGCTCAAGCCCGGGAGAACACGCATGAAGTTCTCATCAGCGGTAATTATGCAGAAGTCAGATTTACACTGGATGTCGTCCTCCAAAGTAAGCAAGGGACGACCCGCGTTCACGAGGAGGGTTCTGACTTCTGGGTGAAAAAAGATGGAAGGTGGAAACTCTATCGAACGGTTGAAACCAAGTTTGATGTTAGTGGCCCAAACTAGTCGATCGCGTCTCGGTGTGCGATATCCCAGTCGGTGATCCCAGCGAGTTCGAAGGCTGTAAGGGACGGCAGGGCCTGGAGTGCCGCGACCAATCGGTCAGGATCCTCGCCGTCAGGGATGGCGATAGTGCTGAGCAACCTAAACTTATGGTCCAGAATGTCATGCAGGTTTGCTGAAGTGTTTCGAGCGTGGCCAGCCGGGTACATCACCAACCCAGACTCCAAGACTGTGCCGCCCTTGGTCGTGATCTTTACGCTTGTTGGGATTCCGTCAGGATACTTGGCATCGTAGTCCGGGCCACCATGGGAAAACTCGATTTTGTCCATCAAGGTTTTCGTGGCAGGATTGAAGACGCCGCTGTCATTGACCGCATAATCTGTCGGCATCAGCATGAGGCTCTTCCAGAGTTGCCCATTGGATCCTTGTTTGGATTGGCCGATCTCGCTAGGTGATTCACTAGCTTTGCGCAAGAGGGTCGCCACGATGTACGCCATCGAGTGGTCGGCACTTTGCCGGGTTTTGGGCTCCTTTTTCATCGGGTTGCCGATGATTCCATAGGCCGGTTCATAGGCCAAGATCTCTATTTTTTCGACGTCTGCGCACGCATTGGATGACAGGGCCGGGTTGTCTGCGACCATGTCGATGACCGCTTGCAAAGCACCGGCAGACTGATGTTCATAGAGGCCCAGCTTAAAGTGCATACCCATGACTGCAAAATCGTTGCCCGAATGCGACAAGACTAGTTCAAATGGCGAATCGCCAGACTCTTTCCATCGGTCTTTTCCTTCGGTCGTCGGTTCGAAAAATCTAAAAACGGCTTCTGGGTTTCGAAAGATGTCCCGTGGACCGACGAAGCCGGCCATAGTCCGCTTCACGGACATGACCGCGATTTCGGAGCTGAGAGCGGCGCTTGAACCTTTGCTGTCGCTAAGTTGTTTGCCAGCCCGGATCGCACGCCATGGAATGTAATGGGCGACGACCATGCCGATCGCGCACTCGATCTGCTCGGCGGTCGCCCCCATCAGAGCTCCGTAGGTCGCGGCTGAAGCGATGGCCCCATGGACCACGTGGTCAATCTTATAGCTCTTCAAGCTAAAAACTTCGGCCAGCCGTCCTCGAATCTCATCGACCAATACCATGGCCTTGAGGGCTGTCGCTCCGTCAAGCTCTCGTTGTTGGCAGGCTGCGACGACGACTGGATAAAAATCGTTGTGTCCAAATTCGCCTGCGGTGTGGCCTTTTTCGGGTCGAAAACCAAAGTTCGTCCCGTTGCTGTCCCACTCACGTACGGCCGCACAATTGGCCACGATCGCCTTTTCTGCCCAGACCTGTTGGTTCGATCCAAAGACAAACGCGGATTTTGCAGGGTCGGCGCAACGATAGAGGAGCGCCTCGTCCCGGAGCACAGTGGGCGCGTTGCAGTGCAATGCGAGAGCAGAGAGACCGCAAAGAACGGCGTCGGTGTGAAAGAGCAGAGTTCGGTCGAGGACGCTTTGATCGGGCCCCGGCCCCAATGCACCCGACAAAAAATCGATCGCGAATTGGCCGAGGCCGAGCGCTTGGTTCGTGTCACAGCTCAAAGTCACGTTGGATGGCATGTCGCTACCAGTTTATCTGGGCCGGACAAGAGTATGCGGCCCAGTCGAAAGTCAGGACTTTGCCAGCTCTGCGGAAAGGGCTTGATCCCACTTGTCGTCTACTTTGAATTCAACTGACATGGTCGCTTTTGTGTCTGAGACCTTTTTGATCACAGTACGGCTTGTCATAGAGTTACCCATCACGTTCCACGGATCCGATATCAGTGTCAGGGCATCGCTGACAAAGTCGCCATGCTCGACCCTGGGCTGGGCAGCGAAGTTCGAAAAGGTATAAGCGAAAAACGACTTTTTCTCGTCATCATATCCGACGTACATAGTCTCCTTCATGTGGATCTGTTCGAAATCGAAAAGCGATACGCACTTCAAGAATTGGCTCTCCATCGAGAAGACCAGCGACAGCTTGACCGGTGCTTCATTGCCGTCCATTTTGAAGGTTGTTTTCCCCGTCCACGTGCCCTCTAGCCATTTGAGCTCTTGCAGCTTCTCAGGTCCCGGAAGGTCTGGGAGTTGGGCATGGGCGAAACAGGTGAGAATCGACAGGGACAAGCAAGCAAGCAAAGGCCTCATTCTGAATCGAATGTTACCTTTTCGGTTGGAGTCATCGACCTGGAACTTTTGACGGACGCCCTCAATTCAGGTTGGAAGGAAACACCATGAAAACAATTTGCACATTCGTACTCGCAATATTTGCAGTCGTCGTCCATGCACAAGCTAGCGGTTCGATCACAATGTTTGGCGGGATGAGCGTCCAGGAAGGTGGGCGGGCTCGCACCTTGGGACGTGTTTTCTTTGAGAACGAGCGGGCGACCGGTGCCATCGCCCTAAACTTCGACACGGGCGAACTCGTCTCTGTCCGGACATTGCGGATTCTCGAAATCTTCATTCCGGGTTCGACTTCGTTTGTGACGGCCGAGGCCGTTGCCAGCGTCCGGCAAAACGGTCAATTGAGGCTGGTGTTGGGCACGATCACGCTCATGGTCGATGACCTTGATCTGGGGGGACTCAGCTTTCCAGACACGATGTTCCTCAGCTTTGACGCCCTGGATGGAAGGCAGTTCATAAGGCATGGCACGCTCGATGACGGCGACATCGCGATCGAGTTGCCTTAATTCTTGTCTAAAACCTTATTCCAACCATTGTGGCTAGCCGTCGGCCATTGATTAAGTAGATGCCGACTACTTCTGGACCCCGGGAATAGGTCAAGAACGGATGGGTGTTGTGGCCCTCAGCTTGGACACCGACACTTAGTCCGTTCGTCAACATGTACTTTGTACCTGCGACAAGGTGAGAATGAGACTCATTTGACCTAAACCCGATCCCTACAAAGGTGTTGAGTTGGCCCTTTGATTGGTGCCAGTTCTTCTCAGCTGTCAAGGAATAGCCTGGGTTACCAGTACCGATTCCCTGGATGCCAGCACTAGTGTATAACGCAGGCATCGAAGTGGATTCCTTTGCGAGCCGATAACTTGCGAGCCAGCGTAGGGCATTCTGTTTCCATAGGTGGGCGACACCGAGCCGCAAGTCTGGCGTGGCACTATACCAAATGAAGGTTTCGGCAACGGTGATTGTCGTGGGGGCATAAACTGTATTGACTAGCCACTGCTTGGAGCTGGCCGAACTGGCCGCATAGCCACCTGCGACTCACAACGGACAAAGGGCTTGGCCGCCACCCGGCACAGGTTCGGATTCTTGGGCGGTGCCGTCTGCGCTTAGTCCAGCGAAAAGCAATGTGCACCAAAGGCTTGTAATGCTCTGGAATCTCACGATATCTCGATGTTACCTAATGCGTCGATAGCCGCACGCTCTGTATGCCGCGCTGGTGCAGCTTGACTCGTTACCTCGGGTTTACCGTGGTTGCCGTTGACGTTCTTGCGGCCTTCAATTTCGAACTCGACCAGTGCGTGGTAGAGATGCGTGAGCCACGCGCCACTGGTCTGATTTTTTTCGCGATTGAATTCAAACCTACGTGGGGTTCCGCCTTTCAAGTATCCAATAGTGGCGGTCAGGCCGCCATTGGCCCCGAGCTCATAGATAATGCGTTTGGGGTAGTCGTGGCGCGGATTGTCGAACACGGCTCTCGTTGACGAAATCTCGCTCAGCACGAACTCGGTCGCGGCTCCTCCGTTGGGTTGTGCAATGTAGACCAAGCCGCCGTCGCGCTCCATGATGCGCAGAAACTCAAATGCGAACATCTTGCCGTTGGAGCCAACTGAACGCGACACAGCGAGCATCGCTCCTCCCTTGGCGGGGCTCCAGCGTTCCTCTTGTGAGGCTCCCGTGCTTCGGGTTCCTGCCCAATCGCCAACAAGCCACGAAATGTCGGCGAGCGTGGCCTTGGCAGGCACCGGCATGGGAATGTCTTCAGCGTGCCGGTAGAGCCCGACCGACCCGACGCCGGGAGTCAGTTCGAGGTTTGACCGAACGATGAGCCCGTCCCTTGTCATGTGGAACTCCCTTTTGATGACTCTTTCGTCAGCTAGACCACCTGCGCGCACGAACTCCACCTCGTAGCTGAGGACACCCTCCTTCAACGTAGCCCGGTAACGGGTGAGGGCGCCTGCGGCAGTCCCCTGGATTTCGGTCGGGGTGCCATCGAGGGCCAGGCGAACGTCGCGGTGCCCAGAGCCGTGGCCGCTCGCCAGAATGACGGTGCCGGGCTCGATACGGAACGAAAATCTTGAACTCATGGGCGGGTTGATCTGCTCAAGAGGGCGCCCTTCAGTCTGATCTTCGACAAAGATCCATTCGCCATCAAGCGGGCTGAGTTCACTTCCGAATGGTGCGTCTTGGCATCGCACGAGACCAGGGACGATGGAGAGGATGCAGGCAAGAAGTGGTACAGCGATCCATTTGAAACCGCGATGATAATTGATTCTAGGCATGGGAAGTTTTTCTAGAGTACGGCTTTTAGAGTCTCGAAGTGGATCGATGGATACCGTCACATTCTCTCTATCTGTGTGTGAGGCAGGCTCTTGGCCAAGCGTTGGAGGGCACCCTGAGAGACGGTCTCGGGCACAACCAGCTGGTCGAGAAAAGTCATGGTCTTGAGCGGTTCAAGGTCGGCGTCTGTGAGCCTCGTGTTGTAAAAGAACACTCGGCGGAGGCTCGTCATTTTAGAGACCTTGAGTAAGCCGCTCGCTGATATCTTCTGGCCGGCGACGTCGAGTTTACTGATCCCTTGGCATTGAGCGATGATTTGCAGGCCCTTGTCAGAGACACCTTCGCCGGTGATCACGAGCAGGCCGAGCCGAGGCAGTTCTGCCAACGTTTTCAAACTCTTTTCCAGGACTCGGCCCCCAAGAACGCGCAGGGCATAGAGCCGCTTCAACGGTTTGACAAGTGAGACATCGAACGAGCGCGCTTTGTTCTCGACGTCGAGGCACAACACCCATTCGTCTTTTGATTCTCGAGCGTCGGGTGCAACCCACTCTAACGAGCCGCCAATTGGGTCGAGGACCTTCTGCGCAGCAATCTCAGCCGGGTCGAACACCGGACGAGTCTGGGCAAGAAAAAGCACGCCGAACACCACGATGCTCAATACGGGCCGGACTGTAGCTGAGTTCCTGCCGAAAGCTCACTCCCGATGAAAATCGTAATCGGCGCGACTCCCTCGAATGTCTTGCGCACCTGGTTCCTCGGGGACTATCCCACTCACCGACTCCCAGCATCAATTAGCGTTCTCCGAACCAGGCTGAAAGACACATCAACTTGGTCACGTCCGCCCGGGTGACTAACGCCATGCTACAAAAAGACGTGGCCCTGGGTTCAATCAAGGTGCTTGATTCGTGGCCTAAAAACCCCTACGGGCACGTGCCCCATGTCGATATGGTTACTGACAAAGACCACTGGACTGTCTCGCACGACAACATGAGGGTGGGGCCTGTTTGCGAAGTACTCGATGGAATTGCCATCCGAGTGCGCCCGGTAACGCGA
>JAEURO010000064.1 GCA_016788345.1 Chthonomonadaceae bacterium
AGTGGTCGAACCAGCGTTTGAGAATCTCCCTGCAGGACGCGAGTGCCCTTACCCTTTGAAGCGCTCGGTGGGGTGGCAGGTTCTTTTTGTCAAACTCTTCGTGCGCCGAAACCGAGGCTTTTACAACCTTGTCACGAACGTCTTCCAATGTCTTTGCAGCAACTTCTGGCCGAAACGGAGTTAAGGACCACCGGTCTGATTCAAGGTGACTGACGCTCGATAGAAATGTCACGGAGAAGTAAGGCCTCCTTCGACTGCCTCTCAGATTGCTTAGACTTTTCGCTCGAGATGAACCTAGAAAGGGCTATGTAGTCGACCCGTGACGCGACATCGAGGCTCTCAAACTTGACGGTCTCCAGTGAGCGGATCTCTTGGTCAAGAAACTTAGCGTACTTTTCATGACACAGATCGGAGAAAGGCAACCGATAGAAGCCTTGGACAGACTCCCGGTCGGCGAAAAATCTGCGGACATGGTCTTGCATGTTTGGTGGCTGCGACAACGATACGACCACAAAGAGTGCGATGGCTGGCACCACAACACTCTACCTCGGACCGGTTAAGGTAAATTTTGGCGTGTTTCGATTGCTCGTTTTGTCATTTGCGACCGCCACTACTGTTATGTGCGCACTTGGGCCGAACAACCCAAAGCTAACTTCGCAAACAGTCAATGTCACCAACTTGTACAATGACACATGCTCAAAGTGCCACGGTGTCAACGGTGAGGGAGGAGGTGCTGGCACCAAGACTCTGCTGACCGACGACAAATTCGACGCTAAATACGACCGACCCTACTTTGAAGCCATCAAGGTAGGTGTGCCAACCATGGGAATGTCGGAATACGGGTCGACAATGTCTGACGAGACGATATGGTCCCTTGTCGTGCACATTCGCGAACTTCAAGCCAAGGCGTGGCGACAGTCGAGACCAAGGACGGACGCGTCAAAAATAGTCCATACAGACCTTCATGACTACCTCATGGAGGATGTCGTGACCGAAGGGCTCAAAACGCCTTGGGCCATAGACTGGCTTCCCGACGGCAAGATGCTCGTCACAAACCGCCCAGGAACGATGTTGCTGATCGACAAGAGTGGCAAGCAGACGCAAGTCGAAGGGCTTCCCAAAGTTGTCGAGCTCGGGCAAGGCGGTCTCATGGAGGTGGCCGTACACCCTAAGGGCAAGTGGATTTACTTATCGATAGCCGACCCGAAAGAAGGTAACGACAGGCAGGCGATGACAAAGATAGTCCGGGGCCAACTCGACGGTGCGAAATGGGTGAAAGAGGAGACGATCTTTGAAGCGGGGCAAGAATTCTATACAGGCGCCGGTGTCCACTTCGGCTCAAAGATCACATTCGACAAATCAGGGCACGTTTTCTTCAATGTTGGTGAACGGGGAGGCAACATGCTGGCTCAAAAACTGGACAATCCATTCGGAAAGATCTATCGCCTAAATGACGATGGATCGGTGCCCAAAGACAATCCTTATGTTGACGAATCCCCTTTTCCAGGTATGTGGTCTTTCGGCCATAGAAACCCACAAGGTTTAGCGATCGATCTTAAAGGACGACTTTGGGACACAGAGCACGGCCCAAGAGGCGGCGACGAGGTGAACCTCATCAAAAAAGGATCGAACTACGGCTGGCCCGTCGTCGCGTTTTCCATCAATTACAACGATTCACCGTTTAGGACGCCATGGCCAAAAGCTGACGAAGACATCGAGTTACCTGCGTTTCGATGGTTACCCAGCATCGGCGCCAGCGGACTCGACATCTATGCGGGCGACGCGTTTCCAAAATGGAAAGGCGATTTACTAGCGGGCGGACTTTCAGGGGCAAACTTGACGCGGATTAGAGTTGCAGATTCGGGTGAGACATCTTCTGAAGAGTTGCTCTTTGGCTTGGGTCGTGTTCGCGACGTTAGGGTTGGACCAAACGGATATGTGTATGTTGCTTTAAATCAACCTGACAAAATCATTCGGCTAAGGCCAGCAAAGTCTTAAGGCGCCGCAACCAGGTATCATTAGAGGCGTGTGGCTTAAGAGACGCGTCGCTCTGACACTTTTCGCCAGCTTGGCCATATCTGGCCTGAGTGGAGCACAAACGGCCCTCAAGCGTGTCCTCCTTATTCCACTCGACGACCGTCCAGCTGCCACCCAGTTTGCCCAAATGATTGGCCGACTCGCAGATGTCAGGGTTGAAACGCCTCCGGCCGAGACCCTAGGACATTTTCTCTCGCCAGGAAAGCCAGACAGCATTAACAAGTGGCTGTCCCAACACCTTAGCGATTACGACGCCCTCATTGTCAATACCGACATGATCGCTTATGGGGGGCTCATCGCTTCTAGGACAGACCGTACCAGTTATGCGACAGCAATCAATAGACTACGAGAGTTTTGGAGGATTCGTAAACTGTGTCAAAATCTCAAAGTATACGGTTTCAGCTCAATAATGCGGTTGGCACCAACAGCCACAAAACAATCAAAACCGTTCGCCGCAGATTTGTCGAGGTTCGTCGAATTAAAATCACTCTACGAGAAAACCCAAGACCAAAAAACGAAAGTTTCCCTCGACAACCTCCAAAAAAAGCTACCTGTGAATGAAATTGAAAGGTATTACTTAGTACGAAGTCGAGACTTTAAAGTTCAACAAGAGTTAATCAGGATGTGCGGCCAAGGAGGGTTCGACAATCTTGTCTTGGGCCAGGACGACGCCAGGCCGAACGGGCCGCATGTTAGCGAAGCCCTGCGCCTTAAGCAAATGTCCTCGAACTTGGGCGTCGTAGACAAAGTTCATTTCACAGATGGGATCGACCAGCTAGCGAATGTCTTGCTAAGCCGAGCCTTGTTATCTGCTGACAACTATTCGCCAAAGGTCCGCGTCGTCTTCGCCGACGAAGCCGGCCGTCAAAAGATCGCTTACTATGAATCTGATACCATAGACAACAATCTAAAAGAGCAAATCATGGGCTCCGGCGCGACCATTGCAAAGCCAAACGAGACGTTTGACTATAGCCTCTATGTCAACACTCCAAACCCGCGAACGTTTGCACTTGACGCCTTCCTGAAATCTATGAAGAGCGAGGTCGACCAGGGAATGCCAGTCGCTGTCGCTGATGTCAACTTAGGAAAGATTGGTACAGGCGATCCGAAACTTTTCGAAGCGTTGACGAGCCAAGGTCGATCATCCAGGATTCTCTCTTATGCGGGTTGGAACACTCCAGGAAACACAATGGGGACGACAATTCCCGCCGCAAACGTCTATATGCTGGCTCGGCGTGCTTCTGTCGACCCTCTCCAGCGAGAGGTCGCTCTAAGAGCCTTTATTCTTCACCGATTGGTCAACGACTTTGAGTATCACAAGTATGTACGTCCAGAAGCATATGCGATGATTGACAGGTTGCCGAATGCTAGTCGAGAAGAGACTTATGGCGAAAACTTTGAAAAGGTAAACGAACTCGTTAAGGAAGATCTAGGAGAGCGGCTCGCCAAAAGGTTTAACGAGCAACTCGCAGGGACTCAGTTCTTCGCTGGAAACCAAAAGTACGAAGTCACTGAGTTAACAAACGTCTCAATTTCGCTACCCTGGCCTAGGGCTTACGAAGTCCGTCTTGATTTTGAAATCAGAGTTCGGAACTACATAGAGGGCAACACCCCGTTTGACACTGCCAGGTTTCCGATCCTTCCCCTTGGTGGGGGCAGAGGATAACGTGATCGTCAGGCTAAGAGGCGAAGTGATCGAGAACAATGGAGGCACAGTAGTCATCGACTGCCAGGGCGTGGGCTACGAAGTCCAAGTGCCAATGACAACGTCCTATTCTTTACCTGTTGGAGCCATATCTGAACTCTACGTTCGACACGTCGTGCGCGAGGACGACGAGTCGCTCTATGGCTTTGTTTCGAAAAGCGACCGCGATGTCTTTGACCTTTTACGAAGCGTAAAAGGGTGTGGCCCAAAGATTAGTCTTGCCGTCATAAGTGATCTTGGCAACAGCGGGACAATCGAAACAGTCACGGCACAGGACACGAAAGGTCTGACACGTGTGTCAGGTGTCGGGCCAAGGTTGGCTGAGAGAATAATTGTTGAACTGAAAGAAAAGGTCGTCCATATCGGACTCGAGGCTAGGGCGGTCGCTCGGCAAAGGGACGAACAGAACTCGGACGACGACCTCGTCCAGGCTCTGGTCGCTCTCGGTTACCGAAGGTCTGACATTGCATCTGTAGCCGATGCCGCTAAGGACGAGTCAGATGAACTGGGTGAGCAACTGAAAGTGGCGCTGAGGAAGCTTCGATGATGCGTCAAGGAGACTTAGATCCTTCTCTTCAGGCGGAAGAGCCAGCATATGAAACCTCTCTCAGACCTCGCCGACTCACAGAGTTCATTGGACAGGAGAGCCTGAAATCTAACCTGACTGTCTTTCTAAAGGCCGCGCAAATTCGATCGGAACCGCTTGACCATGTCTTGCTCTATGGTCCTCCGGGGCTCGGAAAGACGACGCTGGCACACATCGTCGGCAACGAAATGGATGCGACGGTCCACGTGACGAGCGGTCCAGCCATCGAAAGGCCCGGTGACCTCGTAGGAATTCTGACAAACCTTGACGAAAACTCGGTTCTCTTTATTGATGAGATCCACAGGCTTGCCAGGCCCGTCGAAGAAATCCTTTATCCAGCAATGGAAGACAGGAAGGTCGATATCATGATCGGCAAGGGCCCTGCTGCGCGGTCTATCCGCCTCGATGTTCCGCCATTCACCGTCGTCGGAGCGACAACTCGGCAAGGAATGTTGACCGGCCCACTTCGAGACCGATTTGGAATTGTCCTCAATTTCGCTTTCTATGGTCACGAGGCACTCTTCGACATTGTTTGCCGGTCGTCCTCAATATTGGGCTTTGAGATCGACAAGTCCGGAGCTCAGGAAATCGCGAGACGGTCGCGAGGAACTCCAAGGATAGCTAACCGGATCCTACGGCGGGTCAGAGACTTCGCGCAGGTCGATGGCAGAGCCTCTATTGACAATGGCATTGCGGACAAAGCGTTGAAAGCGTTAGAGATCGATGACCTGGGTTTGGACAGGATTGATAGGCTGATCCTGGACGCAATTGGAAAGAAGTTCGGGGGTGGACCTGTCGGTTTGGATACGATCGCAGCTAGCATTGGCGAAGACCCAGGGACGATCGAGGATGTCTATGAACCCTATCTTCTGCAGCTTGGCATGATTGGCCGTACGCCGCGAGGCAGGGTGACGACGGCTCTGTCTCACTCACACATGGGAATACCTGCCCCAAATCGCAAGCAGGACCAACTGTTCGACGAAGCCTAGGCGGCCTGAGCGGCGAGTTTTTTCTTCAACTGATCTGAGAGCAAGTGCTGTGGGTCAAGTATCGTCACCAAGACTCCGCCCCGCTTCCCAATGCCGCTCAAGAACTGGTCATGGCAGGATAGGAGGGATTCCGAGGGTTCGACATCGTCAAATTCCCAAATTCCTTCCACCTTGTCGACTCTTATTGAGACAGAGCCGACTGGTGTGTCGACAACAACGTGCTTTGCATCTCCCTCAAAAGGTGGCTGTTCCAGCCTTGTCCTTAGATCGATGGCTGAGAGGGTTCTGCCCCGCAATTCAAACACTCCTAAAAGGAGTTTCGGAGCCCTTGGAACACGAGTCACCTTCTGATCGTTCAAGATGGTTTCTACTGCCAATACAGGTATTCCAAAAAGCTCCTGCCCCAATCTGACGATGACGTGTTTGCCCGATTCCATTCGTGTGCCCTTTTTGGAAATATGCCGCATTTAGACGACTCATCAGCCCAGCAAATATCCCCGAAGACCCGCCATACTTTTCACTGACACAGCGATGACAGTCGCCCTTCTCACCCTCTTGTACATGCAGGACATGTCCCCATTCGATAGAGCGGAGTCAGCATGGTCCTCGATGACAGGCCTGTCTGCAAAGCTTACAGCAACGTTAGATGGAGAGACTACATTTGGTTCCATCGTAGCCGTCAAACCCGACTCTCAAGTCTTCCGTCTCAAGGGAAAAACATGGGACTTTGAGTTTTTTCAGGACACCAGAGGAACAGTTCTGGTCGACCACATTGCCCGCGATTATTGCGACGCAGGTCCGTCAGACAGCCTGGCAGACCCGCCCCATGGTGTGCCGCAACTGTTTGTTCTCGCTAGCCCAGCCAGGTTCGTCAGACAACCCTTGGGGAAGATCGCCCCCAAGGAACGGTGGCGATCAACTGGGATGAAAAAGGTTGGACAGGTGGCTCTGGATTGCTTGTCCCTAGGTAACGATGACTTGATTGTCTGTATCGACCGATTGGGTCGTATTGGAAGGATTGAGGAGAAGTTCACTGACCCAAATGGCCAAGTTCACGTCGCAAAAATAGATTGGGCCGACGTCTCCTATTCTTATCAGTTGTCAGGCGGATCAAGTTTCAGCCCACCACTCGGCTACTCCCCTTGGAAGCTTCCGTCCACGAATTCAGCACTGGTCACTGGCGAACCACTTAAAGAAGTATCTGTTGTCGACCTTGGAACTGGTTCGATGAGGAAGTTACAGCTACCGGACAAATGTTTGCTTATCCTGCTTTCAAGCGACCTCGATGGCGGTTTTAGCGACCTTGAACAGGTCCTCACTAAATCTCGGGCCAAGAAAATCGAACCCGTCATCGTGTGGATTGGGCAAAAGCCTAACTCAAAAACAGTGCAAAAAGAGGAGTTCTGGGATCAGGATGCACGGATTGAGCGAACAGTACACCCTCCAGTCACGCCCTACTTCCTTCGAGTTGACCATGGAACCTATTTGGCTGGTTGGCAAGGGTGGCGCAATGAGGAGTCCCAAGAAGCGCTCGATTTTCTGTTGGCAGACCGCTAATCTCCTAGTTCTTTGATTTGAATGTTTCGAAATTCACATGGGTGGCTCTCACTTTGCAATGCAATGTATCCCTCGTTGACTAAGAGCCCTGACGTCAAAATTAGTGGTTTTGCGTCTTTGTCATTGGGGTCAAGTTGAACCTGCTCGTACGTCATGACGTCCACTCCATTGATTCGGTGGACAACTTTCCCCGAACCGTGGACCTCTAGCTCTGCCTTGACCCATTGGTCGCCAGGGAACGTGTCGGACTTGGAGTCAGTACAATGTTGGGTCACGAGCCGGTCGTCGATGACAACATTTGTCCCGGGAGTGCAAAGGTTTCCGGTCGACCTTGTCTCGTTTCCGCGCGCACCTAACAGCTGATATTCAGCTGAAACCGGAAAGTCTTGCTCGACTTTCATTGACTTGGGATCCTGGCAATGGAACATGATTCCGCTGTTCCTCCATGCCCAACCTGGCCCGTCGGGAAGCTGTTCGCCTAAGAACCTGTACTCCATGCGAAAAATGTAGTTTTTGAACAATTTTTTATAGAAGAGATGTCCAAATCTATTCTTAAACTCTCCTCCGTACCCGGCATATGAGACAACAATGCACTTGTCCTTTACAAGGAAGGTCTTCGCAAAATTGTCGCCGAACTTGTGGCCTACTATCTTGGCCTTCCATCCGGACAAGTCTCGACCGTTAAATAGGTCCGTCCACCCGCCATCGGTGGACTGTGCGAGGACAAAGAGAACCGCAGCGGTCGTCATAAGTGTATTTTAGTCTCCGAGCCCCTCTTCTGACACGAGCCAAGCCAGTGCCGCGAATGCTATCGCTCCAAATTCCAGTTCGCGGTCATGGACGTTATAGATCACGTCGTTTCGAGAATGGTGGACGTCAAAGTAGCGCTGGTTGTCTGGGATCAGCGAAAACAAAGTGGCCCCGAGAGGTTCTAGCGGACCATTGTCGGCGTCGGCCCCCCCTTCTACGAATCTTTCGATTCCGAATTGTTGTAGTTTTGGCAGCCATTTCTGGACATACTCTAACTTGGACTTAGAAACCCCAAGTGCCCTGGGCATGAACCCTCCTGAGTCGGATTCAAATGCAGCATAGTGCGGTTCGCGCTTGACCCTCTCGGCGTAGGCCTCTGCTCCACGGCCGCCATTTTCCTCATTCATCCACGCGACCACTCTGATCGTCATTTTTGGCTTTAGTCCCAAAACTTTGATGAGTCGGACGGCTTCCATCGCGTGGACAATGCCAGCACCATCGTCGTGTGCGCCTGTGCCAAGATCCCAGCTGTCGAGATGGCCACCCATCGCTACGATTTTTTCTGGTGAAACCGAACCAGGAATCTCGCCGATCACATTGGCAGACATCTTGTCTGGCAAGGTCTTGCAACTGAGCTGTAGTCTAGCCTTGACCGATCCCCTCTTTAAGAGAGCAGAGAGTTTCTCCGCACTCCGGACTCCGATTGCTGCGGCTGGAATTTTCGGTGTCCCTTCTTCATATCCCATTGCTCCCGTATGGGGAGCGTCGTCACGGCTTTGGGTCATGCTCCGGACCAAGATAGCGACAGCTCCGTTTTTGGCAGCGACCGACGCTCCGCCGTACCTTTGGTCGACTGCCCCACCATAGGCCTCGAATGTAGACGCAAGCTTGGCATCGAACGGCCTGTTATAGAACACGATTTTTCCTTTCGCCCGTCTCCCGAGCTTAGCCGCCTCTTCCAGTGACTTGACTTCAATAACCTCCCCTGCGACGCCCTTAGTCGGCGTTCCTACACTCATCCCAAGGGCGCAGACAGACAGTTCACCACCTGGGCTGATTGTCAATGACTCACGGTTTCCTCGCTCCCAATGAGGCACGAGGCATGGGACTCTTTGAATGTTTGACAATCCAATCGCCTTCATTTGGCGCTCAACCCACAGGACGGCTTTGTCGGCGCCATTCGAACCACTGACCCGTGCACCAACCTTCCCGGTCAAGTCCTTGAGCATTTCATAAGCCCCCAAATCGGTCAATCCTCGGTCACGTAGTCGGTCAATGACCGTTGATGTAGAGGTTTGTGATGCAAGACTGAGGACAACAGTCGCAATAAATGGCATGTAGAAAGGTTACTCGACTTCGCGCAAGCCCTTATATTCGATTATGAGGCCGGTACAATCCTGGCTCCATGCCCAAGAAGACGTCGGTCATGACGGCGATACCCTACGTGAACAGCACTCCCCACATTGGGAACATTCTCACGACTCTCAGTGGCGATATCACAGCGAGATTCCTGCGTCTCAAAGGGGCTGATGTTCTGTTTCAAGCTGGAACCGACGAAAATGGGCTGAAGATAAAAGACGCGGCCGCTTCAGCAGGACAAGACGTTAACTTGTTCGTTTCCAACATCGCACAGAGATTCATTGATGTTTTCGAGGGAATGAAGATTTCCTACAGCAGTTTTGTAAGGACGTCGGCCCCTGTCCATGCAAGTGCCGCCAGAGAGTTTTTCTCACGGCTCATGGACGCGGGTCACATTTACGAAGGCGTTTATGAAGGTTGGTACGATGTCTCGACAGAGACGTACTTCAAGGCCGAAGACCTTATCGATGGGAAGTCCCCGGATGGCAACGAAGTGCGCTGGGTCAGTGAGCGCAGTTTCTTTTTCAGGTTAAGTGAGTTCCAAGAGTCCTTGCTGGGAGCCTATTCCTCTGGCGCCCTCCGGGTTGTTCCAGAAACCCGGCAAAACGAAGTCCTTTCCTTCGTAAAGCAGGGTCTGCGTGACGTATGCGTCTCTCGCACAAACCCTGGCTGGGGGATCACGGTGCCGGGACATGACGACCAAGTCATTTACGTTTGGTTTGATGCACTGATCAACTACCTTACGGCTTGTGGTTGGCCCAACGAGGGATGGAAGGACATGTGGCCACCGGTGGTTCAATGGCTTGGTAAAGACATCTTGACAAGGTTCCACGCGACCCTTTGGCCAGCCATGCTCATGGGTGCCGGATTGTTCGACTCTACGCCAGAGAGACCCTTTTCTGTGGTCGCCCATGGCTGGATCTTGCTTGGAACCGAAAAAATCAGTAAATCAAAAGGAAACTCAGTCGAGCCTATGCCCTTGTGCGCTGATCTGGCTGCCCGGGCTGGCTTGTCACAAGACATGTCCGTCGACGCATTGCGCTGGTACTTAGCGTCGACAATGAGTTTTGAGAACGATTCCACCTTCACCTACGAGGACTTCGACAAAACGTACAATTCAGACTTGGCCAACGATTTGGGGAACGCCCTCAACAGAGCCTTGAGCATGGCCCATAAGTTCTTAGGATCCGATGGACAAGGGGCCCTGGTTCCAAATGCTCCGGTCCTGTCTGAAGCCCTTGAAGCCGTGGAAAGGGCGAAATCCGAATGCGAATCGGCCATGCAGGACTTCAGGATCGATCGCTATGCTGATTCGGCAATCTCTTTGATCCGATACTTGAACAAAGCCATCGACACTTGGGCACCTTGGTCGCTAGCCAAGACCCAAGATCAAAGTCTAGGGTCTGTTCTTCGGTCAATGCTCTATTGCTTGAGGAGCGCCGAAGCGCTCTTTCGGCCACTCACACCAGACGCCTCAGACGCAATTGCCAAGCAGTTAGGCTGCCCGCCGCTCATTGACTGGAACATGGTCGGTCAGGCCGACTCACTTCCTGAAGGAACGGCATTGTCAATTCCTGTCCCCCTGTTCCCTCGGCTCGAAACGCCGACCAAGCCAACTCAAGAGAAAGAAACTAAAGTGGACAAACCTATCCAGGCATCCGAACCACCCGTGACCGAAATCATTGAATTCCCAGATTTCATGAAAGTGAAACTGAGGGTCGCCCGTATTATTGAAGCCGAGAAGATTGAAGGTAGCGAAAAGCTAATGAAGCTTCAGGTCAGAATTGGCGAAGAGTCTAGACAAATCGTCGCAGGCATTGCCAAAAAGTACTTGCCTATCGACCTCATTGGACGGCAAGTCATCGTCGTCGCCAACCTCAAACCCGCCAAACTCATGGGTCACGAAAGCCAAGGCATGCTCTTGGCCGCCGACGATGTAGACGGATCCCCAATCTTGCTCCAGCCGGAGTCAGAAGCCCCGGAAGGCACGCTGGTGCATTGATCCCCGCAAAAATCTGGGAACACTTTTTGGCTTGACGGCGTCATAATAGAACAGGTGGTGCTTGCACCACCAATTCCAAGGCCTAATGTGGGGTGAGAGCCCTGCAGCGGGGGACCCAGACCTGGGGGTGAATTCCGGCGCGAGCCGGGAAGGGTGGTTCTTGGCCCTAACCCGTCAGCTAACCTCGTAGGCCCATGCAAGAACCGGAGTTTCGGCTCCGGAGGAGGAGTAATGGTGAATTGCGCCCGCATCGACAACTGGCCGCACCTTGTGTGCGACAGACGGTCGTGTCCAAAGCCAAACAACACAGTGTGCCGTTCAGTTCGGCCACTCTTGAACCTCCAAACCGTGCGACCGCAGGCTTTTTGTCACCACTGAGGCTTGTAGTCCGTACGTACACCGCGCTCCTTCGAGGCGGCACTGGTCAATGTTGATCGGTGCCGTCCTTGCCTATTAGGGCGTCAGAAAGTGCGTCAAAACAATCCGCTTGAAAGCCGGCCCGTCTGACACAACATTTTTGGGTTTCCTTTTCGACACTCTATCGTTTGGGTTCATTTTTCCGGATCTGCAGATAAGAGCCAAGCGTCTTCGCGCCTAAGGTTCGTTTGATGTTGCGCTGCTCGCACCTACTTGCTTAGCCAAATCTGACGTGGCCTCAGTAATTGTAAGGGAGCGTCTAGGTCAACTTCGGAGCTGCCTCTGGTTTGGTGTCCTCGTAGGTTGCCATATCCTCGGTCTTGGAAGCGGAATAGCCCAAACGGGCCTCACAAGGTTAGCTTCAAGTGCGGCCCTGGCGACCCTCGCTGGCGGAACGTTTGGAATCCTGCGGCCGATTGGGGCCAACGCTAGGATTTTCGGTCCGGTCGTGGCAAGCGAGCTTTATGAGCGTAGCCAGTAACTGCCCAACGCGGTCGCGGCGCAGATCTCGGTCGTGCCAGTCTTGATGTCTCACTGGTTGAGAAAAGAAACGGAATCGGAGACAGGCGAGTCCGGTATTCTAGTGTCAATGGCTAGTCGACCACAAGACAGGGACGGCTCGTGTGCGGAGTAAGCGCCGCGAGTGGTTCGGCCCCCTTTTGGGGACAGTGGTCTTTTTGGCTGGAACCGGAGTCATCTGCTGGACGCTTTTCCAAACGATCGAGCTCCTGACAAAGGCCCCGCAGATCAATCTTGGCATGAAGTCGGGGCAAGCCATCGACTTCAATGTCGTATTGATCAATTTTGTCCGGCTCGTCGTCCGGATTCTCCTCCTAATTGTGCTCACAGGGATTGGGGCCGTACTAGCCAATCGCGGTGTCAAGCTCTATGCCGCATCCTGGCCCCAACGCTGGACAGACCTAGCCACTAAGGACAAGTCCACTGACAACATCGACAAAGACCCTCCTGTCGGGGTTGGGGCGGTTGAGATGACCTCAAACGACAAGGACTGATTTTGGAACTCTCTAAACTGAGGCCCTTCGACCAATATGGTAACCTGTCGGCAAGCCTCGGGATGTGGCTCAGCTTGGTAGAGCGCCTCGTTCGGGACGAGGAGGTCGGAGGTTCGAATCCTCTCATCCCGACCATTTTTTGTTATCGGCCCATTGCGGATCGCAATGCCAAGATGGCTTCGCGTTCAACCTTTTGAACGGCGTTGAGGGCCCCCGCCATGGCGGATCGGATACTTGGCGCTTCGGCCGCTAAATCGCCACAACCCGACCAAATTTCTTTGTATTCCTCGGCAAGTTCAGCCCTACGAGGAGCTGAGCCTGTGGTGTCCGCAAATCGGAGCCGCGCCCGCTCCTG
>JAEURO010000065.1 GCA_016788345.1 Chthonomonadaceae bacterium
TACTCTGTGAAACCAGTGGAACGTCCGTAGATGAATCTGTTGTCATTAGAAAACGCAGAATAACGACCATTGGAACTTAGTGTCGCGCTCAATGACCCGTCGATTGTCTTGAGAACAACAATCCTATTGGGATTTGTGACCGTCACAGAAACGAGGGAGCCATCTGGCGACATCGAGGCATTACTACCTTGAAAAAGATCTGAACGATGCCATACCTCGCGATTAAGAATGGCGTCGGTTACCGTAAGCGTCGAACCTGATATCGTAACGACGTACTTCGAGTCAGGCGTTGACAAGCAAAGGGAATTGGGGGGTAGTTGCAGACTTCGCAAGAATAGTCCGTCCTCGGAACGAAAAAAGGCCCCAGCACTTTGAGTAAAGATTGCGACTTCATGAGAAGTCGGCAGATCCTGTTTACCTGTGACATATCCAAAAAGCGGAATAAGATCTCCCAATCGTACTCCAGTGTTTCCGTCGAACTTAAAATACCCGTCTGGTCCTGAACCGACGATCAAGCTGTTGTCTTCGGAATAGTCTGCAAAATAGAGTCCGCTTCCAGAAACGGGCACTGAATAGACGGTTTGGCCCGTGCTCAAATTCCAAGCTACGAGTCCTCTGGCACAAACGACCCGTACGATCTGATCCATTCCAAAGTTAACGCTTATTGGAACGCTAAGGTTGGTTGGAATCGAAAAAGTAAACCTAGGAATGCCTGTCAAGAGATCCTGTATTATCAGTCTTGTATCTGCCGAAGCGACGAGCTGGTTATCAGGTGAAATTGCTACACATGATCCAGAGGGCCCTGTTCGCAATAGATTTTTCGTTTCCAAGTCGTAGATATCCAGCCCCCGAGAAGCTTGAACTGCGGCGTAACGGCCGTTCGGACTTACGGATAGTTTCCTAGACAGATTATTAGCGAGCGGAAATTGTGACAATATGGCCCCTGTCAATGAATCCAGAATCCAGAGATCACTGTATCCAGAAGCCACTATCTTAGATCCATCAGATGTCATAAACAGTGCCGAAGTGGTCAGGAACTGAGACCAGTGCACACTGCCGGTACCTCTTTCAATTCGAAAGATTTTGTCAACAGACCTTGTCACATAGTCGTTCATCCCGGGCAAGAAGATTGCGGACTCAAAGGTGGTTTGCCATCCCGTGAAGGTGCACTTTGGGTTTGACTTCGTTGCCACGTTCCACTCGGTCAGGAAACTGCCAGAGCCAGAATTCGCAATTAGTACTCGCGCGCCATCGTTTGAAAGATCTAGGAATGTGGGGCTCCTTGGAACTAACGTCGTCCATGTTGGAACCGGGTTAATGAGTCCTTGGCAAAAGGCAAGGCTCGCAGAAGCCGCTAAAATACCAAGTATCATAAATCTAGGGACTACTTTGTTCCAATACTTCTTCGCTATCATCGATCATCACCAGTGTTTCATTCAATTATACATGAGAATTGAATTGGAATAGACCGGAAACAACGTCTTTGCTTTGCGGTACTTTGCACAGTTAAGCGGCTACCATACATCGCACGTTTGCTGCCTTGGGCTGAGCACTTGGTCTAGATCTTCGTCCGGTGGCCAAAGTCGGAGACAGAATTCCAGACGAATACACAGCTGAAAGTGACCCGGAAATTCGGTGGGGCTCCAGAATTTGGGCGCGCATTGGGTGCGAGACGTGAGCACGTACTGCCATTCTAACAAGGTTTTTGCATGATCGGGATCAAATACCTAGATTCAAAACACAAAAAGCCCTCGTCCATTGCTGGGCGAGGGCTTGCATGAAAGCTCTGTGGTGCGACAGCGACCGACCTGAGTTTGTGCCGAATCCCCAGTGGGGCCGGCAGTGCAGACTCTTAAGGAGGTGATCCACCCACACCTTCCGGTACGGGTACCTTGTTACGACTTAGTCCCCCTTACCCCCCTCACCTTCGGCCGCTCCCTCCTTACGGTTGGGCCACGGACTTCGGGTGAAGACAATTCGGGTGACTTGACGGGCGGTGTGTACAAGACCCGGGAACGTATTCAACGCAGTATAGCTGACCTGCGTTTACTAGCGATTCCGCCTTCAAGGAGTCGAGTTGCAGACTCCTATCTGAACTGAGGGCGTATTTTTGGGATTAGCTCCACCTCGCGGTATTGCTGCCCTTTGTTTCGCCCATTGTAGCATGTGTGTAGCCCCAGGCGTAATCGCCATGCTGACTTGACGTCATCCCCACCTTCCTCCGGCTTGCACCGGCGGTCTCCTATGAGTCCCCGACTTTACTCGCTGGTAACATAGGACGAGGGTTGCGCTCGTTGCTGGACTTAACCAAACACCTCACGGCACGAGCTGACGACAGCCATGCAACAGATGTCTTCGTGCTCCTTGTGGGAGGGGAGTGCTTTCACACCCTTACACTTGATGTCAAACCTGGGTAAGGTTCTTCGGTTAGTATCGAATTAAACCACATGCTCCACCGCTTGTGCGGGTCCCCGTCAATTCATTTGAGTTTCAACCTTGCGGCCGTACTCCCCAGGCGGGATGCTTAATGCGTTAGCTGCGGCACCGGGGGGGTCGATACCCCCGACGCCTAGCATCCATCGTTTAGGGCGTGGACTACCAGAGTATCTAATTCTGTTTGCTACCCACGCTTTCGCGCCTCAGCGTCAGGAAAGGCCCAGTGAGCTGCCTTCGCCATGGGTGTTCCTCCCGATATCAATGCATGTCACCGCTACACCGGGAATTCCACTCACCTCTGCCTTCCTCCAGTCCGCCAGTTCACAAAGCAGTTTCCGGGTTGAGCCCTGGAGATTTCACTTCATGCTTAACGGACCGCCTACGCGCCCTTTACGCCCAGTAAATCCGGACAACGCTCGCTCCCTACGTATTACCGCGGCTGCTGGCACGTAGTTAGCCGGAGCTTATTCGCCAAGTACCGTCCTAAGTCTTTCTTGGCAAAAGGAGTTTACAGACCTAGATCCTTCGTCCTCCACGCGGCGTCGCTGCATCAGGGTTGCCCCCATTGTGCAAGATTCCCAACTGCTGCCACCCGTAGGTGTGTGGGCCGTGTCTCAGTCCCACTCGGGGGGATCATCCTCTCAGACCCCCTACCCGTCGTCGCCTTGGTAGGCCATTACCCCACCAACAAGCTGATAGGCCATAAGCCGCTCCTGAAGCGAAAAACCTTTAATCCTAAAAGGATGTCCTTCAAGGGCCACATCCGGTATTGCCCCGGGTTTCCCCGGTATATCCCAGACTTCAGGGCACGTTGCTTATGTCTTACTCCGCCGTTCGCCACTAGCATTGCTGCTCGTTCGACTTGCATGTTTTAGGCACGCCGCCAGCGTTCGTCCTGAGCCATGATCAAACTCTCCGAAAAAAACGTTTTGATGTCCCTTGCGGGAATCAGGCCGTTCTATTGGAGCGCCTCGGGCCATGACTAGCCCGTTTTTGGCTTGGTTGAAAACCTCAACGCCTCAATCGGCGTCGGGGTTGTTGCGCTGTCTCACCACACTATTGAGCTTTCAATCTGCGAACCCCTTCGTCAGGGGCAAGGGCTATTATAGGCAGGGTTTTTCAGACAATGCAAGGGGCCCGTCTAATTTTTGTCAAAGTCAGGACCCTTAGCCCTCTTTCATCCTGGGGGGCGGCTCTCTGGGCACCTATCGAGGGAATTGGCCAAAGGTGCAGAGAGAAGGCCGCAGCGCAGGATCAGCCCGCATGACCGAAGCTGGTAACCTGGCTTGCACATGCTTCGATCGAGCCAGCCGGTCGCCCTCTATATGGAAGGTGCGTTCGAAGACCAGACTGGAAAGCTAGGGCTTGGGGTACTGAGATACGGCAAGAACAAAGTTGTGTGCGTCATAGACAAGAGGCACGCTGGAGAAAGTCTCCAAGACCTCTACGGGATTCCCCATAAGGCTCCGATCGTCGCAAGCGCGGATGAAGCGAGGCGCCATGGAGCCGAAGCCCTCGTCCTCGGTATTGCCCCTCCTGGTGGACTGGTTCCAGGTTCTTGGTTGCCAACATTAGACCGTGCGGTCTCTCTCGGATTAAGCTTGGTCAACGGTCTCCATGACAAACTTGCTCCCCGGTATCCCCGTCTGGCCCACGGCCAGTTTGTCTGGGACGTAAGGACTGAACCTCATAGCTTAGGTGTGGGCCAGGGGCTGGCCCGACTTCAGTCGAACCGTCGAGTCTTGATGGTGGGAACAGACATGAGCGTCGGAAAAATGACGGCCGGCTTAGAACTCGTTAAATCGGCTGATCGCTCAGGCTTGTCTGCCGGATTTGTCGCGACTGGGCAGACAGGCATTATCATTGAAGGGCGTGGGGTTCCATTGGATGCAGTTCGTCTCGACTATGCGAGCGGGGCTGTTGAATCAGAGGTCCTGAGTCACGCGGGTAATGACTTGGTCGTGATCGAGGGACAAGGGTCGTTGCTCCATCCTGGTAGTTCTGCGACACTTCCGCTCATGCGTGGGTCTTGCCCGACTCACCTCGTTCTTTGTCACCGTGCAGGCATGAAAACCATGACCAAGATCGAATGGGTCACGAATCCAGAGCATTTAGAAGTCGCGAAACACTATGAAGACGTCGCGTCCGCCCTAGGGACATTTCCTGCTGCAAAGGTTGTCGGGGTCGCGCTCAATACGTCGCATCTCGGGCCCGACGAAGCGGCCGACGCCATTGATGAGTGTGAGAAAGCCATCGCCCTTCCGACATGCGACCCGGTTCGAGATGGTGCGGAAAAGCTCTTGTCCGCGGTCATGGCGTGATCAGGCTTTTTCTAGATCGTCAGGTCGGACAAGGAGCATATAGTGGGGCACGAACTCAAGTTCCTCTTTCGTCAGAGACTTTTTTGCCTCTTCGCTTGCGTCGTTCAAAAACCTCGTCCTCATTGACGTCGTGGCCAACTTGTGGACGTCGGCTGGAATCTTTGGTAGGCAATCAAGGTCTACTTTGACTGAGACTTCTTGGTTTCCGTAGAGGTTTTCAACGGTGCCAGTCAAGCCAAGCATGTGTTCATAAAGCCCGTGAACCTTGCGGTCTTGCTCACTGACCTGGCGGGTTGTCACTTTGACTTTGTCGCCTTCTTTGAACTTGCCCATACAAGCCATAGAGTACCTTACGGGCCAGGATGAGTCGGAACCTTAGTGCTTTGGAGGCCGGAAGCCTGAGAAAATTGACAGTCTTACCGAGAATAGTCTTGTGCGGGCAGTCAGGCGACGCCCTGGACCGCAGGAGCCAGTATTCATGAAGTCCAGCCAGGTTGTCAGCATCAAAACAGCGTCGGAGATCACCGGCGTCGAGATCCACACCCTGAGATATTGGGAGCGTGAATTCGCTGGTTACCTCAATCCAGTCCGGACGACCGGAGGCCAGCGGCGCTACCGTCCCGATGACATCCAAGCCGTCCTCGTGCTCAAGAAACTGCTCAGAGAGCAGATGTTCTCAATTGCTGGTGCCCGAAAGCACTTGGCCGATTCTCGGGCCGCATAGCCTCATCGGACCGGGATGTCCGTGAAGGGCACCGTGGAGCCCCCAACCATTGGCGGTTTTCCGTCCCACTTTTCTAGGGCGAGCCTCTTAAGTTCAAGCTTCCGTAGCGCGACTGCCTTGTCTCCTTGGAGAGCTTTGAGTTTGTTAACCTCAGCGTCGCGTTCAGCATCGGTCATCAATGTCTTGGCATCGGTTTTCGATTTCTCCAAATTCGTCTTGGCGAGTTCGAGCTCATTGCGTTTCGAGACCCTTTCCTGAACCTTCTGCTGCACCTCGTTGGCCGGATAGACCTCGCCAATGTAGACTTCATCCACTGTCAATCCGTATTCGGCCATGAGCGGCCCGATAAACTTTTTGACTTCTGGCCCGAACTGTTGTCTTTCCTTAGCGGTCAGGTCAAAGATGGAGCGTGATCCCGATATCGCGTTAACCCCATAGATAGCGATGTACCGGATAAAGTTCGCCTGAATGTACTCCAAGTTTTCAGTTCCAAAATTCTGAAACGCACGTGACGCGTCTGCAGGGTTGACGTGCCACGCCACGGTCACATCAACGGGCAAAGTCGCGCCCTCTACGGTGCAGGCCTGGATCGAGTCGTCGCCTTGCCTGGCCCCTTCCGTCGGAGCACGCAGATACGAGGCGTTTTTCATCGAGGTCGGATAGATGATGAGCCGTTCCAGCGGGCCGACAAAGGTCAATTGAGGTTTGATCAATTTCTGGCTAATGCCTGATGTTGCAGAAAATTTGATCCCGACAGACGCCGGTGGGATCTGCTGCCAGCATGAGCGAAGATTGAAGACAAAAAGGAGTCCAGCAATGATGAGTACTCCGCGGAAGATCGCGCCATAAGGCGGCTTCTTTGGTCTGAGGTCGAAGTGGTCGTTCATTTCTTCACTGCAGGAATCACGAGTTTGTCGCCAGAGACCACGATGGTTTGGTTACCATCTTTGGGGAAGGGTGACAGCGAACCGTCCCAACGGTTGATCGCTTCCTCCATGAGGTCTAAGTTTAAGATTTCAAGTGACTTGTCAACTGTGCCGCTGGCAGCAAGAGCTTTGGCGCGTTGCTGGGCGTCGGCTTCTACCACACTCTTTTGGCGGTTGATTTCGGCGATCTGGTTTTGAAGCTGGCTGATTTGAAGAGCCGTATACGAATTAACACGGCTGTTGATCCGCTGAGAGAATTCTGCAGAAGGATGGGCTCCGAGGATCATTGCCCGCTCTACGGTGATGCCCTTAGGCTTCAACCTTGACCGTAACTCCTCAGTAAGAGCTTCGCTCGCGACAATCCGACTTGCACCCATGAGTTGGAACACGTCGAACTTCGATCCGATCGCGCTCGCCCCGTCCTTGACTGCACGGCGGATGTGTTGACTCTGGATGTCTTCTAGCGGAATCGCACCATAGGTTTTAAAAACGAGAGGCACATCTTCAGGCAGAACCCGGTAGAGGACACTGATATCAAAAACGGTGTTGGCATTGTCGCTCGTGGTGACTAAGATTCCGTCGGCTGCCTTGACTTCCCCTGCCAAGGGGTCTTGGGTGTAGACGGCGTTTCTGACCATGGTCGGATAAATGTAGAGCTGCCTAAACCACGTGACAAGCAACGCTTGAGGCCGATAGACTTTTTCTTCCAGTCCCTTCGAAGCGCTATAGATGACTCCAACATATCCTGCTGGGATCCATTGGAGGCTTGAAAAAAACCAAATGCCAAAAATCCCTGCAACGACTGCAAAGGCAATCAAAAACAGTCTTAACTTTGTACTTGGCCTCAGTTTCATAGTCTCGGTTCCTCCGGCCCCTGGCCGACAATCTGATTGAGCTCTTGTTCAGCCTGTTCCCTCTCTTGTTCCGACAGCGATTCTCTTTGCATCTGGACTTCGTAGCTTTCGTCCGCCCTTTCGATCACATCCTCAGCCTTTTTCATGAGCGGCCGAACCAACACCATCCAAATGACAGCGCCCACCGCTAAGGCGAAGAGGATGGTGATCAGAACAGCTTGAAAGGCGATCACCGTCGGTGTGCCTCCTCGGACACGTGCTCGATCTCCATCCTCTAGCTGTCTAGACGGGAACGACAGGATTGAGGATGCGAAGGACTAGGCAAAATCCTCACTCAACTCGGAAGGTTGTCGAACCCACCATCAATTGGTCTCCCGTATTGATTGCAGCGTGCGTGACACGGTGTCCATTGACGTAGGTGCCATTCGTGCTACCTAGGTCCGACACAGTGAGTTGGCCTCCAACAAGGGCGACCGCCGCGTGCCGACGCGACGCCTGAGGATCGTATGCGATCGACAGACCAGATCCTTCCCTACCGATCTCCAAGTGCGTACCGATGGCAAGCCGGTTTCCTGCCATCGGCCCCGTAAGCGCAACTAGACAGAGGCCCGTTTGCGCAGACGTGACAGTCTGGCTCTGGGCTTGAGGTTGTGGAATCATAGCGGCGGTTGGATATTGTGTACTCGGAGATGAAACTTGGGTTGGCCTTTGTTGTTGAGGTTGTGCGGCGGGGCCAATTGGAACACCTTTGTGGCTGCCCTCAAATGTGGCAGACCCTCCTGAGCGGACCAAAAACTGCAGGGACAATGGACCAATATTGATGGTGTCGCCATGATTGAGTTGAGCCTGAGACACCCGGTATCCGTTCAGGCCGACGCCAATAGGCGACTGTGGGTCTTGCAAATGGTAGGTGTTGCCCTGCTTCACGATGACTGCGGCCAGAGGGGGTATCGATGGGTCGGAAAACAGGGGGACGTGAGCACGCTCGTCCCGACCGATCAAAGTTTGGCCCGCGTCAATTGGCCATTCTTTGCCTTCGTTCCGTCCCAAGACCAGTCGAACCCACGCTTTTCTGGATGCAAGATCGGCGAGAGCAGTGAACAGTCCAATTAGAAGGCCCATTCCCATGGCCATGACGGCTCGGCCAGGTGCGCCAGCTTCGGATTCGTAGCCTGGCGTCACAGTCATATTGACCGGAGAAACGACCCGGCTAATGACCTGAGACAATGTGTCAAAGGCCGCCCCAGTCAGAAACCCAGCTACGGCCCCTCCGATTGCGCCAGAAACCATGGAACGCACGGATCTTTGGGAGACTCCAACGGCCGCACCGATCAGTAACCCAAATGGGAGCAGAGCCAGCGTCCTGGCAATGACATTGGCTGGCGTGTTTGACCCACCTCCCAAGATTGCATAGACACTGGATCCGATCGCTTGACCAAACATTGCACCCACGGCACCAAAGATAAGTCCGAGGGCCGACGAAACAATCACATTAATTCTTCCACCTCTGTCGGTACCGTTCAAGAATCCTGCCGTCAAGCCGATTAACGTTCCAAGCAGAAACGTAAAAGTGAGCTCGACCTTTAAGAATACGGGATCTCGGTTCCAAGAGCCAGCGATGACTTGCTTAGGAAAGAAGGGTTCACAAAGCACCCATGCGAGAACGCCTGCAATTCCGCAGAATATCGCCCGCAGTGTGACTTTGCCCATTCTAAACCTCAACCGTAAATTGCGCTGCGCCGAACTGGACAACGTCGCCTTGCCGAAGGTTCACTGGGCCAGACACTTTTTGTCCATTCACATAAGTCCCATTCGTACTACCTTCGTCTGAGACTGTAATTTCTGAGCCCGAAACCGTCAGGGTGGCATGGTGTCGGGACACGGACGACTCACCGACGCACGAGACCGACAAGCCCGCTTCTCTTCCAACAGCGTTAGCCCCGTCCGAAAGCAGATGGACTTTTCCATCTGACTGGACGAGCCTTGGGTTGGGGATAGCCATGGAGGAATTCACCACCGTTGGGACATCTGGCACATACGCCGCCTGCGCTCCAAGATCGATTTGCTTGAGAGGCTGGGGTTGTTGAGGAACCAAAGGCGTGTCTAGGGGGGCTGGGTCTTGCTCGCCAAGTCCAAGTTTTTTTAGCCCATCGTCTAGTTGCTTTGGATTCTTTTTGGCCCACGAATAGATGCCAAATCCGACTGCGGCGACCACGCCTAACCCGATCAAAACGTTCAAAAGTGAGACGAGCGGGTTCGGTGCCTGTGGTACAGCAGGGGCCACTTTTTCGTGTGTCTGACTCTCCGAGTTCGAATTCGTATCGGGTATGTCCTTCGGATCCTCAATTGTTGGCACATCGCCTTGGATATCTATTGTCTTGACCTTAGCGGGGCCCGCCCCAAGCTTTGCTTCAAAGATCTGTGGTGCAGTGGTTTTGGCTTCCCGGCCGACTTTGTAATCCACCGTGATTTCGACCTGCCCAGCTAAAATATTTCGAACCTCGGCCCCGCCCTTGTCGGCTGCGTCGACAAGGACCGTCCTCTCCTCTTGCTTCGTCTTGGCCCGCAGTAGCGCGTTCTTTACAGGCCTTGACTGCGAGGACAGGTGAAACTTCAGTGAATAGACTCTGGTTTCGTCCTTTGATGTGACCTTCCAGAGGCCGGTTTTGACGATCTGCCCGACGGGTTGAACCGCGACGTTTCCAGTCCGCTTGTCGTGAACGTAAACGGCTGCGTCCGTGTCTCCCGGATCGACACTGAGCTTCACCCCCGTCCCTTGCACGGTTTCGACATGGCCCATTTTGTCTGGCTGGGAAAGCGACCCAACCCAAACTTCGCGGTCGCCTTCAACTGGAAAAGTTACCGAAACTACTTTAGTCGTCTGGCCGTGGGCCAATATGGCGAAACAGGCAATTGCGAGGCTCCCAATCCTCTTCACTTCGTAAGAATAGACCGCGCGCGAGGAAGAAAGTGTGCAAGTTGGGATGCGGTGTATCCAATTTTTCCGAACTTTTCCGCGGCAAGGTCACCAGCCAGCCCATGAAGCATGGCCGATATCAACCCGGTCGGCCATTCGGAATTGGCTTGATGACCAGCGAGCAGTGCCGCCGTTGTCCCCGCGAGAACGTCACCTGAGCCGGCTGTGGCCATTCCTGAGTTACCAGTTGAGTTGACCCAGACATGCCCGTCGGGGTTTGTGACCACAGTATGCCGTCCCTTAAGGACGCACTCGCAGCCATGCATCTTCGCAAGACGCCTTGCAGCTGCCCAACGGTCGTTCTGGACCACTTCTGTCTCGACTCCCAGCATTTTCGCCGCTTCTCCGGGGTGCGGCGTCACGACTGTCAGTCCGGAAGGTCTCTTGGCGCCCTCGGCCAAGTGGTTCAACCCATCCGCATCAAGTACAGTTGGCACCTCCCAAGTGACGAGCAAGCTCTCCAGGAATTGCCGAACTTCTGGGCTGTCCCCTAAGCCCGGGCCAATGATGCAACTTGTAAACTTTGCCTGTATGTCGACAAGTTGGGGGGCCATTTTTGATGAGATGCCACCGTCGGACGATTCTAAAGACAGGAAAACCGCCTCCGGGACATGGGTGGCCACTACGCTGACGACAGGCTCGACAGAGGCCACCGTCACGAGTCCAGCCCCTGCATGAACAGCACCCAACGCGGTCAACGCCGCCGCGCCTCTGTACTTCAAGCTTCCTGCAACGACGAGGACATGTCCGCAAGTCCCTTTGTGCGCTTCTGAGTCCCTCGGGCTCAGCCGGACTTCTTCTGGGATAACGAACTCTTCTCCAATTGTCTCGGCATCGAACCCCATGTCGTGGACGTTCCAAGAGCCGGCAAGCTTGTGACCACCCCCAACAAACAGATAGGGCTTTGGAAGACCGAGCACGACCGTGCTGTGTGCCGTTACGGCATCTGACGGGACTAAGCCTGAATCCGCATCGACTCCAGATGGGACATCAATCGATACAACTTTTCGCCCTTCCAAGAACTGAATGGCCTCCAAGACGGCTCCTTTTGGCGGACCGGCCAAGCCTGTGCCAAGCAAGGCGTCGACGTACAATGCGTCGGAAGAGGGCTCGAGCTTGGCCAATTCCAGCTCACCATGGCAAAGAACATCGATCTTTCTCTGTTCAAGGAGAGACCATTTCTCGCGGCAGACGTCGTTGAGCCCGCCCGGTGCGACGGTAGCCCAACAGCGGACGGAAAAGCCAGCTTCGGCAGCAAGTCGAGCTACAACTAGCCCATCCCCCCCATTGTTGCCCTTGCCACAGAGCACAACAATCGGAGTTTTTCGGCTAGCGAGGGCTTGAATTTTTGAGAAAACTCCAGCCCCGGCTTCCTCCATGAGGTCTGAAGTCGGACGGCCAGAAGCTGCTTCCAGCCGCCTCATCTCTGACGAGGTTACAATACGCACGGTGGCCGGGGACCTGATTCAACTGTTATGACGGAACCAATGCCGCCACGGACATTGAACTTTCCGGTGACTCGCATCCAACGCGGCTTGCAAGCAGCGGTCAACTCTTCAAGGAGCCGGTTTGTCACTGCCTCGTAGTAGATCCCCTGGTCGCGAAAACTATAGTAGTACAGCTTGAGTGATTTGAGTTCGATACAGTGGTCGTCAGGAACGTAATCGAGTTCAATCGTCGCGAAATCAGGTTGGCCAGTCTTCGGACATACGCTAGTGAACTCAGGGCACACGTGGCTAATAACGTAGTCCCTGTTTGGCGCCGGATTCGAAAACACTTCAATCATATGATTAGCATGACCGAGGCCTCGCGATGGCCAAGGGCCCTGGGACGGCGTCCCAGGGCCCTCATGGTCACTTTTTAGGACTTTGGATCTTCAGTCCCTGCGAACACCACGGCTTATAGAAGTCCATGAATTCGAAGGCGGCCATTCCTGCTCCGCGAGATTTGTCAGGATTGGTGAGACAAAACGTCACAGTGTGACGGAGATCCTCTAGGTGGAGTCTTGTAGTCTCATCCTTTGTTTTTTCGAGACCGGAAGCGAACAGAGCCAAGAATTGCCTGAGTTCGCTCATAGCCGCCATCTTGGACTCGGAGCTCGCTCCTAACTTGGCACAAAGTGACTGAATGTATGACCTTTGTGTCTGTCGGCGAGCGAGTCCGACGGCTGTTCCAGCGTAAACCTCCTTGAATACCGAATCGCGGATGTCCGCAAGCATCTGTGACAGTGTGTAGGCCGACAAACCGTTCAACGATTCGTTCTGCAACATCCGCCCCCAGCGGGCGTCATTCATCAGCCCACCCATGGCAAACCCAGGCAGGCCGAGCGTGCCACCATGAGAGTCTTTTCCGAGCCTTAGGGAAATGTCTCGCGGAGCCAGCCAACCCAAGTTGTCGAAAATATTATCGCAGATCCATTTCACTGCAGACCTTTGGTACCCCTTGTTGACCGGAG
>JAEURO010000066.1:0-4320 GCA_016788345.1 Chthonomonadaceae bacterium
AACTCCCTCGGGTACAAACCTTGGTCGACTTGGCCGACCAGTGACCCTCGGACTGGATGGGCCGCGGTTGTCTTTTCGAGTTATGTCAAGTCGAACGAAGTTTGGTCTTGTCCCAGTGTGGCATCATCGGAGCTCGGCGCAGCACAGCAAGTGGAGCAATCGTTCGGAACCGGCTCTTCCAGGTATTGGATGTGGCGGTTTGACAGGCCAGACGATCCTGTCCCTCTCGACAATTTCTGGGGCAAAACTCCGGATCAAGCGGTCTCCGACCTCGCTGCCGCCAACAACCCGCAAGCAGGCAAGCCGGAGGGAGTCGCTGACGTCGAAATGGTCGTTGACCCTTACTTTCCAAAAACGATCCCGACAGTTCCAGCAGAACTCAAGGGCCTGACCGCCCACTTCGGGGGCCGAAACCGCCTGTTTGCCGATGGTCACGCCAAAAGGCTCCGAGACTCAAGAACCGACCGCTGACCGGATCAGCCGCGTTGAATGGCGCAGCGATAGAAGGGCTCAATTGGTGCAAAAGAGGTCGATAAACCTAGCCGCAGAATTGAGAGAGTCAAAGTGCTGAAGCCACTTGCGGACTGAATGGCCATGCGCCCGGCCCAGACCGGAGTCTGGGCCGGGCAGCGACAGAGAAGTCTAAGCGACTTTCAGCTCGGCGCCACCGGGCATGCCACCCGAGAAGACGGTTGAGACATTCGATGGCAGAGACTTCTTGTTGCCACGCTGGGCATAGACGCGGTAGCTGACTTGCTCGCCGGCCGTAGTCCCCTCGTGCTCGAATTTGGCTGAGGTCGTAGCGGTAAGGATCTCCCAGGCTCCGCCCGGCTGCTGCCACTCGATCATGTAGATCGTGCCAGGGAAGTTGCCGTTCTTGTCCCACTTGAGCGAGTTGAGCTGGTCACATCCCATGGCGACGAGGCCGAGAGGCTGGAAGACGTCCCTCGGGGTGGGGTCGTCGGTTCGAAGGTTGAGCCCCAAGGCCTGGATCAAGCTGTCTGGAATGGAAGGGTTCGCTTGGAACTGGTTCGCAAACGTGCGGATGACAACTAAGCTAGAGAGCCGCTGGTCGTTCTTGTTCAGCGTGGCGACCTTTGCCGCGTTTTCGGCGGCGATCTTAGCGGCCATGGTTCCAGAGAAGGCCGTGTTGGCGGTGTTGATGCTCGTGACCTGGGTTGGAGTCAGGCCGAGTGCTGCTGCATTCGCTGCAGCGACGGTGGCAAAGTTGGCCAGCCAATCGCTCAGCTGGGCGTCGGGGAGTTTGTTATAGTCGGCAATTTCTGTCCTCTTTCGCTTGCGCCGCGGCTTAGGGTAGGGGGGTAGTGGTTGTGGTCCTGGCCCAGGTGGCATCCCCTGTCTCCTCGTACGCGGGCGTACACCATAAATTGTCGGATTACCAAATAGATTTTTGCAGGGACTGAAATGTGGGTTGACAGTTCCAAAGTTGACGGTCTATAGTAGAAGTGTGTGTGGGTCAGTTGCGGAAAGTGATAAAGATTGTCCACGAGAAAATACGGAATTGAATAGGCACGACTTTTTGAAACTCTGGGCCAAAAGTGACCCATACCATCCGCTTTGGAAGCATCTCGTTGATGCTTCGGCCGTTAGCCTGGCATTGCCAAATCCGCTGGACAAGTGGGGATGGACACCTGAGCAGGTCGCCTTGATCGTGGGCCTGCACGATGTGGGGAAAGCGGATGCTGGGTTCCAACACCAGGTCGCTGAGCTTTCTGAGCAATTGACGCAAGCAGGTTTCTCGCCTACCTGCGATGTCCGTTGCCGACACGAGAGGCTTTCCGCCAAGTTCGTCCAGCCCCAAATGCAGGCCGCGGGCATGTCTCCTCGGGACGCTGATACGATCGGGCGAGCTATCCTCGCTCACCACGGCTGCTGGGACGAGGGAGGAGTTGGTGCACCTTACGAGACGGCTCAGAACGAGCTTTGCCAAATGCTGATGACCGCTCTCGGCCTGAGTGGGCTCCAGGTGCCGGAAATCAATGGGGATGGCCATAGTGCTTTCGGCATGCGCATGGCCGGGCACATTGTCCTCTGCGACTGGATCGCAAGCAATGAAGAGTTTTTTCAAGACGACCGACTCGCGGGGATTGATGACCCAAAGGAGAACTTTGAGATAGCCAAAGAGTTGGCCCGGACTTGGATCCAGCGGTTGGGCTTGGAGCGTGCAGCGGGGGAGGCGAAACCCAAGGACGTGGTGAATTGCCCCCGCCCCATCCAACAAGCGCTTCTTGATAACGACATTCCGCCCGGTCTCGTCATCATCGAAGCCCCCATGGGAGAGGGGAAGACCGAAGCGGCGTGGATCCTGGCGGAAAAGTGGCGGGAGCATGGCTACCACGGTGTGTTTATGGCACTCCCGACGATGGCGACGAGTGATTCGCTCTTCGGGCGATACCGAGATGACTACCTGTGGAAACTCGAGCGGGGTGAAGACGCGCACCTGATCCATGGAATGGCGTGGTTGCGCGACGAGAAGGAACCCGAAAGGCCACCAAACGTCGGCGAGCCTGGCGATGATCGGAGCCTCGCCGCCGCATGGTTCAGGCCCACGCGCCGCGCGATGCTTGCCGCACACGGAGTGGGCACGGTCGACCAAGCGATGCTGGCCGGGATGCACGTCAAGTTCGGCTTCTTGCGGCTCTTTGGCTTGGCCGACCGGGTGCTCGTCATCGACGAAGTCCACGCCTACGACGCCTACATGAGCGCCATTATCTGCCGATTGTTGCAGTGGTGCGCTTGCCTCAAGATCCCGGTGGTCCTGCTGTCGGCAACGCTCTCGGCCAAACAACGTGCAGCGATGGTTGAGGCGTACTCTGGTTCCCCTCTCCCTGCTCCGGAGGGAGAGGGGGCAGGGGGTGAGGGTTCCAAAGTCCCTTATCCGTTGATCACCGTGTGCCCCCTTAGCGACGCCGCTGCGTTTACGATTCCGAAAGACACCGGCTCCACGCTAGGCGTGTCCTCGACCCGCATGCTTCAGATGAAGACTCACGCTGGAATGCTTGGCGACGCCAAAGCGACCGCGGCCTGGGCAAATCAACTTGTTAAGGATGGCGGCTGTTGCTGCGTGATCCTCAACACGGTGAAGCAAGCCCAAGCGGTGTACGCGGCGCTCAAAAGTGACGTTCCCAAACTGCTCTTCCACGCTCGGTTCACCGCCGCCGACCGGGATCGGATTGCGAATGAAGTCATCCGCCTGTTCGGTAAGGGGCGATGGGTCGGTGAAGGAGATGGTCGTATATTCAAGACCGCCGAGCGGCCCGCGAAGTTCATCCTCGTCGCCACCCAGGTCGTCGAGCAGAGCCTCGACGTGGACTTCGACCATATGATCTCCGAGATCGCCCCAATGGACCTGCTCCTGCAAAGGAGCGGCCGGTTGCATCGACACCGAGATAGGCTGAACGCTCCCCTTCTCCATGTCCTAACCCCCAGCCCAGCTGAGCGAGACTTCGGGGGCACCGGTTATGTGTACGCTGAAAAGCCGCTCTTGAGATCGATGGCAATCCTATCAAGCACCACCCAAGTTGAGTTACCGGGGGACTTCCGGCAACTTGTTGAGCGGACCTATGGAGATGAAGTGTGGGATTGTCCCGCCACGGACTGGACTGCCATCCAACAAGCTGACGAGGAATGGAAGAAGGAAACTTCCCTAGAGAGCTCATTGGGACTTACTGCGGTTTTGAACGAACCAAGCCGCAGGGTTTTTCGCCCCGTCAACAACGCTCCCGCTGGGGATGATAGTGACGATGGGAACGGCTGGCGAGCGATGACACGGCTCGGCGCGAACGACCGAACGACCATCCTTGTGAGCCCTGATGAGTTGTGTCGCTTGGCCGCTGGCAAGTTGCGTGTGGCCGAGGTGAAGGAGGTTTTCCGAAGGGCGGTCAAGACCGCACGGTATCTGCCCCTACATAACCCGTGCGAAGGTTATGGTGGAATGGTGGAGGGCAAGGAACGACTGAAAGGTGTTCTTTTGCTACCCCTCGATGCCAACGGAGTGTGGAAGGGTAGCGACGAGAAAGGCAATGTCTATTGCGTCTCCTACGACACGGAACTTGGCCTATTGGCGGGGAGGGAAAGATGAACCGACCGACGTTTAATGTTCTTACGGAACCGTGGATACCGGTCATTCGATTAGACGGAACGAGGGATGAGCTCGGCATTCTGCCCTGCCTGGAGCAAGCCCATGAGCTTCGAGAGATTCGCGACCCCTCCCCGATCATCGAATTCGGACTCTACCGGTTGCTTGTTGCGTTCGTTTTGGATGCGCTGGTGATGGCGGACAAGAGACCTGAGGATCCA
>JAEURO010000066.1:4330-12574 GCA_016788345.1 Chthonomonadaceae bacterium
CGTGACTTGCTGGGTAGGTACGCGATCGACTGTGGCGAAGTGTTCGACCTGTTTCACCCAGATCGGCCTTTCATGCAGTCCAGTGAGCCGCCGGGCGAGGAGAAGTCGGTTTTCGATCCGTACCCTCTTCTGCCGACGGGCGTTAATGTCACTCACTTTGCACACGGAAACCAACACCAACACGGGCTCTCCCACGACGAGGCAGCACGATTACTTGTGGCAATTAGCCCATTCAACGTCAAGGTCAAGACCGGGAGTCCAAAAACAATCGTTGGTGACCCACCAATTTACTCTTTGCCCATTGGCCACAACCTCTTTGAGAGCGTTGTGCTGAACCTTCCAATGCCTAGCAATCAGTTTACAGGTCAGGATGAGCGAAGCATTGGCCCTGTATGGCGAACGCCGTTAAGCTCAGAGCCCTTAAGAACGACTCCAACTCAATCGTTTACATGGCCATGTAGGTTTGTCAGGTTGGTACCTAGTGGCGAACGTATTCAGCTGATGTACAACGGAAAAGGCTTCCGGAGCCTTCCTCGCTGGGTTGACCCTTCGTGCGCGGTGTTTTTCGGAGACGACAAGGTTCGACACTATCGCCTTGAAGAAGGTGCACCTCTTTGGGTTGATGCTGGACCCCTTGGAATGATGAGGGAGGGTACTACTTCACGGTGGTCCAAGAAGTGGAAGTTCGCGCGGCCTGCAGTTGTCTCAACCGCCTTAGAGGCCCTTGCAGCACCGATTTGCACCATCCGCTTCTATGGTTGGCGCACTGACCAGGCTAAGGTCTACGAGTGGCAACGATCCGAACTGCATATTCCAGTCAGAATTGCGTTGAATGGTCGCCTCGCTGCAATTCTGATGGAGGAATTGGGAAAGGCGAATTCTGTTTCAAGAGCATTACGAGATGGGCTAAGAGCCCTTTACCCTCGGGAGGCCAAGGGCAACAAAGACGCTCTTGGTTGCACAACAAGCCGCTGTGAACGCATGTTCTGGCAACGCCTGGAGAGAGAATTCGCCCCGCTCATGTCGCGGTTTGCCGAGTTGCCTGACAACGCACCGGATACGCCGAGCATGATCGAAAACGCCCGTAAACCCTGGCGAGAGGCCATCGGGAAAGCCGCAATAGAACAGTTCGAGGCGTCCGCCAAGGACATGGACGCCGATTCCGACGCGCTTGAGCGTCAAGTCCGCGCTCGAGATGAGCTGAACAATACCCTGAGG
This sequence comes from Chthonomonadaceae bacterium, assembly GCA_016788345.1. Taxonomy (GTDB): domain Bacteria; phylum Armatimonadota; class Fimbriimonadia; order Fimbriimonadales; family Fimbriimonadaceae; genus JAEURO01. The sequence continues at coordinate 5,549 of JAEURO010000066.1, forward strand.
AAGGTCCTAGAATGAAAACCGAAGAGAAAACACGCGAGCAAGCGTTTATCGAGCGGATCGAGCAACTCGACCCCGGAGAATTGGCGGCCCTGCGCCGCGGATGCGGAGAGCGCGACCCCGTGGAGGGTCGGTGCCCGTGGTTACACGGGATCATCCAGGGAGTGGCCCGGGAGCCGGTGGCCTTTCTCGTAGCGAGTTTGATGGCTCAGTACTCGACCGCGACCATCCGTGCCAACGGGCACCGCCTTGAAGGCAACTTCGGAGTCACGTGGAAGAAGGCTATCGCCGGAACCGATAGCGGTTCGATCAAACGCCGGTTCCATATCCTGCTCGACTCCGACTACGACCCATTCACCGGCGACGGGGACCTACCCTACCGCCTACGACAGATGGTCAGGTACGCCGCCGCCGAGGGAATCGGCGTCGACTGGCCCCAACTCTTGGTGGACCTCAAATTCTGGAACCACCCCGATAAGCACTCACAGAAGCGGTGGGCCCGAAGCATTTTTGCCTACGAGCGCACTGAAAACGCCGCGACCCAAACCGAAGGAGAAACCACAAACCATGCTGATTGAAGTCCACATCCTGCAGAACCACGCGCCGAGCAATCTAAACCGCGATGACACTGGGAGCCCCAAGGAAGCGATCTTTGGCGGGCACAAGCGTGCGCGTATCTCGAGTCAATGCATCAAGCGCTCAATTCGGAGGTCCGAGGTCTTCGGAACGATCCTAGGGCAGAGCCTGGCCAAAAGAACGAGGAGCCTCCCCGAACTGGTCAGAAGCAAGCTAAAGGCTTCTGGACTCTCGGATGAGGTGGCCGCGATCGGAGCGAAGAAGGCGAGCGGCTTTGGCACTGAGGAGGGAAAGGAAACCAAGCCTAATGACAGCGGGCATTTCCGCACTGCCCAAACGATGTTCCTAAGTGAGATGGACGTTGATGCAGTCGCCCAAGTCATCGCTCAAGCGGTTATGAAGGCTAATGACGTGGCGTCGTTCGATAAAGTTGCCTCGAAAGATCTCCAGAAGGCTGCGGAAGACAAGGGATTCCGACCAATGACCGTAGACCTCGCCCTGTTTGGCAGAATGGTCACTAGCGAAGCGTTTGTCAACGTCGACGCGTCCTCGCAGTTCGCCCACGCAATCAGCACCCACAAGGTTGATCACGAGTTTGACTACTACACCGCCGTCGACGACCTTGAGCGCTCGGCCGACGACCAAGCCGGTGCAGGTGCCGACATGATTGGTGATGTCGAGTTCAACTCCGCGTGCTACTACAAATACTTCAACGTTCACGGGGAAGGGCTGATCGAGAACCTCACCGGGGAGGCTTTCAAGCGAGCTGCGACGGATGAGGACAAGAGGAATGCCAGGGAAACGGCTGCGAAAGCGATGAGAGCCTTGATTGAAGCCGCCTGCCGAGTGACGCCTAGCGGAAAGCAAAACGCGTTCGCCGCCCACCAGCCGCCATCTCTGGTGTGGATCGAAGTCCGCGACCAGAATCTTCCTGTGAGCTACGCCAACGCGTTCTCCGTCCCCGTTGATCCCAAACGGGAAAAGGGGTTGGAAGGCAATTCCGCTGCAAAGCTGAAGGAAGAGGCCGAGACCCTCGCCAAGATGTATGGCTTGGAAGCACGCAATCGGTGGTTGTTGGCCAAAGGCGAGCTTGACATTCTTGGAATCCGCTCGGCCGAATCTCTCAAGGTGATCCTCGACGAACTCGAAACGGTCGTGCGCAGTGGCTGAGGAAATCCTGATCCTCTGGCTAGAGGGACCGATGCAGTCGTGGGGAACCCGGTCGCGATGGGATGTCAGGGATACAGGCCCAGAGCCGACGAAGTCTGGCGTTATCGGACTCCTCGGCTGCGCCCTCGGGCTCGAGCGGGGCAACCAAAGACTTGAGAGCCTTGACTGTAGCATTCGCTTCGGGGTCCGAATCGACCGGCCCGGCGTGATCTCGACGGACTACCACACCGTCACGGGATACCACCGGACCGCCGCAGGAGGCTTCAAGCACAGCGGCGGCGTCGCAACGACCCTGAAATCGGCGCTGACCCATGGGCCCGCGACGATCGTCTCACCTCGCGACTATCTTCACGACGCAGCCTTCATGGTCGCCCTCGCCGCGGACGAGGCAGTTGCGGAAGAACTACGCCTAGCTCTTCGCGCGCCCCGGTGGCCGCTCTTTCTTGGCCGCAAGAGCTGCCTTCCGATTCGGCCAATCCTTGAAGATTGCCCTCGTTGCGCCCATGCAAGCATCGAGGACGCGGTCAAGGACCATCCTCGTCATCCGAAATCGGCCAAGGGGCTGCTCGAAGCCTATATCGAAGATGAGACCGGGAGTTTTGAGCGCCAAGACGCGATGCGCATCAACGCCCTTCGGATGTACGATTTTCGAAACTGCCGACGCTTGGAGGTGGACCCACCATGTTCCTGTCCCGCCTAATCCTCAATGCCAAGCACCCACAGGCACGGAGCGAGGTTGATCATCCGTACGAGCTCCACCGCACACTCTGCAAGGCATTCGACCACCCTGAAGAGGCGCGCATCCTGTTCCGAGCCGACACCGACCGGCCCGGAGAGGTGCATGTGCTCGTCCAAAGCCTCGTCCGGCCCGACTGGGGCCGCTTAAACGTTGAGGATCGATACCTGAAAAGCGTGGACGACCCCAAGGCCGTTGAACTCGCTGGAATCCAACTCGGCTTGTCCCTGCGATTCCGGCTCCGGTGCCGCCCGAGCAAGCGGATTGCCAAGATGGGCCATCCGGACGAAGGGAAGCGCATGTCGCTCAAGGACCGCGAAGAGATCTTCGAATGGCTCAAGCGCAAGTCCGAAGAGAATGGATTCGAGGTCAAGAACGTCGCTTTCGATCGCGTCTATTGGCAAGACTCCAAAGAAGGCAAACAGGAGAGGCTACTTGGGGCAGTCCAATTCGACGGTCTCCTCATTGTCACCAACCCGGACGAGCTACGTGAGGCCGTGCACAACGGTATTGGATCCCAGAAGGCGTACGGCTTCGGGTTGCTCAGCCTCGCGCCTGTCAGGTGAAAGAAATGGCCAAAAAAGAAAATAAGTTCGAGACACATTTTCCAAAGGAGTGGCTGTCGCACCACTCTCTCTATTTCGAGAGTTTCTTTACCCACGCATTCCTGACCGACCTTGTTCGAACATTGCTCCTGGCAGATGAACCCCGAATGATAACGGTTCTAAGAGCCGAGGTTGACAGCGCAGGTATAGACCTCGTTCTGACCTGTGGATCCACCGTTCGCCACGTCCAACTCAAAGCCCTTGGGCGAGATCATTCGCCTAACGATTACATGATAAATGAATCGTTGGCAACCCTCGACGGAGGTTGCGTGATTTGGATTTGTTATGAACAAGCGACTATGACAATTCGGTTCTACCATGCGTTGGTAGACCCGAACGGGCATGCATTACGGACATTACTTCCCAAGAAACCTGCGACAAAGAGGAAGCAGGGTACAAAAGTTCCCAAGGTGGGTTACGTTGGTGTCAAGACTCGCGACGCCAACATGAAGAAAGCCTCAATCGCAGAACTAGCTGAAGTTCTTTTTCCGCGTTGACATCATGCCAACAGACCTTCACCTCCTCCCAAAGTTTCGCGACCGACTCGGATATCTCTACGCCGAGCATGTTGTAGTCGAACGGGATTCTAACAGCATCGCCCTTTGGGACGAGGAGGGCAAAACCCAAGTACCCATTTGCGATGTCGCTCTGCTCATGCTCGGCCCGGGAAGCAAAATCACACACTCAGCAGTGGACATCCTGGCCAGGAACAGTACGATGCTGGCTTGGGTCGGCGAGGGAGGAGTGCGAATGTACGCCTATGGGACTGGCGGCACCCATAGCGCAGCGCGGCTGGTCCGCCAAGCGGAACTCGTCAGCGACCCTGCCGGTCGTCTTCGAATGTCGCGGAAACTTTACAAATTCCGGTTTCCAGAAGCTCTCAGCGAAGATGTCACTATTCAGCAATTAAGGGGCATGGAAGGGATTCGCGTGCGCCAAGCCTATGAAAAGGCTGCCGTAGCTGCGGGAATTGATTGGCAAGGAAGGAGTTACGACAGAAACAAGTGGCAAGGTTCCGACCCAGCCAATCTAGCCTTGAGTGCAGCAAATGCTTGCCTCTACGGTGTCTGCCATGCCGCAATTCTGGCGATGGGTTTCAGTCCTGCGCTTGGATTCATCCATACCGGCAAACAGCTGAGCTTCGTCTATGACCTTGCCGATCTCTACAAGCTGGAGATTGCCCTTCCCGTGGCGTTTGAAGAAGCTCGTTTGGAGCCCACTGATCTAGGCAGAGCTGTTCGGCTGGCACTGCGAGACAAGTTTTATGAAACTCGATTTCTGGAACGGGTTGCCCGAGATCTGGGGACCCTTTTCGAAAACGAGGTGCCGGACGATGAACTGGAGATTTTCGATGAGGATCCCGCAAGGCCCGGCGAGTATTGGGATGGATCGGAAGGTGGAGTTTCGTACGCCCCAACAGAGGATGAGTCATGATCGTTCTCGTCATGAGCGCGGTCAAACCTGGGCTACGAGGCGAATTGTCGCGGTGGATGATTGAAGCTCAAACAGGAGTCTTTGTTGGACACCTTTCAGCCAGGATTCGAGATAGACTTTGGGAAAAAGTTGTCAAGTCTTGTGGCACGGGCACTGCGGTTCTCATCCATGATGCGCGCAACGAGCAAGGTTTCATTGTTCGCTCGCATGGGGAATTGGTACGGGAACCGATTGACTTCGAGGGGATCACTTTGATTCGACAACGATCCACTCGGAAACACTAGCATATTGACAATTCAATAGTGATTTGTGTAACTTTAAGAGGAATTCTAGTAACCGCCCCACACACGTGGGGATGAACCGAACCTGTAACTCCGCCTGAAACGACGGGGTTAAACCGCCCCACACACGTGGGGATGAACCGCCTGGCTACTGGCATCCCGGATGCTACGACGCAACCGCCCCACACACGTGGGGATGAACCGGTGGTTGTACGCCGGGTTTTCGGGCTTCACTTAACCGCCCCACACACGTGGGGATGAACCGTACGGCCGAGGACATTTTGGGCAGTGGTTTAGAACCGCCCCACACACGTGGGGATGAACCGTTAGTCCTTGCAGCACACTCAGACCTGCAGGAAAACCGCCCCACACACGTGGGGATGAACCGCTCTTGACGAACGCCTCCGTCGAGAGGTTCTCAACCGCCCCACACACGTGGGGATGAACCGATCAGGTGCTTCACAGAGAGATCAAGGTCGTAAACCGCCCCACACACGTGGGGATGAACCGACTTATCTATTTTTATTTTTTCAAAATAGTTTAACCGCCCCACACACGTGGGGATGAACCGGCCCTCTTGATCCGGATCGACGACCTCTTCGAAACCGCCCCACACACGTGGGGATGAACCGAAGATCGGCCTCGCACCCCGGCAAAAGGAAGGAACCGCCCCACACACGTGGGGATGAACCGTTCCCTGGGATGCACATTGTCCGGTGCATGAAAACCGCCCCACACACGTGGGGATGAACCACAAGAGGCTCCTATGGGGTGCGAACTCGCGTGAACCGCCCCACACACGTGGGGATGAACCGTCTCTTTCCCCTGTCGGCTGACCGCCATCGACAACCGCCCCACACACGTGGGGATGAACCGGTTCTGCTCCGCGTCGGTGAACGTGTCACAGGAACCGCCCCACACACGTGGGGATGAACCGAATACGTGAGTGTCTTGAACAGTAATGTCGTAAACCGCCCCACACACGTGGGGATGAACCGTAGACGCCTATGTAGTCACGCCCGAAGGGCACAAAACCGCCCCACACACGTGGGGATGAACCGAATATGACAGGGACACCGTTGATGTTCTGAAGAACCGCCCCACACACGTGGGGATGAACCGCGCGGCGGGCTTCAGCCCGGGCGGCGACGGATAACCGCCCCACACACGTGGGGATGAACCGTCGTTAGAAGCGAACGCGATTGAGTCCTTTCGAACCGCCCCACACACGTGGGGATGAACCGCCATCGGTCGAGTTGCCGCCTGTGATTTGGTAAACCGCCCCACACACGTGGGGATGAACCGTCATGAACCTGGCCGAGATTGAGGCTGAGGTGAACCGCCCCACACACGTGGGGATGAACCGGGCCTGTCGATGTATGGAACGAGTCTTTGGCGAACCGCCCCACACACGTGGGGATGAACCAACACGACGATCGATTTGGCGAGGAAACAAGGGAACCGCCCCACACACGTGGGGATGAACCGGGGTCGTTGCCAAGATCACTGCTTTGACAGGTAACCGCCCCACACACGTGGGGATGAACCGCCACCATAGTCAAGGCCGTGCTAGGTGAACACAACCGCCCCACACACGTGGGGATGAACCGGTGTCAATCCACTCGTCGTGATTACTCATTTTAACCGCCCCACACACGTGGGGATGAACCGGAAAGGCAGCGCAGTACCAATGGCAAGTCTCGAACCGCCCCACACACGTGGGGATGAACCGTCAGCCGCCGCCAATCTTAACGCCCAGGCCGAAACCGCCCCACACACGTGGGGATGAACCGTCTTTGCGGTAGCCAAGCGCCGCCTCTAAGGCAACCGCCCCACACACGTGGGGATGAACCGACGGCTCTGTATTCAGGATGGTCGATCTATGAACCGCCCCACACACGTGGGGATGAACCGACAAACAAGCGCAAGAGTTCCTAGCTCTAGTCAACCGCCCCACACACGTGGGGATGAACCGATCGTCAGTGTCACCGCCCGTAATTGGCGCGAAACCGCCCCACACACGTGGGGATGAACCGCGGGTTCACATCTTTAGCGATGGCGGTAGCTGAACCGCCCCACACACGTGGGGATGAACCGTCAATGGGCGCGATTTGGTTAAGGTCGTGGGAAACCGCCCCACACACGTGGGGATGAAGATCGGAAGAGAACACGTCTGAACTCCAGTCACTTCACGCACGCGCGGAGGTGGGGTTGATCCTGAACACAG
>JAEURO010000067.1 GCA_016788345.1 Chthonomonadaceae bacterium
CGGTTCTCGCCAAGCAAGCCGTCGATAACAAGTTTTATCCGATTCCCGGCCAAACACGGACAAATATCAGCGTAGAGTCGGGCGACGGCCCCCCAACTGTCTTCGCCGAAAAGGGGCCGCAGGTTTCTAATGAAGACTGGGACAGGTTCCTGCACCGCTTCGAGTCGCTCTCAAAAGACGCACTCTGGGTTGCGCTGGGCGGCTCGCTGCCACCAGGCCTTCCCGACGAGGCCTACAGGGACTTATTGCTTGTCGCCAGGGACAAAGGGGCTCGCGTCCTGCTCGATGCCGACGGAGGCCCGATGAAGTCGGGCCTCCTCGCGAAACCAGACATGGTCAAGCCGAACAGGGACGAAGCGACCCGGCTCCTGGCAAAAGACATTCGAACCCTAGATGAAGCCAGGAAGGCCGCGATAGACATTCGGGCCCACCTCTCCGATCTGGGCGTCGCGATCGTGTCGATGGGCTCTATGGGGGCGGCCATGGCGTTTCCTGGCGGTTCCGCAATTGCACACGGTGTCGCAGTGCAAGCCCGGAGCACGATCGGAAGCGGTGACTCGCTTCTCGGGGCCGTTCTTGCCCGTTCGTGCCATGGGGATGACTGGCCAACCTGTCTCCGTTGGGGCACAGCCTCCGGCGCAGCCACGGCGGAGTCTAATGGCAGTGACATTGGAAGGCGCCCAGAAATCGAGCGCCTCCTACCTCAAGTCCGGTTAGAGCTTTAGATCAACGATCCCGCTGACTCCAACTCCGTCCACAGGTTTGATTCCGCTCACGTCGGAAACTTTGTCGGTCGAAACAGGGATCATGCCGCGGAGCCGGATCTCCTTTCCAAACAGCTCAATTTCGGGGGCGGCCACTGCGCGCACTTTTTCGACATTGGCTTTTGAGCCTTTGACCTGGGCCATTCCAACAGCGCTCTTTGCACCGACGCCAACGGAGATGATTGGCACAACCTTTGTAAAGTTTGCATCGGTGTCCTTATGCTTGGTCAGCTTGTTGAACTCCTTGTTGATCTGCGGGCCAAACCGTTCAACAGCGACCCCTACGCCCAAAATCTTGATGATTTGCTTGAGTTGGGTGGCTCCGATCGCGGTCAGGCCGATGGCAAGAAGAGTCACGTGAAAAGCCCGGTTACGAAAGAGTTTCTTCATTAATCGACATGACGTGGCATGGGCCGCTTAGATTCATCGGACCTACGAGGTCAGACGCACTGTCCCGACTCGCCTAGGCTCGTCCGGGTACCATGTGGCCTGCCTCAGGTTTGCCTGAGACATTGACAACCTAGCCACGGGCAAGGTGTATTGGGACCATAGCAGGCCAGACCCTCGGAGTCTTCCGAGGACATCTCAGGTCGCCAGCACAAACCAGTCCGGCAACGGTGGAGACAATTATGGCCAAACAATGCCTTATTATCAAGCAAAAAGCCAAGCCTAAGTACAAGGTCAGGGCTTACAACCGCTGCAGCCAATGCGGCAGAGACAGCGGGTACATCCGTTATTTTGGGATTTGCCGGGTCTGCTTCCGGGAAATGTCGCACAAAGGGCTTCTGCCAGGAGTCGTCAAGTCCAGCTGGTGACCTCTTATGCATAGCGACCCCATCGCCGACCTGCTCGCGCGGATCAAGAATGGCTTCAACGCAAACTTGTTGACCATCGACGCGCCCATGAGCAAAATCAAGCTGGAAATCCTCAAGGTCCTTCAAGCAGAAGGATTCATCAGCGGGTACGAAGTCATCACCGAAGGCAAGTTCCCTTCGGTCCGCGTCCACCTGAAGTACGATTCCAGGCGGCGCCCCGTCATTCACAACATCCGACGCGTGAGCAAGCCAGGCCTCCGGGTCTACAAGGGCTCGTCAGAAATCCGCCCGATCCGAAGCGGACTCAGCACGCGTATCATGACGACCAGTTCAGGAGTCATGACCGACCGAGAGGCTCGCCGCAAGAAAATCGGTGGCGAAGTCCTGTGCGAGGTTTGGTAGCCATGAGTCGAATTGGAATTAAACCCATCTCTGTCCCAGGAAACGTCACCATCACTGTTGATAAAGGGACGGTTGTCGTCAAGGGACCAAAAGGCGAGCTGTCCAACAAAATCAGCTCATCGCTCTCGGTCAAGCAAGAAGACGGCACTCTCACTATCGAGCGGCCCGACAACGACCGGCACAACCGCAGCCAACACGGGCTCGCACGGACGTTGATCGACAACATGGTCCAAGGAGTGACCAACGGCCACAGTAAGGCCCTTGAGATCCACGGGATCGGATACCGGGCCCAATTGGAAGGTAAAGCCATCGTTCTCAACGTCGGCTTTTCTCATCCGATCAAAATCACTCCGCCGGACTCAGTCAACTTTGAAATCAAGGCAGAAGACAAGAGCCGTATCACGACAATCGTCGTGAGCGGGATTGACAAAGCCGCAGTCGGGCAAGTCGCCGCGGACGTTAGAAAAACTAGGAAACCTGACCCTTATAAAGGCAAGGGGGTCCGCTACCAAGGCGAGGTCGTCAAGTTACGGCCAGGCAAGAGGGCAGGTAAGTAACCATGGCTGAAAAATCTCGAAACCATATGCGGGTCGTCCGACATGACAGGCTCCGAAAAACTTTGACAGGCACGACCGATAGGCCGAGGCTCGCTGTCTACAAGAGCAATAAGCACATTTCGGCCCAGATCATTGACGATGTGAACGGCAAGACCTTAGTCGCTGCCAGCAGCCTCGAAAAGTCTCTGGGAGGGACCGATAACGTCGAAGGCGCGAAGAAAATCGGCCAAACTCTCGCCGAAAGGGCCAAGGGCGCAGGCGTCAAGTCGGTCGTGTTCGACCGCGGTGGCCTCCGCTACCATGGGGTTGTGGCCAGCCTGGCCGACGGAGCCCGCGAAGGAGGACTGAGCTTCTAATGGCACGCGGTCCACGATTGATCGGTCGAAGGCAACCTTCGGGCCAAGGAGGCCGAGGCGGGCAAGTTCCAGAGGGCCCACAGCTCGATGTCCGGGTCATAAGGTCAAACAAAGTCTTCAAGACGCATAAAGGCGGCAAGACGGCTTCTTGGTCGATCATGGTTGTTGTCGGCGATAACAAAGGAAGCGTGGGTGTCGGCCTAGGTAAGGCCAGGGGCATTCCAGACGCTATCAAGAAAGCTGAAGACGCTGCGAAAAAGAACATGTTCCGCGTGCCCATGATCGGTCACACGATCCCGCACGAGATCACAGCCCGTTATGGCGCGGCCACAGTCGTCCTCAAACCGGCTTCTCCAGGAACCGGCGTCAAAGCAGGATCGGCAGTCCGGCAATGCCTCGAGGCGGCGGGAATCCATGATGTGCTGTCCAAATGTCTAGGGAGCCGTAACGGCACCAACCTGGCCTATGCGACCGTCCGTGCGTTCAAGGAGCTCTCAGCCCCCGAAGATGCTGCAGGCAAAAGGGGCGCCGACGTCAAGTCGTTGGTGCCATGGCTCGAAAAAGCCAGAAAGGAAGAGGAACTCCATGCTTAAGATCACCCTTGTCAAAAGTACGATCAGCGAAACTCCAAGGAACCGTGCCACCGTCGCAGCTTTGGGGTTGCGAAAAACCCACCGAAGCGTCATCCAAGAAGACAACCCGGTGATCCGCGGTATGGTCCACCACGTCAAGCACTTGCTCAAAGTGGAAGAAGTGGACGGTGTCGAGAAGGTGCGCAGGAGAGCGGGCAAAGCGGCGGCGGCAGTGAGCCCAAAGCCAGCCGCCAAGGCCGAAAAACCAGCCGAGGCAGCTGAGAAACCGGCAGCTCCTAAGGCCGCTCCAGCCAAAAAGACCACGACCAAAAAGACAACCACAAAGAAGGATTCTTAAGACATGAACAGACACGAATTGCGACCAGCCAAGGGTTCGACGAAGAAAAAGCGTCGAGTCGCCCGAGGCATCGGAAGCGGTATGGGAAAAACAGCGACTCGAGGCACTAAAGGCCAGAAGGCGCGTCGCCAGATCAGCCCCTGGTTTGAAGGTGGACAAACCCCGATCCACCGCCGGCTCCCTGTCAAGAAAGGGTTCCGGAACATCAACCACAAGGAACACGCCATCGTCAACGTCCAAGCCCTTGAAAAGCACTTCGAGAAAGGTGACGAAGTCACTCCCGAATCGTTAATCCAAAAAGGCTTGATCCATGGACTGATGGACGGTGTCAAGGTTCTTGGTCACGGCGAACTCTCCAAAAAACTCAAGGTCAGCGCGCACGTCTTCAGCAAATCTGCCGCTGAAAAGATCGCAGCTGCTGGTGGCGAAACCATCGTCCTTGAGCAGGCTCAAAAGGGCCAGCCCAATAAGAAGGACAAGACCGGCAAGGACAAGAAGTAAATGGCAGTCGCTCTCGGCGGCGCCCCTGGCGGCGGCGGTGACAAGAGCCTCCGCATGTCACTGTCCGACACTCTGCGCCTAGCATGGCAAGACGCAGATTTGCAAGCACGGCTCAAGTTCGTGCTGCTTGTCTTCGCCGTTTATGCGCTGGGCGTCCATGTGCCGGTGCCAGTGGCCGGAATCTCGCCGGACGTCCTGACATCAAAGCTGATGGAGAACCAGTTCTTCGTCATGCTCAACACCTGGGGCGGCGGCGCATTTAAGAGGCTGTCAATCTTTGCATTAGGGTTGAACCCCTACATCACGTCGTCGATCATCTTGCAGGTTTTGACTTTGGCAAACCCGGCGTGGAAGAAAGAGCAACAGGAAGGCGGCGAATATGCCCGAAGGCAACAAAACCGGCGGACCCGCCTGCTAACTGTCGTCCTGGCTCTGTTCCAAGGGTTCGGGCTGCTTGGCATGATGGCTACAGCTGCGCCAGAGGTCAACGCGCTCAACATCGGATTCAAATTCTCGATCGTCCTCTTTTGGTTGACAGGATCAATGTTCCTACTATGGCTGGGTGAGCAGATCAGCGAACGGGGCATTGGCAACGGCGTCTCGTTGATGATCTTTGCAGGCATCGTCATTTCTTTGCCCAATCTCATGAGTTTGGTTTGGAACGGTGTCCAGACTGGGGTCATCAAGTGGTTCCAGCTTATTCTGCTTGCGGTCGTATTCTTGGCTGTGTGTTACTTCATTGTCTACTTCACGATTGCTCAAAGGCGGATTCCCATCCAACACATGCGTCGGAATTACGGCACAAAGTCGATGGGCGGGCAAACCAGCTACTTGCCGATCTCCGTGAACATGGCAGGAGTCATCCCAGTCATCTTTGCAATCGCACTGGTCTACATGCCCAGCACGTTTGCTCAAGCGACCCACTCCTATCCTGCCGTCAGTGAATTCTTCAAGACGGTCTCGGACTTCTTTTCGCCTGACTTTTCTCGATGGCAAGGCTATGTCGGCATCTTGGTTTACACGATCTTGATCTTCGTTTTCACCTACATGTGGAACGCGATGACCTACAACGTGGAAGACATCGCGGACAATCTAAAGCGGCACGGCTCATACATCCCAGGAATACGCCCGGGCAAACAGACCAAAGACTTCCTTGATGGCGTTATCTCCAGGGTCACGTTTGTCGGCGCGCTCTTTCTTGCCGCCACAGCCCTGACCTCGTACTTGATGCCCCTGATCGTCAGAGTGCCAGGATTGCAAATGATCGCCGGGACGTCGTTGCTCATCATGGTCAGCGTCGCCCTCGAAACTATGCGCCAAATCGAAGCCAACCTGCTTATCAAGCAGTATGGAGAATAGCGGTGCCGCTCAGGATCATTCTAGTAGGGCCGCCTGGTGTCGGGAAAGGCACACAGGCGGCCTTGGTGGAAGAGGCCCTGGGAACCAAGCAACTGTCTTCTGGCGTGGTCTTTCGTAGCGAGATCGAAGCTGAAACCGACCTGGGGCAACTCGCGAAGAGCTATATTGAACGGGGCGAACTTGTTCCCAATGGGGTGACCATACAGATGATGGTCAAGCGCCTTCGCACAGATGAGGTGAGAAAGAAGGGTTTTATTCTCGACGGTTTTCCCAGGACTGTCCGTCAAGCCGAAGCCTTGACCGAAGAGCTGGCCAAAGAAGGCATTACACTTGACGGTGTGTTGTCGCTCGAAGTCGACGATGGCGTCGTGGTCGAGCGACTCAGTGGCAGGCTCGGATGCACCAAGTGTGGCGAGATCTATCACAGTGTCAATAAACCTCCAAGCCGCGAAGGCTATTGCGACAAGTGCAACAGTCCACTCATCGTGCGTGAAGACGACAAGCCTGAGACCATAAGAGAAAGGCTTCGTGTCTTCCATGAAAACACGAAGCCAGTCATCGACTATTACGAGTCACTCGGGTTGCTCAAAAGAATAGACGCCTCGCGTGATCCGCAAGACGTCTTTTCCGAAATCAAGCTCAAGCTCGGCGCAATCTAAGATCAGGTTAGGCTTGAACTTGGGCCCAAGTGTCCTTCAGGCTCTGAGCGCTTTTTCGCAGGCCTTCAGCTTCCAAATCTGAAACGGCTGGCGTCCAGATCTTGACGGCCCCCTTGCGGCCAACCACTGTCGGCATCGAATAAGCAATGTCAGAAACGCCAAGCACACCGGACTGCAAGGCGGACACAGGGAGGATACGGCCGTCGTCTAGGGCCATGGCATTGACTACTTCGGCGATGGACATGCCGACAGCCCGGCCCGCACCACCCTTCTGACGGATGACTTCTGCACCGCTTGTCTTAGTTGCAGCAAAAATTGCGTCGCCTGTGGCTTGGTCGAATCCTGGAGCACTGTGGATCGAGACTCCACCAATTGTGGCTGCCGACCAAATGGGAACCATCGAATCGCCATGCTCGCCAAGGATCGTGGCCTTGACATCGAGCGCGTTGACTTTGAGATGGTCTGCGATAAGCGAACGGAACCGAGACGTGTCAAGGACTGTTCCGAGCCCGATGACCTGGGATTCAGGAAGCATGCCGCTCTTGATCGCCATATAGGTGAGGATGTCGACCGGGTTGCTGACAACGAGGATTGTCGCCGATGAAGGCAATTTGACGTTCTTCAATTCGTCAAGAATGCCTTTGAAGAGGCCAACATTTCGGTTGATCAGGTCTAGTCGGCTTTCGTCTGGCTTTCTGCGCAGACCGGCAGTGATGACGACACAGTCGCTCCCTTCCACAGCCCCATAATCTCCCGCCACGAATGTTTGACCGCCGACCAATGCGGCCCCATGCCGAAGGTCGAGGGCTTCACCCGCGGCCATGTCCGCGTTAGCGTCGACGAGAGCGATTGTACGAACGATTCCTGTGATTTGAAGGGCAAACGCCGCGTCAGAGCCGACTCTGCCGCCTCCACCAATAATGCTGACTTTCATCTAATGAAGATTATGGTGCCAGCCAACTAACCGGTCCCGGTTCCGCCGCTCGGCTCGCTAGGCCCGTCTTCTTTGTGTGGCGCGATTGGCGCAGTTGTCCGGCCTGTGGAAGTCCGCTTCCTTTTTCGCTTGGTCGACTTAGACGAACGGCCAGAAGAAGACACACGCGACTTGCCCGACTTCTCTACTGTCACTTCGACATTTGGGCCCTTAGCTTCGTCGGATTTGACCTTATCATCCTCTGTCGGCGGGTCGGACTTCGAATTGTTCCTAACAAGCAGGCTTTCGACCCCTTCGACCTGTTTTTTGAGCTCCGGCACCTCACCAATCTTCGGTCCGACAAATCGATATCCGACAACAAAAAGTGTGACAGGAACTATGATCCAAAGGATCAATCCCCGTATCACTTTCTTGTTCGTCGATTCGTCTGGCTCAGTGCTCATCGGGCCTCAGTCGTTTGGCGTGCTTCTATTTTGACAGACGCCACAATCTATGTCGGGAACATGATGGTCAAAGTGTATGAACATGAGAACCAAGGAGGGTCCTTTGTTCTGGAAAACGGCCTCTTGCAAGTCTCGATCAGCGCTCTGTCACCCAATAATGTGACGCTGTCAGTCCCAAGCTGGGGCCTTCAGTACGACGTCCACATTTGTCCGGCCGCCGCAGAAGTGTCGGATCCAGCTGGCATCCACATGGTTCAACCAGCCATTGAATCGGGACCGGGCGCACTGATCTTTGGAGGATTGTCGGCCCTTGGGTTCGACTGGGCTGTATCGCTGACTCTAGAGCCAGGGTCATTAGTGTTTAAGTGCGAAGCCAGGCTCCATAACCGTTGCGCGCTCCCATTGTGGGTTCCATGTGACTTTGGTTTCCCGAGTGCCCGAGCTTGGAACAACCCTGGCTCCAGAATGCTTTTGACGGAATCTGATGACGGAGCCCTCGTCAGCAATTGGAGTTCAGTGCCCTCGGCATTAATAAGGATCAAGGATCGGGGGGCCGAGGTCGATTTGGGACCAGTCTTCCTGGGCCCCTATTCGACTGCTTATCGACGAGTGTCCCTCTGGCCAGCCCCTCAAGTGGCAGGCGATCGCGCTTTGTCAGATGTGATGCTTTTAGCCCTCGATTCACACAAGCTGAAAATTTTCTCCGCCTGTTACAGTCCTGGCCGGAGTGTTTACGTCCAGCTTGAAGACCGGAGCCAGCTCGAATCCACCCTTGACCTGGACCCTGGCTCAGTGTTCGAAGAGTCTTTCGGGCAGAACGTTAAGGATATTGTTGTCAGACACAGAGGCCACGAAGAAGCTCGGATGACCCCAAGCGTGGCTCAAATCAGTGAGAACCGCACCTTGGTCGCCGCATTGCCTTCGCGCACCTCCGAAATCTGGCTCGCCGCATTGAGCTCGAATGGTGGTTCGCCACTGTGCTCGGAAGACGCGTACATCAGTTCAGTTTTAGCTGGAACACTGCCTCACGAGGCCCCGTTCGGCACAGAGCACGCTCTGTCACACCTCTGGGCCATCGAAGCCTTTAAGAGCGGCGACTGGGACAAGGTTCAAAGCCACCTCGACGATGCGCTCACATGGAACTCCGAGGATCAGACCACCTGGTGGTTCAAGGCTGTGACAGATCGACAATCGGGACATGAAGCCGGTGGTGACAACCTTCTCAATCTGAGGTTCTTAGCACCGCTTGACCCGCTCTCACGCGCAGAAGCCTTTTTGTGCACACCTGTCGGAACCGCAGTCGGACCAAGTCCGCTCGTACGACCGCTCGCAGACTCACCGTCACTTCTGCTCGACACGCTCTGCCTTCAAATCGAACACGGGATGATCCAAGACGCTGCCCGCCTTTCCCTTGAGAGCCTGCACTTTCAGGACACACCGCTCGTGCGATACATCTATGCCTGGCTCTTGATGACGACAACTAACTTAGCGTCAGAAACTGCCCATCAAGTCGCGCTTGCGGGTCAGATTGGTACGGTTGGGCCGCTTCCTCAGCGTCGGCCCGAGATTCGTGCGATCCGGGAACTTTCACAGGCATTCCGTCAGGACACCGCATTACAGGCTTGGGTCGATATGATTAAGTTTAAGCCTTAATAACTGTACTTACCGTTATGGCAATCCTCGATATACCTTGCTAACAAGTCTATCGACGCCTGAACATCATCCACATGCACAGTCTCGTTGACAGTGTGGACATATCGACAAGGAATAGACAATGTGAATGCTGGAATTCCACCATGAAGTCGCTGGACCCCGCCTGCGTCTGTCCCGCCAAGGGGTAGTACCTCCATCTGATACTTGATCTTATGTTTCTTGGCAAGCGACTTGAAGTGGTCGACGACTTTGGGGTGGCAAATCAATGAGCTGTCCATGACCTTGATCGCAGTCCCTGCCCCCAATTTGGTCACGCTGATTTCGTCCGGAATGCCGGGTATATCGTTTGCCAAAGTGATGTCGAGAGCCACAACGACATCAGGCGCGATGGCCGAGCCCGCCGCAGCTGCACCTCGGAGCCCAATCTCTTCCTGCACCGTCGCCACAGCGAAGACATCGACCTGGCTCTTCTTTGAAGCCTTCAAGGCTTCGATCATGACAAACACGGCAACCCTGTCGTCCATTGCCTTGCATGCACAGTGGGCACCCATTTGCTGGAACTGGCGGTCCATTGTGACGCCGTCTCCGATACTAATCTTTTTCTTTGCAGTGTCCCCGTCCATGGCTACGTCGACAAAGTAATCATCGATTGTCAGTTCTTTGCCACCTTCACCCGGTTGCAGCAAGTGTTTGGGCTTTGTGCTTTGCATCAAGAGCCCTTTGATTGGCCCCTTCTCGGTCATCACGACGACCCTTTGGCTGGCCATCTGTCGAGGATCCCAGCCGCCGACAGGGGCGAGCCGTAAGAACCCTTTGTCGCTGATGTGCTTGACCCGAAAACCTATCTCATCCATGTGGGCCGCGAGCATGAGTTTTCGTTTCCCATCTCCCTTTTTGTGAGCGATCAAGTTCCCCATCGCGTCCGTTTTGAGTTCGCAGATGCCTTTCAGTTCGCGCTTCACTATTTCTCGGACCAAGTCTTCATTGCCAGGGCAACCATGGGCTTCGGTAAGTTCTTTCAACAGGTCAATGTTCATGAATAGACCGTTTGTACCATGCAAGAGAAGCCAACCGTTCCCAAATTGACCTATAAATGCGGGCGCATCATGTGGAGCGCGATTTCAAAGTAGATGATGAGGCCCGTCGCGTCGACGAAGGTCGTGATGAACGGTGCGCTCATGACGGCTGGGTCAACGCTGGCCCTCTTGGCCCCAAGCGGAAGAATTGATCCAACTGTGGCCGCCCAAAGCACGACTGCGGGCAGAGCAACCGCCACGACCATGCTCAAAGGCAACCCGCTCGACCAACCCAGAGGAGGAGGCAGCAAGGCTCTTAGAAAACCGGTCAATCCTAGACAGGCGCCCGTCAAGACCGCGGTGGCCAACTCTCGGCGAATGACCAGAAGCCAGTCCTTGGGCGAAATTTCACCCAATGCCAAGGCGCGCGTCATCGTTGTGGTGACCTGTGAGCCAGAGTTGCCGCCGGCACCAATGATCAAGGGGATAAAAAAGGTCAAGGGTGCAAGGGAAAGCTCCTCTCCCGAGCCATAGTGCCGCATGACTTGCCCAGTGAGTGACTCTGCGACGAACAGCCCGAGCAACCAAGGAAACCGACGCCGAAAGAGCTGAAAAACTCCAAGAGAGAGGTATGACTCGGCCGATCCAGACACAGCCCCGAGGGCCAAGACGTCCTGTGTCTCAGCTTCTCGGATGATCGTTTGGGCGTCGTCGCCTGTCAGGATCCCGACCATTCTGCCCCGCTCATCCAGGACAGGAAGCGCATAAAACCCGTACTTGGCCATCCGACGGGCTGCGTCTTCATCGCTTTCTTCAGCCTGTGCGACCACGACTTCGGACTTCATGACGTCTTTGGCCAGGGCGAGTGGCTCGGCCCGGATCGCATGGCGCAAGCTAAACACCCCGAGCAAGTAGGAGTTCTCATCGAGAACGTAAATGTCATTGACAGACTCGTATTTCTCGCGTGGGGCAGTGCGCAAATCTGCCAGGAGTTGGACCATGTTGGTATCCGGGCTAACTTCGAAGAAGCGTTCGGTCATGATTCGCCCGACTGACCCCTTGGGGTATTGCATCAATCGCCTGATCTCGCGCGCGTCTTCGTCCGGAATGACTTCCAAGAGTGCGCTGAACCGGTCTGGCTCGATTTCGTCCTGCAACTCAATCGCGTCATCCATCGGGAGGATGTCGAGAAATGCGGCGACAACTGGGTCTGGGAGGAGCCGGATGTATTCCTTCGCCGTCTCGGTCGGGAGCTCGACAATGACGCTCGCCGCCTGTAACTCCTCCATGCCGCTGAGAATGTCGATTCCTTCTTCAACCGGTAAGCGGCTCAGTGCGGCTGCGATGTCTTCGGGATACTCGCCCGCAAGTTCAATTTTTACGAGGACAGGGTTTTTGGTGCCCCAAAGGACTCTTAGTCGTTCGACCAGGTTGCGGTTCTGTCCGTCGTTGGGCTTCCGTCCCATGTCCTTACCTCCTCACTCTCTATTGTGGACCGGCGGGACTCGCTTCGGCTAGGAAGCAGAAGGCCGGTAGAGTTCCTGGGTAGCCTCCTACGATGACCAAACCACGGGCCCTCCGTCCAGGATCGTCAATCCGTATCGTGTCTCCTGCCTCACCAGTCAAGCCCGATGGCGTGGCGAAAGGCGTTGCACTTCTGGAGGCACAAGGCTACAAAGTGTCTTTCGGACGTCATGCGTTTGACTCGGATGGCTACTTGGCGGGCCATGACGAATCACGGCTTGCCGACATTCGGGACGCATACGCAGACGAGACGGTCGACGCCGTGGCGTGCTCTCGTGGCGGATATGGTTGCTCTCGGCTCCTGAACCGCCTCGATCTTGACGCGATGGCGGCCAGTGGAAAGATGTTTGTCGGGTTTAGTGACCTGACTGTCTTGCATTCGGCCCTGAACCGAAGGGGCATCGTGACATTTTATGCCCCGATGCTTCTTACTTTTTCAGTCGACAGGGAGCCGTGGGTCGTGACTTCGTTCCTCAATCTGCTGAAGGGAGAAGATTCCTTGACCGTAGACCACCCCAAAGGAGAGACGTTGATTGGAGGGACTG
>JAEURO010000068.1 GCA_016788345.1 Chthonomonadaceae bacterium
GGCCGGCGGAAACGTCATTTGTGCTTCAAAGTGGATCGGACCGCAACTGTCCAAGCGTCCTGTCGAGCCAGGCAAGCCTTACGTGCACCCACCATTTTCTCCCAAACGGGCCCTTGCAGACGCCTTGCCAACTGACGACCTGAATGAATTTGAAGGAGTGTCGCCGATTGTCAAGCAACTTCTTGAGCACGGTTTCCCTTTGGTTGACATCCAGTCCCGGCTTGACTCCGAATCGTTCGACTCATACTACTATCCGGGCCATGGGGCTTACCCCTTGCCGTTGGAGACCTTGGGCTTAAAGGGGGTGCAGCGAGCGTCGATCAGCGCGAGCCTCGAACAGCATTTCAGTTGGCTCATCGAGCACGACCGCGTGGCCCAGCACCGTTCATCGCTTTTGGCACAACTGAAACGGGTTGAACTCGCCCGCGAAGTTGCACTTGCTGAGCTCGCCGAAGCCGCCGAAACTGCCCGGAACGCCCGTGCCATCCAAATCAAGGGCGAGTTGATCCTGGCGTATCAAAGTCAGATTGAGAGTGGAGACTCTCAAATGAGAGTTTGGGATTACGAAGGCCAGCCGCTTGACATCCCCTTGAAAGCCGACCAGACACCCCAAGAAAACGCGGACCGGTATTTTCTCAAAGCGAAGAAGGCCAAAAACCGCGCAAGCGAGATTGAAGGTCAAATCGCCCGGTTGGAAGTGGATCTGCTCCGATTGAGGTCTGTCATCGACAGACTGCATTCCTTGGAATCGTGGGACGATTTTGAAGGCATCAGGTCTGAAGCGGATGAGTTTCGCTGGACAACCAGGTCCGGAGAGGCTTTACCGAAGGAAGACCGGCCCTTCGCAGGATTCTCGGTCAAAGAATTTCTATCGCCCGGAGGTTGGCGGGTCCTATGCGGAACAAACGCCACCGCGAACGACTATCTGACGACCAAACTGTCCCGGCCATCCGACCTGTGGTTCCACGTTCGAGGGGCGACTTCGGCACACGTTGTCCTCTGCACAAACAACCAACCGTCAAAAGTTCAAAAGGCCGACCTTGAGTTTGCCGCACAAGTTGCCGTAAACAATTCTTCTAGCAAGCACTCGTCTTTTGTATCGGTCGATTACACTGAGCGCCGGCATGTACGGAAGCCCAGAGGGGCCAGTCCTGGAACTGCGGTTTACACTCGTGAGAAGACGATTCATGTCCATGCTTGAACCCTGTTTCCGTCTAAGGGGCCATACTGACTGAATGCCTGAATGGTGGCAAGTAGACACCGATCTCTTACGGACCATCCACTTGGGGATGAGGCGCCCTTGGCTCGACCCCTGGGTGGTCATCGTCACCTTCGCCGGAGTTGGCACGTACCAGGGAACATGGTTGCTCTTTGCTGCCCTGCGCCCAAAAGCCGGTCGATTTTGGTTGGCCGCCTTAGCCGTGGCCGGACTGGTCGCGCCATTGCTTGTTGAAAAGTCTGGTCTAGCTGTCGCAGCGTCAGCGCTGGTCGCTTTGCTGTATGCCACGCTTCCATCCAGGGTGGCATGGGGAGCATTATGGGCGCTGGTCGTTTCTGGCGCGCTGAGGTTGGTTTTGGCAGAACTTGTCGACCGGCCAAGGCCAGGGCAACTTCCCTTTGTCATGCCACTCGAAAACGTGACCGGCGGGAGAAGCTTCCCAAGTGGGCATACAACGACCACGTTCGCAATAGCGGCTATGGTGTGCTGGTGCCAGGCCAAGGGCCAGACGTCGAGCATGGCGGCTTGGACAGTTTTGCTCGCCTTGCTCGTGGGGGTCTCCCGCATCTATGTTGGCGTACATTTTCCGATTGACGTGCTTGGAGGTGCGGTCTTGGGGGTTGCCGCAGGTAGCGCATGCTATTATTTTCTCAAGGACCGCTTAGCCCTTGGCCAAGAAAGAGTCGGCCCGGACAGTCCATCCGCCGAGCCGGACGACGAAACTGTCCGTGCCGACCGGGACTAACTTGCGGCCCTTTGCTTCCAGGCCAAGCTCTCTAAAACTCATTGCATACTTTCCCTTTTCTTTTTTGAATTTGACCTGCGCCCAATAAACATCCATGAGCTGGCACTTGGTGTCCCAGTCTTTGTCCGCCACAAATGGCTTCGACTCCGATTCAAACTGCACATAACCCCACATCTCGGGCCTGTGCATGTCAATGACCCCTTGCGGCGACCAAACCCAATTGTGCTCTGGGCGACCTTTAACTTTCACGATCCGGCCCTCATCGACCACAGTGTCCCATTCGACACGAGAAAAATTGACTCGCCACTGCTGGCCAAGTTTTGGAGGGGACGGACAGGTCGCGTGGACTGCCAGAACCTTCCAAGGAAACGCCAGCTCGACCGTCCAACCTTTGTCTTCGTTTGTCGGGTCGTTGATCTTCCCTTCTACGTGGACTGCTTTCTTTAGGCCAGGAATTTCCCAGTCATTGAGCGCAGGCCCACCGTCCCGATAGGGCTTGACCAAGCGCAGATCCCAATCCGTGCCGTAAGCGTTGATCTCATACTCGTAGTAATTGTGATTGTCGCCGTCCGGGTCAATGAAGACCTCAAAATCGTTGTCGTAGAAAATGACCGAATCGTGCTCCGTCAAGTTGGCCCAGACATTGGGTTCTTCCAGCTCTGCGCCAATGTAAAAGTAGGTGTCGTCCCACAGCATCTTGACTTTCGTCTTAAAGAGGGGCTTGGGCTTTTTGTCTCCCTCGATGTCAACGAAGTCATCTGTCCATTCTGCTAAGCTCCAAAGCGGGTCGTCGAGCTTGCCCGAAAGATTCAACGGCCGGTCGGTTTTACGGCACACATAACCCCTGGGATGATTCGACATGGTGCAAACGTTACCCTCTGACAAGAGCCTTCTTTCGCTCACAGCATGGGCTTGCGTAGCAAAGGAGTAATCTATCAGGCTTGGCCAAGGTCTACTATCACCCGCGGTGCATGTCATATGACTTCGGCCCGCGACACCCTTTGCGGCCGGAGCGGCTAGAGAACACTATGCGCCTCTTCGAGGCGTGCGCGCCAGACTTTCCTGTGACAGACCCGGGTCTCGCGACGATCGAGGACGTCAAGCTGGTCCACGGTTCCGACTATATTGATACCGTACAACGACTGTCTCAAGGGCTTTCTTGTCCAGAAGAGGCTGTCCGTGCAGCAGGTTTTTTGAGCGGAGACAATCCAGCTTTCTCCGGCATGCACGATGCCGCTCTTGCCTACTCAGGCGGTGCGACCCAGGCAGCGCGTGACATCGCAAACGGAGGCATGTTGTCCATGACTGTGACAGGTGGGCTTCACCACGCTCGGCAAAACCAGGCCAGTGGATTCTGCATCTACAACGATTGCGCTATGGCCGTTTCGATCCTCCGCAAGGCGTTTGAGCGAGTCCTCTATGTTGACATAGACCTACATCATGGAGACGGAGTGCAGTGGATTTTTTATGAAGACCGATCAGTCATGACTCTTTCAATTCACGAAGATGGCCGATTCCTCTATCCGGGCACTGGGCATGTTAGCGAGAGGGGCGCAGAGAACAGTTCCGTCAACATTCCGTTGTTGCCTTATACGACTGGAGACGTTTGGCTCGATGCCCTCCGAGAAGTCCTCAAGGCGAGCGTAGACCGGTTCAGACCCGAGGCGGTCGTTTTACAGATGGGGACAGACGCGCACGTCCTTGATCCCTTGGGACACCTGTCCGTGAGTGCGCAGGAGTGGCTCGAGGGGATCGTTTTGGTCAAAGACCTCGGCCTACCGCTTGTCGCTCTTGGGGGTGGAGGCTACGAACAGACGACGGTGCCCCGAATGTGGGTCGCTGCCCTCTTGACACTTTTGGGCCTCCCTGTTCCGGACACACAACCCGACGGGCGCGCGTTCTTCGACGAAAATCTGCCGACTCCACGCGACAATAACCGGGCCCAAGCCGAAGACATCGTCCGGCGAGTCCTGCACGGCTAACCCGGCTTAACCTTGAATTTTTCTTTCCAAATTTTTCCAGCCACTTCGACGACAAACTCGTATTCGCCTGGAGAAATGAACTTGGGCCGCCTCACCCGGTGCGGGTCTTGCAACGCTTCTTCAGGTGTTTTTGGTTCAGCGAAGTCTCCGGCCTCAAATGGTTTTCCGGGTTCCAACTGGAGACTGAGCGACACCCAATTGTAACCTGGGGCGACCTTTGCAGACGACGTGACGATGACCTTTCCGGTACTGTCGACAATCTTCATGGTTCCTGCTCCCCGAGACTTTGTCCAGAACTTGACGCTCAACTTTGGTGGGTCGGGATCGCTCTTGTTCCACTCTGCTCCCGGCATCCCCCACCTGTCGCTCACGGTGATGTCGGTAATCGCCCAGCACTTAAAATCTTGAGCCTTTATGTCGTCCGTCAGCTCCAGGGCTGGCTCTGTGGAAACAACCCAGACAGACCGAGCGTGAGACGCGATGACCAGTTCCTTGGCTTTCGGCTGAATGACGAGGTCGTGGACCGGCGTGTGAGGAAGCCCTCCGCCGTAGGGGATCCAATGCCGACCACCGTCCAAGGAAGCATAGACTCCCATGTCAGTTCCGACCCACAGTAAATCCTTTCGGATCGGATCTTCGCGAACGGTGTTGACAGGCTCTTCGGGTAGGTCGCCAACAATAGATTCCCAGGACTGGCCCATGTTTGTCGAGCGCCATACCATCGCTGTGAAGTCGTCCTCGCGATAGCCGTTCTGAGTGCAGTAAACCGTGTCTTTGTCCCACTTGCCCGCAACGATCCGCGTGACCCACTTTTCCTTTTGAGGCGTATTGATCGCTTTCCACTCGACTCCACCGTCTGGCGTCACCCAAACATTTCCATCATCGGTCCCAACATAGATCAATCCAAACTTAAGGGGACTCTCACTGATAGTCGTCAGGCTAGAATGCGGGACGTTGCCAGTGGGACGGTTCTTAGTCAGGTCTCCGCTCAAGTCTTCATACTTTCTGCCCTGGTTAAACGATCTGTGTAACTTTTGACTACCTAAGTAGATGATATCAGGATGGTGAGGTGAAATTAGGATTGGGGAGATCCAGTTATAACGAAGGTCTTGGCCCGGTGCCCTTGCACTCCAACGCTCTTTTGTCACCAAGTTTTGCGCTGAGTGCGACCCCCATTGACTGGCCGTGTAAAGTAGGTCTCCTCCGTTTCGCGGGTCCACGGCGATCGCGCTTCCGTCACCACCATCGACATCCACCCAGAGGTTGGGGTCGCTTCGACCCGGTACGTAAGTGCTTGGGCCACGCATCGTCCCATTGTCTTGCATACCGCCAATAATGTTGTAAGGCGTCTTGTCGTCCACGGCGATGGTGGTGAATTGACCAACTGACAGGTTGTTGATGTGTCTCCACGTCTTCCCCGCGTTTTCGCTCATATAGAGCCCACCGTCGCATCCAATCCAGACCTTGTCAGTGTTGTTTCGATCGATGAACGTCACGTGAAAATCAACATGGACGTTTGTCGTCGAACTCTCCCAACTCTTGCCGCCGTCTTTAGACCTCAAGAGGAGAAGTCCGCTCGTATACACAAGGTCAGGATTCTTGGGATCGACCGTAATGTTGCCACCGTAGTAGCCACCGTGCGCACCCATCCGGCCACTGACATTACGCCAAGATTTGCCCGAATCGTCTGTCCGCCAGACTTCAGCGTCTCGGATCCGCATGTCAAACACATGCGGGTTTCGCTTCAGAAAAAGGCTGTTGAGACCGTCTTTGTCCAGCTTCTTGTCCCGAAGCTGCTTGAGGACATCGTCGGACTTGGACTCGTTCGGCAAATACTGGTTCAAAAAGGCCTTCAACTTCGTCTCGTCGATCTTGAGAAAGAGATCAAGGCCCATTCTGCGGTACCGCATAAGCGTCAACCTTCCGGATGGCTGGCGTTCATCGATCTTGTCCGTGTCTGGGTCGGCGTTCTGGTTGTCGAGAAATGCATACACCGTGTCCGGGCGGCTAGGGGCCAATGCCAACCCGATCCGACCGGTGTCTGAGTCACAAGGCACGGCTCGGATTTTCGTCCAGGTCTTGCCACCGTCTGCGGTCTTGTACAGCGCTGTGCCTTGCCCCCCTTCGCGGAAATTCCACGCTCGGCGATCGCGGTCCCATAGGCTTGCAAACGCGACGTCAGGGTTTCGTGGATCCAGAACTAGATCGACCGCGCCAGTGTACTTGTCAACCTTTAACACGTGTTTCCAAGACCGGCCCCCGTCAACACTCTTGTAGACACCTCGTTCCTCGTTTTGAGAATAAAGGTGTCCCAATGCGGCTACCCAGACGGTGTTTTCGTTCCTCGGATCAATTACAATCCGCCCAATGTGGTGGCTCTCTGGCAGGCCCATGTTGCGCCAAGATTTGCCTCCGTCAAGGCTCTTGAACACACCCGTCCCAGAATAGCTCGTCCGTTGACTGTTGTTCTCGCCGCTCCCAAGCCAGATGAGATCACCTGATTTGCCAACAGCGATGTCCCCAATGCTAAAGGAACTTTCTTGGTCGAACAGACTCGTCCAAGTTTGCCCTTCGTCGTCTGTCTTCCAGAGCCCGCCTGTAGCGAAGGCCACGAATAGTTGCTTGGGGCGGTCTTTCGGCGAGTCAATGTCTATGACCCTTCCTCCTTGTATCTCGGGGCCTACGCATCGCCAAGGCACATTTTGGAAAGGCGAGTCGCCCTCCATCTTGAGCCGACGCTCGTAACCATTCATGCGGACGACAGCTGACATACCTACGACGTCAGGAGTGTGCAACTTGGCTTTGACTTCTGCTTTCGTTTGCGGCTGCTTAAGCTGAGGATCCTGAGACAGGAGGGCGGCGATCACGCACCAGACCATAACCTCAAAGTATGGTCCACAATAACCGGCCCTCCACGCGGACGGGCCTGGTCAGTCTATCTCCGGTTCGACAGCTTTGCAATAAGACGAAGGATTTCTAGATAGATCCAGACGAGCGTGACAAGAAGCCCGAATCCGGCATACCATTCCATGTACCGCGGCGCCTTCATTTGAATCCCGTTCTCGACTGTTTGAAAATCCAGGGCCAGGTTCATAGCGGCTACAACTATGACGACAGCGCTAAAGACGAGTCCGATGGGCCCGCTCCCGTAGATGCCCATGGATGCCAACCCTGGCCAGATCATTGACCCGAAGAACGTGAACAGATAAAGCAGCGCGATGCACGCTGTGGCTACGATCACGACTGTGCTGAACACTTTTGTGACGCGAATGATCCGCAAAGAATACAGGGCGAGCATCACGCCGAGGACCAGCAAGGTTCCCATGATGGCCATCGGTACGGCCCCCGCATATTGGGTTTTTGCCAGTTGGAACGAGTAGTAGGCCGATATTGCACCTACAGCAAGACCTTTGAACAGCGCATAGAGGGGGGCAGTCACGGGAGACCAATCGGGCTTAAAGCTCGTCACCAACGCTAAAATCAGTCCACCGATGGCTCCGAGCAGCATCACCCCCATGCTTGCAGATTGCCAACCATATATGGCAGTCGCGACCATGAGAAGGAACAGCACGCCCGTCTTTAGCAATGTGCCACCAAGGGTCATGACCCCAGTTCCAGACGCGGCCTCAAAAATCTTGTCTTTCAGAGTCGGATTAGACGTTCTGATCATGTCTTTTGACTATAGACGAATTTCATGAAAACTTTGTCCCCAATTTTGTCCGAGTCCTAAGTCGTTTGTCTGGCCAAGGCCGCAGCACCAAGAAGCCCAGCGTCGTCCAAAACTTCTGCTAAGCAGATCCTACAGTCGGCGAAAAGCGTTGGTATAGCGATCCGCTGGGCTTCCTCAATTGCTGGCGCAACAAGCCACTTTCCCGCTTTTGCGATTTGGCCCCCAATGGCAAACAAATCTGGTGAAAAGACATTGATGAGCGATCCAATGCCCGTCCCCAAGTACGTGCCGATCTCGCGCCAAACATCTATGGCCAGAGCGTCCCCAAGGTCTGCGGCCTCAGTCAAGATCAACGGTGTGACCTTGGACAAATCAGCCCCGACCAAATCTAGTACAAGAGACTTTGTTCCTCTACGAAGCTGGTGCTGGGCCCGTCGTACGATGGCGTCTCTTTGGCAATAGGCTTCTAGAGCACCATAAGACCCCGCGTTACAGTCTAGGCCGCCCCTAGAAACAGTGATGTGCCCAAGTTCTGCCCCGCCCCTGTTTCCGCCGACCAAGAGAAGTGGCCCTCTGGCCTCGCCCTCGACCGAGCCGGGCGACAGAACGACTCCCCCTCCTATGCCGGTTCCAACCGTCAATAGAACCAAGCAGCTTGCATTTGAACGGCCGGCTCCGAAGATGTACTCGCCAAGCGCGGCGCAGTTGGCGTCGTTGCCCATCACGACATCAAGTCCGGTCCGAAAGGACAACTCGTCCCGTAAAGGGACGTCTTTCCAATAATGGAAAACGCCATCTCGGGTTTCTCCGAAATTTGGAGCCCAACGGACGAGCCCGTTCCTATTGTCGACATGTCCAGGAACAGATAGGCCGATTTTTGACACGTGCAGGCAGGATTGAGAACGAACTTTGGTGACCACCGACGTCAGAGCTTCGAGGATGGCCTGTGTTCCTTTTTGTGCGTTCGACGGGACTTCAAAGCGCTCGCCTTCTATGCCAGTCGAAAAGTTGACGGCGGCAGCCCTGGCGTTCGTACCTCCAAGATCGATCCCCAAGACGAGGCTTTCGGACATAGCCAACCATTATGGGCCCAGCAACGGTCTTTTCACCTGACCAGGCACTTTGGAGTGAACTTTGAGCGTCTTTGAGACATTCTCTATGGCATAGAGGCCGCACCATGACCATTCAAGACGTCGCTTCCCTAGCACAGCAGATTCAAACCGAAGTGGAAAAAGCCATTGTCGGAAAATCCCACACGGTCGAGACTTCCGTCTGCACGCTACTTTGCGAGGGCCATTTGCTCATCGAAGACGTCCCGGGAGTAGGAAAAACGACGCTGGCCAAAGCTCTTGCCAAAGCGATCGGGGGAGAGTTCAGGCGCATCCAGTTCACTCCCGATTTACTCCCCAGCGACATCACTGGATCAAGCATCTATGACCAGGGAAAGCGAGAGTTCGAGTTTCGTCCCGGACCGTTGTTCGCTAATGTTGTTTTGGTCGATGAAGTCAACCGCGCGACACCCAAGACCCAATCAGCCCTTCTGGAGGCCATGGAAGAGCAGCAAGTCTCTACTGACGGGGTTTCGCGAGCCCTTCCAGATCCTTTCTTTGTGTTGGCGACCCAGAACAACATTGAGATGACAGGCACATTCCCATTGCCCGAGGCGCAGCTTGACCGGTTCTTTGCACGAGTCCAATTAGGGTATCCCGATCGAAAGGAAGAGAGCGAAGTCCTTGGCCGACAACGCACCGAGAACCCAATCGAATCCGTGAAGGCCGTGATTAGCCTAGGAGAACTCGTCGACGCCCAGCAGGCGGTCAGGAACGTGTTCGTCCATGAGTCGGTACGAGAGTATTGTGTGGACATTGTCCGCGCCACTCGCGAATCTGGCCAACTTCAATTGGGGTCGTCGCCAAGGGGCTCGCTCTATTTGATGCACGCGGCACAGGGCCTGGCTGCCATGAAAGGACAAGACTTTGTCAAGCCCGACCATGTCAAAGAGTGTGCGCCGTTTGTACTTGGGCACAGATTGATACTGAGGGGTGAAGCCAGGTCGAGGGGCACTTCCGGCGATGAAGTGGTCCGACACCTCCTGACAACTGTCGCCGTCCCTGCCACCGTAGGATAAAGTTTTTGAACCGGCTTGCCACTATCGCTCTCACAGTCGCTGGGATTTTCCTGGTCATCATGGCCATCCTGGTGAACTCACCACCGCTCTTCTACATGACGGTGGCGGTGCTCATGACCCTGGCAGCTTCGCGTTTCCAAGCTTTCTTGGCCGTTCGCGCCCTACGGTTTGACCGCACGTTCCCACCAGCCGTCAGTCTTGGAGAGACAGTCACCATCGAGACCGTTGTTTGGAGCGAAAAACGGATTCAAAGACCCTTAGTCACAGTAGAGGACGAACTACCTCCAAATCTCTTGGTCATCGACCGAACGCCGAGCCTTCCCGTCGCCCCTGCCATCGACCAACCGATCAAGACTCGCTTTTCATTCCGACCTCTAAGGCGGGGCAGGTACAAGTGGGACAGACTGACAGTCAGGGGGACTGACGCTTTGGGGCTGGTCATGTTGGAAAAGTCGTACCAGACCGAACCTGTGACGCTCACGGTCTATCCGGCACCCATACCCGTTTCGCTGGCCATCAGGCCCCACGCGGGATGGGGGACGACCGACATAGAGTCCGGCGTGGTCCGCGGATCAGGGATTCAACCCCGTGGAGTCCGTGAGTTCGTCCACGGCGACGCTGTACGGCACATCCACTGGCCAACCAGCGCGCGTACCGGTCGGCTCATGGTCAAGGAATTTGACTCAGGTTCCGGATTATCTTTGGCCTTTGTGCTCCAAGACACACTCGGGACAGAGGTCGGGTCAGACAGCCGGACAACTTTCGAGGCCATGTGCGGCCATGCGCTCTTCTTGGCTGAGCATTACTTAGAATCCGGAGCCCAGGTCTGGTTTCCGAAAGTAGAACACTTTGCAGACCTGGCTTCTCACCCAGCTGTGCGCACCCGTGAAGTCCGTGACCTCCTGACCGACGCAACGTGCGACAATCAACAACCCTTGTCTGCGGTCGTCCGCGGACTCAAGATCCCTGACGGGACGACCCTTGTGGTGTTTGCCTGCATCATGGATCCAGACTTGCCGGCGACACTAGCCAAACTGTCCGGAGTTCGAACCGTCTGTTGTCTCTACGACGCCTCAGCATTTGACCCCAAAAGTGGCAAGGCAAGCGCGCTTTCGGGCGGGTTCATCGACGAACTCGAATCGTCTGGCGTGGAGGTCCACGCCATGCCATTGCCAGAGGCTCGTCTATGAAAGGAACCGTCGAACTGGGGTTCATAGACCACTTCTTGGTCTTGGTCGCGTGCACATCGTCCTTGTTCGCACTTGGCGAGAGTCTGTCAAAACACGTCCTAGCAACCTTATTGGCAGTCTCATCCGTGGTTTCGATTCTCTGTGGGTATGTGCTGTCTCGCTATCTTGCCAAGGTCAATGTCAAAGCGTTTGATGGATACCTATGGGCGGGGCTGGCGCTTGCTGCCGCTGTTTTGGCCTTTCCCTTAAACAGGTTGTTGCCTGAAGAAGGCTTTCCCTTCCAACTGTTCGCAGGAACATGGCTTTCGTTCATGGTTGTCTTTTGCGGCTTTGTTTCATGGCGCGACCAAACCCTTTTGTTCCTTAACCTACCTTGTATCTCTGTGTTTGCTCTCGTCGGGACATTTGATACGTTTGCGCCGGCTACAGCCCTCTTTTTTGTCTTCATTGTCTGCTCTTCACTTCTGTACTCTAGGATCCACAAAAGGTCGATGATATTGCGGGCGGCCCAGGCGGGGCACAAGGACGTCGGCTTGCTCGACAGGGATGCTTGGAGATGGATGGCCGGGCCTGAATGGGCTGTTGGCTCTGCCGGTTTGATCGTCATTTTCAGCTTGATTTTTGGTCCAATTCTGAGATTCTCACTTCAACCAGTATCTGGCACCCTGAAAATGAGCTTGCCGACGACGCCGACGACGATGTCCACTCAAGGCAACGCGACCATTTCCGATGTTCAGATCGGACGCGGTCCCATCACCCTCTCGGACCAAGTCCTGTTCAGATTGAGGGTCATCGAGCCTAGTGTCTTGCGTACGGCTACGTTCGTGAGATACCAAGGCAACGGGTGGTCGCGCAACACTGGCAGACCGTTCGCTCGGATTTTCGGGCAGCCAGTCTCAAGCGCAGGCGGCAACAACAAGTGGGTCGTTGCGTGGCCGGACGGTGCCCCAGTCGAGCCGCTTCCAAAAGTGCCGGTCGCAGAATTCGAGTTACTGGGCCCGACCAGCCCTCAAATTGTAGTTCCTGCTCCGGGCCCGGTAATCGGGATGTCAAGCCATTTTGAGTTTCCTTGCCAGTTCTTTCCAAGCGGGCTGGTGTTCAGCGAAACAACCTTAAACGAGGGTCAGTCTGTCAAGTTCAGGTACTCGCGCCCTGCCCCAGGTTCTGATCCGGGCCCTGCACAGCTTCCCGACAGTTATGAGCAAATCAAAGAAAGTTTCTTGGATATTGGCAAGGTTCCCGATTCGGTGATTGTCTTCGTCAACCAAACGATTCGGGGACTGTCAAACGATTATGAGAAGGCGGTGGCCCTTCAAAACGCGATCTCAAACCTTGCAGCCTATAGCCTCAAACCCGACCCGCAGGATCCGGCAAGGGACGCGATTGAACAATTTCTATTCGAACGCAAAGTGGGCTATTGCGACCTGTTCGCCACATCGCTGGCCGTGTGTGCCCGAATCGCAGGACTACCGTCTCGCTACGCCGTTGGATA
>JAEURO010000069.1 GCA_016788345.1 Chthonomonadaceae bacterium
ATAAGCAAAAACACTGGGACAGATAGAAAACTCGCAATTATTCCTGAATACTAGTATATTTACCTGGTATACCCGTAAGTCTGACAGGGAACAAGCACCTTTGAAGGAAAAGCAAAGTCTGCTCAAGGATGGGCGAGACAGCGGCCTTCAAGGAAGAAATCGCAATGTCCTTTCGCGTAAACAACAACACAGTCGCCATGAACGCTTACAGAAACTTGAGCGGGACTGGCTCAGAAATCGCCAAGTCGATCAATCGTCTCTCGACAGGTCTTCGGATTAATTCTGGAGCCGACGACCCAGCTGGCCTCATAGCCAGCGAAAACTTTCGACGGCAAATCAGTGGCATGGACGCCGCTCTGAGGAACAACCAGGACGCCATGAACTATGCCAAAACGGCCGATGGCGCCTTGGATGAAGTCAGCAGGCTTTTGCGTGACGCCAGGGCCCTCACCGTGGCTAATGGTAACAGCACAGTCGACGCCAACCAGAAGCAGGCGAACCAAACTCAACTGAACAATATTTTGGCCTCGATCGACCGGATCGCCCAAACGACCGCGTTTGGAGACAAAAAGCTCTTGGACGGAAGTGCGGGCACCACCGGCACGATCAACGCGCCGTCCAAAATAGCTTCAGTAGCGATCACTGGCAACTTCGCTGGCAAGTCGATGACCCAAGACGGCGTTCTGGACGTGAACCTCACCCAAGCCGCCCAACAGGCCACTGTGACAGGCACCGCTACTTATACGGCCGCGAATCTCACCGTTCCTACCGGAAGCTTCTCAATCAATGGATTCGCTTTTAAGGCGTCTCCCGGCGACACTGTACAGAACGTCGTCGATAAAATCAATGCTGCGGCGTCCAATACGGGAGTCAACGCCACTTATAACAACGTATCGAACAGGATCGACCTCAATAGCAAAGATTACGGCAGCAACGTGAAGGTGAACTTGACTGATGGTGCAGCTGTCATTTTGGGTTCGGCAGGCAGCTCGACAGATGCCGGCCAGGATGCGGCAGCCACAGTCACGTACAAAGATTCACTGGGAGCGACAATTGCGACTGCGGCATTCACACGTGGTCGAGGACTCCAACTCAAAGACGGAGATGGAAACACCCTTGTCATGACGGTGACTGGTGGCACCACGACCGGGAACACGGCCGCTGCCATCCAGATTTCGACCGGGCAGAGTGCTTTCCAGATCGGTGCAAACGCCGATCAAACGACGCAGTTGAACCTCACAAACTTCAATGCAGGTGCCCTCGGTTTAGCTGGCCTAGACATAACGGTCATAGACCTGACGACCGCGCTCAAGCAGATCGACGACGCGATCTCTCAAGTGTCGTCGTCCCGCGGAAACATTGGATCGTTCATGCGGAACACGATCGAGACCAATATGCGATCGATCAGCATCACCAAGGAGTCGCTCACAGCCACAGAGTCGAGCATTCGAGACGTGGACATCGCCGAAGAGATGACAAACTTTACGAAACTGCAGATCATCCAGAACTCTGGCCTCTCAGTGTTGGCCCAAGCCAACCAGGCCCCACAAGCTGTCCTGTCCCTCCTCAGAGGCTAGGATTGACCCTTTTACTGACCCATACGAAAGGACCACCCCGGCTTATGCTGGGGATGGTCCATTAATTTTTCTTGCTAGAAGCCTGTGACAATCGGGTCGAGAACGGTCTTTGGATCGTTGGGCCTGCAATTCAATTTGGACGTCGTCGATGGTTGACCGGCTGTCGACAAATCAGTCCCACGCACGGCAAGGCTGTGATCGTCGATCGTTGTCGCCCCAAAGGACTGGAACGTCTTTCCCTCGTACAATGGTCTCAAGACCATGCTGAAGGACTCCACTTTCGGAAGGAACACCCCATAGGCTTCGAGGTAGTCAACCGGGATGCTGACGGTGAAATAGGGTGTCGGGCCTGGGCAAAAGCCTCCCCCAGGTGCGACATACCAGATGTAGTTCCTATGGATCTTGACTTGGTCTTGTATTCGGGCAGGAGCTAACTGGGCCCCTACGCCCAAAACCACAGAACTTGCTAACACTGCCAACGTCATGGCGTTCCTACCAGCGACAGTATTGTACCAACTTTTTGCGCCGATGAGGCTATTGGCAGTAAAAAAATGCACGAATTCATGCGAGTTTGTCCTAATACAACTAGACGGTTCAATGGAGCCTTGGTGTCTCTGCCAAAATAGCTTTGTGATCGATGTCCGTGTTTTCGTGACCCTCAAACCTTCTTTGCTCGACTCAGCTGGCAGGACGCTTGAAGGTTCCCTGAAGTCACTTGGGTTCGAGGAGGTCGATGGAGTCAGGATCGGCAAACTGATCGAACTAAAAATGGACAAGTTCGATGAAGCGAGGGTTCGGGCGATGTGCGAAAAGCTCCTTGCTAACTCTGTGATCGAAGATTACGAGTACGAGGTTTTTAATTGAAAGTCGCAGTGCTTCAGTTCCCAGGATCGAACTGTGACCAAGACGCTCTCTGGGCGCTTCGAAGGGACATCGGCGTCGGGGCCGACTACGTTTGGCACAAAGAGACATCGTTGTCTGGGTTTGACGCCGTGTTTGTCCCTGGAGGCTTCTCATATGGCGACTATTTGCGTTGTGGCGCCGTGGCCGCCCACGCCCCAATCATGCGTGCCGTTGTCGAATTGGCGAGGGCCGGAGGGTTGGTCATAGGAGCGTGTAACGGTTTCCAAATCCTTTGCGAAGTAGGACTCTTGCCAGGAGCCTTGCTCAAGAATTCTCAAGAAAAATTTGTTTGTAAGTCGGTGACCTTGCGGTCTGAGTCGAGCCGCTCGCCATTTACTTTGGGGGTTGACAGGCTCCTGCAGTTGCCCATTGCCCATGGTGAGGGCCGTTTTGTGTGCGATGAAGCGACATTGCGAGAAATCGAGTCGAAAGGTCAAGTGGCCTTCAGATATGTTGACAAATCGGGTCAGCCGACCTTGGCTTCAAACCCGAACGGGTCGCAAAACAACATTGCTGGTGTCATGAATGAATCAGGAAACGTTCTTGGGCTCATGCCTCACCCAGAGCGCGCGACAAACACACTCTTGGGTTCAACAGACGGAAGGTTGATCCTGCAAGCGTTTTCTGAAGGTTCAGTAATCAGTCGCGCTGGTTGACACTTTTCCTTTCGATCCTGCCTGCCTTTTCTATCACAGTTGCAGTCTGCTTTGAACGAAACCGGGCCAGATTTTGACTGAGTCCTTCGTCGCTTAGGGCCAGAATCTCGACCGCTAGCAGCCCGGCGTTTCGAGCGTTTCCGATTGCGACGGTCGCCACGGGCACGCCGGCAGGCATTTGAACGATCGACAAGAGAGAGTCGAGGCCCGAGAGGGATGAGCACTGTACCGGGACTCCGATGACGGGCAACTGGGTCAATGAGGCAACCATGCCTGGAAGGTGGGCCGCGCCTCCTGCCCCAGCAATGATGACTTTGAGCCCTCGAGATTGGGCCGATTTCGCGTACTCGTACAGTCGTTCCGGCGTCCTATGCGCGCTGACAATAGTGAGTTCATACGGGACTTGAAATTCATTCAGGACTACTTCGGCGGCCTCCATCGTCGTGAGGTCGGAATCCGACCCCATCACGATCCCGACGGCTGAATTTGACATACCCTTGAGGTTACTCCAAGCCCTGTGTGGAAAACTTTTCGGTTCTTTAACACGCGCTTCCGCGTCCTTACCTTCGACCTTGCCTTTAGGGCTGGTCCAAATCTTGAGCCTAAATTCAGTATGAGCCCAAAGAACCTTTTTGAAGCCCAAGCGATAGTTAAAGTGATCGGTGTCGGTGGCGGTGGATGCAACGCCGTAAACCGGATGGTGGCTGCCGGCGTCCAAGGCGTCCAGTTCATTGCCATGAACACTGACCGACAGGCGTTGGAACACAGTCTCGCCGACGAGAAGATCGCTCTAGGCGAGTCGCAGACAAGAGGGCTCGGGACAGGCGGAGACCCGGCCAAAGGGCTATCCTCAGCGAAAGAATCCGAGAGGGCGATCACAGAAATCCTAGAAGGTGCAGACATGGTGTTCGTCACTGCTGGAATGGGTGGCGGCACTGGAACAGGTGCGGCGCCCTATGTGGCAGAACTCTCCAAGCGACTTGACATCTTGACCGTTGGCGTCGTCACAAGGCCGTTCGAATTTGAAGGGCCGAAGAGGAAGAGGAACGCCCAATCTGGGCTCGACCTCCTGGCTGAAAAAACGGACACCTTGATTGTCATCCCGAACGACAACATGATGAAGGTCGTAGAGCGCAAGACTACGTTGCAAGATGCATTTTCAGCTGCCGACGACGTCCTGCGCCAGGGTGTCCAAGGGATCAGCGACATTGTGCTCAACACTGGAGTCGTCAATGTTGATTTCGCAGACGTAAGGGCAGTCATGAAAGACGCTGGCATCGCATTGATGGGAATCGGCCGGGGTGTTGGCGAAAACCGTGCCAGAGTGGCAGCTGAGATGGCGGCAAACTCCGAGTTGCTCGAATTTTCAATCAGTGGTGCCAAAAGGTTGCTGGTCAACTTCACAGCTGGTCCGGATTTCGCTATCGGAGAAGCCTACGATGCGATGGACTACTTGCTTCAACTCGCTCACGCCGAAGACGCCGCCGTCTTTATGGGGCATGTCGTCGACGAGAACATGCACGACGAAGTCCAGCTCACACTGCTTGCCGCGGATCTAGATAAAGTTTCAAACGCGATCTCGAAAAGCGACGTGTTTTCGCAGACAGCTGTCCGTAGCACTCGAAATCCAGCTGAAACTCCACAGATTGGGATTGGCCGCGAGTCTCCAAAGGAAATCGAAATCGACGAACTCGACCTTGATATTCCAACCTTTTTGCGCAAACAACGGCAAGGGTTTACGGCTTAACAATAAATAGAAAAAATACTGGTCCAACATTAGCCCCGCCGCCATGGCGGGGTTTTTTTTAGACGGAGTGGATCTTTCCGTCGAGGATTGTGACGACCCGGTCCGCTCGCTCAAGCATGCTGGGATCGTGCGTAACCATGACAAGGCTTCCAGATCCTCTGTTTGACACCAGCGTTTCGACCACCGCCATTCCGTTGAGGTGGTCAAGATTGGCGGTCGGCTCATCGGCGAAAACTACCCGCTTTGTGCCGAGCAGAGCCCGCCCAATGCACACCCTTTGCCGTTCGCCTCCGCTCAATTGATGGGGGAACCGGTGCGCTTTGTCAGCCAAACCGAGGGATCTCAGTTGGGCCTCTGCTTCGTCCTTGGTCTTCGATCCCGGATTGGGATATCCCAACATTACGTTTTCGAGAGCGCTCAAATAGCCCAGAAGGTACGGGTATTGGAAAACAAAACCAAAGTTCTTTAACCGGAGTCCGGCGAGGGCCTCGCCTGATATTGACGAATAGTCTTGGCCATCGAAAGCGACTCCTCCCGAAGTCGCACGTTTGAGTCCGCACAGAACGTAAAGGAGCGACGACTTACCGGACCCGCTCGGACCAAGTATGCCAATAAATTCACCGTCCTTAACTCGCAAATCAATGTCGTGACAGGCGAACACCTCTTTGCCGTTGTCTTCGTAAACAAGCGAGGCGGACCGGGCCTCAATCACACAAGCCTCCTTTCGACGACTCCTACGGGGTCGAACTTATGGAACTTGGTCCAAATCGTCAGTGCCGAGACTGCGAAAATCACGATGGGGACTGGAACTGTGTAAAGGTAAGCCGTTCGGTCGAAAGGATCGAGCATAAAGGCGCGAGGGTCGAACAGCACCTTTCGGATAAGCGACAAAAAAGCCAATGAACTGACAAGGCCCATAACCCAACCCAAAAAGACGACGATGGCGGACTCGGCTAATATCCTTCTCAGCAACGTGTTACGAGATAGGCCGATCGCCTGAAGTAGTCCGAACTCCTGGACCCGCTGTGACTGGTAGATGTTCATGAGCAGGGCCATCATGAGTGTGATGACGATGACGAGCAGTCCAATGACGACGTTCAAAATTGAGTAGAGAATCTTGAACATTTCGGTCGTCTCTTCTTCAAGTTTGAAGTAAGCGAACACCCTCGCTTGCATCCCTTTGAACCTCTCATAGATCCAGTGATCCAGCTTGTCTTGTTCGTCCAAGCTCTTGGCCATAACAACAAGCAGGTCGATTGGAGGGAAGTGGTTGGCCCGATGGTATTCGATGGGCATCATGGCCAGCCATTGGTCAGTTCGCAAGACGCCAACAATTTTGACCGGCTTTGGCGAGTAGTTGTTAGAGTCTTCCGGTTTGAGGATGGCGGAACCCATTTTCAGTTGCATGTTTTTCAAAATCGGTTCGCTGACGACCGCTTCAGGCTCGCCCTTACGTGGCCAACGGCCCGTCAACTTGGTCGCTCCGAGCCTGGCCGCATAAGACCGCATGTCGTTCTGTTCGAGCGCGATGACAACGAACCTCCAGGGGCCAACGATGCTTTTGACCTCACAGTCTGCCGCTCGGCACGTCATGAGTGGACCGAGCGCAACGGGGCTTTCATCCAGGATGATTTTCTTGAGTGTGGGAGTCATGGCAGGGTTGCCTCGCGGCGTCACACCCGTGTGAAACCGGCTGTAAGAATAGGTTGTCCGGATGCTAAGCGGAATCGAATTCATGATGACGACAATCCCAGAAATCAACAATACAGCGAGAACGATGACACCGGCCAGCGGGGTCGACTTTGAGAGGTTTCTCAGCAAAAAGACGTATGGGGCGAGGGGACTTTTCATGCCGTCAGCGGCACCTTTGATACCTCAGAAAGACTTCGTTGCCAATTGGAATCGTGGAGACCAAATTGAACCGAAGTAAGTCGTTTTTGCTTAGAGGTCCACCGCCGGCATAGGTCGGTATGTTTCTCCCAAGTTTCACCACAGGGGCGATGGTAAGGAATAGCTCGTCGACAAGGTCTTCACGGATAAGGTCAGCATTGAGCTCGCTGCCGCCCTCAACCATCAGTTGGCCTATTGACAGATCGCGCCTCATCCATAGCAAGGTGTCCGTCCATGCCATTGGGCCAGTCTTGGGCCAGCGACGGACGTGTTCGGGTGTTCGAACTTCAGATGATGCCAAGACCCATGCTTTGTCAGGGCAGTCGGAAAAAAACCTCGAGCCATAATCGAGGTCACCGGACCGTGTGGCGACGAACCGCACGAGACCCTTGTCGTAATGCAAGCCAGGAGTCGCCCGCAACGAACCAGCCCCGATCAAGACACCTTCAGACTGGGACTCCAAATACCGCATGGTCTGATGGTCGACTGTGGAGCCAAGGTCTGCGACAGGCTCGTCACGCGATCCACTGACGGTTTTGCCATCGATCGTTGCGACCATATTGATCGAGACCCAAGGTCGGTCGTCGAAGGGAGGTCGGTGCCCAAGTTCGCTGTAAACACTGCTCAATTCAGCACCGCCCTGATGGCACGTTCCAAAACTGAGAAGGGCTGCTCGGCAAACTTCTTTCCGTTGATGACAAAAGTTGGAACGTTATAAACCCCTGTCGCATGGGCGGGATCGTCGAAGAGGACTATCTTGTCAGCGAACGCCCGGTTCTCAACGTCTGCGAGGAGGGCATCGACGTCTGGCACGATCCCTTCGGCCAACGAACTGAGCACATTAAGGTCATTGATCGCCAGACCTTCGGTCCACAAGGCTCTGAAGAGTCGATCGACGAATTGTCCTGCCACTCCAACCGCCTTTGCGTGTTCCGTGGCTTCGAGCGCGTTGTGAATACGGTCACCGTCCACGAAGTGGCGGGGCTTTGGCACTCCCGAAGCGGCTAAGGCAAATTCGAACCTGGTCGGGACGCGAGGTTTGCCCGGGATGTCTGGTTTAACTGGGCCGTGGACGATCTCCATTCCTTCGGGCCACAATTCGTAGCACAAGTAGTCGAATTCGACCCCAAATTCCTCTCTCAGTCTGAGAACCTGGTGGTGGCCAATGTAGCAATAAGGGCAGGTGTAATCAAAGGCCACTTGGATCGTCATCTTGCTCATGCTTACCCGATGCGACCTTTGCCCAACTCGTAGCCCCAGGGCCCAATGAAGCCAACAAAAAGGCCCCGGTTGAATGCCGGGGCAAGAAAAGCACTAGGTTAAATTTCTACTTTGACTTTCGGCGGCGGAGGTTGACGAGCAGGCCGCCAGCCAGTGCAACCATCGAGGCGGGCTCAGGTACGACTTCACCATAGATGAAGTCGTCGTTGACGACGACATCGTGGCCGTCGCCGTCCAGACTTCCTAGAGCGGAGTTTCCGAGAGTGATCCTGACCCGGCTAATGACCGGTGCAGCGAACATGGCGCCAGCAAACGAAAGGGATCTGTTTGTTGTGAAGTCGCCCTGTCCATTAACGAACATAGTGTGGATCGAGCGGTCACTCTGATCGAAGAACTCGATGCTCGACAAGTTGTTCAAGTCTACATCCGTGAAAACGGCTCCGAAAGCACGGGTCAGGCCACGGGTGTTAGACCCAGAAACAAAGAACTCGACGTCATAGACGTTGGAGTCGACGCTGCTGAAAAGGCGCTGCTGGCTGAAAACGGAAAACGTGTTCGCGTAGTCGGGGTTAAATTCGGCAAACAGAGGAGGTGTGTTCGTAGGGTTGTCATTGTCAGCGCTGACCCGGAACCTCTGGGCTCCACTAAAGACGGCCCCGCGCTTGCTGTTGTTATTGAAAAAGTTGGCAGGTAGGTCATTGGGGCTTGAAAAACTGTCAGGAACAGCATCCCAGTTGATTTCGCGCCTTCCGTCCGGATTGATAATGCCAGGGCCGACGCCATTGTTTGGGCCGAGGGCAGCCCGGAAGCCATCAACTGTAGATTGGATCGCACTACTGTCGGCCCCAAAGGCACTGAATTCGGTTTGGGAGAAGACAGTGGTGGTCAGTGCAGCGAGAGTAAAGAAGAATGTGGTTTTCATAGAGGTTCTCTTGGGGGTCTAACCCAGAACCACATTTTTCTATGCCAAATGCCTTGTTTCAATCTGACCAAAGTCAGGGGTAGCCCTGACTTTGGTCAGGGTTTGAATATGAGCTTGTCGAGGCCGACGACGAAACCGCTCAGTCCCCTGACTTCGCGTACGGCCAACTTTACGCCCTCCATGAAGCACTTGCGGTCCATGGAGTCGTGGCGGATAGACAAGATTTCACCTGGGGCCCCGAAAATTACTTCTTGGTGGGCCACATATCCCGGTAATCGAACGGAGTGCACAGGAATCCCTTTGACATTCGCACCGCGTGCACCTGGGTGTTTTTCTATGGTTTGAACGGTTTTTCGTGGAACGCTCTCCCTGGCTTCTGACACGAGTTCGGCAGTTTTGGTGGCTGTCCCGCTAGGCGAGTCAGCCTTTCCGTCGTGATGGAGTTCAATAATTTCGGTATTGGGAAACCACTTGGCCGCTAACTCTGCAAACCGGATCATGAGGACCGCGCCAATGGCAAAGTTGGGGACAAGCAGGGCCGGCGTACCCGACTCCATGCAGGCCAAGCGAACCGCAGACAGGTCCTCACTTGAAAGTCCACTGGTACCAATGACAACCGCCACATTGCGCTTAAGGGCAGACATCGTGTTGGAGGCTGCGCTAGCTGGATGCGTGAAGTCCACCATGACATCGGCCGGGACGCTGTCCAGCGTCTCGCCGAGCTTGTCTCGAATGGCGAGCCCAGTGCCGCAATCTTCACCCGCCCTACTTTTATCGACCGCTGCCACAAGATCGAGGTCTGGTGCCGAAGAGATGGCTTGGACTGTCTCGGCCCCCATTCTTCCCGCTGCGCCTGCCACGATGACTCGGATGGGATTCATGTAGATAGCGATGTTACCGGAACGGCACGCCTGATTGAGCCGCATCCTCATTGATTCCGCCCTTTGCAAAACCCGTATAATTACTGTCGACAATCTACCGGTGGGGGGGGGGTAAAGTCTCCCCAATGCCCTGTTATAAGGCGGTAGTTGTTTTCACTGGCCTAATTTTGGCCGGTACAGGCCTAGCTTTGATCTGTGTGAACATGGCAGCTGATGCATGGGTCGAACGAATGGGATTGCTGAAGCGGGCAAAAAAAGAGGGCGCTGTCATGTTTGTAAACCGGAACGTGACCGCCCACCAGAATCCGGACAACGAGACAGTTGTCGAGCTAGAGATAAGAAACGTTGGGGCTATACCTGCAACAATAAAATCTGCTTCAGGCTGTGGGTGCACAGTTGTGGGTTTGGAAAAGAACGAATTGAAACCAAATGAATCGATGAAGTGCACCGTCAGCTTTGCACCAAACTCGAAACATGAGAATCGCTACGAAACTGTTGCAATGGAGAATCTCGCCGGAAAACCGCGCTACTTCTTTGCCTTTGTCAAGCTCTATTAAGTTGATTGCGGGTTCACATTTATTTTTTGCGATGACCACGAATGGACTACTACTATGAAATCAAAATTGACTCGATCGATAGGGACGCTCCTGACACTTGTCGGAGCAACTTTGGTTCTGACGGAGCTTTCTTCGGCAGATGTGACGTGGGGCCCTGGCAAAGCAATTCGAAGTGTAAACGCAATGACCCAGAGTGGCTGTACTATTACGACACGACAGACTGCGGAACCTATCCAAACTGTGGCGGCGGATGCTCAGAACTGAAGAGAACTTCAGGTTCCTCGTGTCATAGTTCAGCAATGGTGGCCTGTCGCTCGGCGTGGATCACTGTCCCACACTATGTTCGGAGTGGCACTTGCGCGAATGGAGCTTTTTGGTGTGAATGCTCCGCCTCAGGAGGATACACCGAAGTCTCTGGAAATCTAAGTGCGGAGACATGCCAAGACTACCCCAATCCAGCCAAACCAGCAAGATGAGGGGCGCCATACGGCTTGTTATCACCGTTGGCGCATTGGGTTGGGGCGCACCTGCGTGGTCGCAGCTTGTGTCGATCCCAGCCTTACTTGATGCGAAGTGGATGCACCTTGTCAACTTGCAATACGGTGTTAAGCTAAGAATCTGGAGATATCTTTCTGAAATGGCACCAGTTGCTATGACAAAAGAGCACAGAGAAGCCGTCGTTGAGAAAAACGTCCAACTGGACATTGCAAATGGTGCGCCATTGAGCATGAAGTCGAGTTTGAAGAAAAGCTGGGAGGATGTATACGCAGACTTGGCAAGGCGTTCATACCGCAAAGGATTGATGTTGGCGGCTTGGAACGGCTCAGTTTGTGCTATCAAGCGACAACAGCTTCAAATGAGGCATGACGGCAGCGATTGGATCAAGCAAGAGTCGGTCAACTATGGCGTGAGCGACTTTAAGGCTAGTTTTGAGTACCTTTCGCCTGACCGAATGGGAAGAGTTGAGGGTAGTGCCGAGCCTGGAACGTCCAAGGCGTTTGATCTGGTTCTTGGAAACGTGTTCTATGCGGCCGCCCTTGCCAACGTGCCTGTGCAGCGTGTGCTCGATAAATCCGAACTAAAGGCATATGATCAACGGCGAGGTACGCTCTTTTTTGAAACCACTTCGATAATAGGTGACCGTAAATATCTTTCGTTTGTCATTGAAGTCGATGAAGTTTCTGGGCAAGTGCTTTCTGTTAAGCATTACGCGGGCACAAACACACAACTTGTTGGGGAACTTGTCTTTTTTAGGAACATTAAAGGTGCTTATGATCGGGCAGAATGGCGCAACCTAAATCGGGACCGCACAACGCGCGATTCTATCAAATATGAGTTAGCATCGACGAGTCCAAAACTGGGTGAGATGCAGGAAATATGCGATCGATTGGGGCCAAAAGGTGCAAAAGTCCTTGACCATCGTCTAGGCACGGGCCGCCGAGTCGACTACGAATTGTCCGACAAAATACCTGACGAAAAAGACATCGAATCCCTAGCCGCGGCCCAAGAGGAGGCTTGGCGTCTGAGCTATAAATCACCTGCTGTAA
Organism: Chthonomonadaceae bacterium; assembly: GCA_016788345.1. Lineage (GTDB taxonomy): Bacteria > Armatimonadota > Fimbriimonadia > Fimbriimonadales > Fimbriimonadaceae > JAEURO01. Next base: position 11,902 of record JAEURO010000069.1, read on the forward strand.
ATCCTTTCATAGTTTGCGCGGGTTTGGCAGCTACGATTGGCGGAATTGTCATTCTCGTCCGTGCTCGGCGAACGCCAAGATGAACGTAAGTTATGGTGCAATTGTTGTGCAAGGAAAGCAACAAGAGGTTTTTGGCAAAGGTCTCGAGGTTCGGTCAATTATGAGCTGAAGGGCGCAGAAAAGCCTAACCGAGTAGAATCGAAAGCTGTATAAAGTATTGACTGCGCAAATCCCCTCTCCCCGACGCCCTCAGCGAAAAGCTGCAGAGCCTGCCGACCAAGCCTGGTTGTTACATATACCGGGACGAAGGCGGGGTGGTGCTCTATGTCGGCAAGGCGGTCAACCTCAAGAACCGCGTCCGCAGCTACTTCCAGAAGGGCGCCAAGCTGGGCGCCAAGAACGAGCGGATGGTCAGAAAAGTCCGCGACCTGGAGACCATCGTCGTCGACAGCGAGCTCGAGGCCCTG
>JAEURO010000006.1 GCA_016788345.1 Chthonomonadaceae bacterium
GGTCGATTTGGCAATCCTACGCAGCTCTTCTTAACGTCCAAAGTGTCGGAGTCATGGGTGACGACCGGACATACGAAAACCCCGTGGTCCTGAGGGCGGTGACGAGCGAGGACGCGATGACAGCTAAAGCTTTTAATTTTGACTTCGCTTTTCTGGAGCATGTCTGCAACCGGATCGTCAACGAGGTGGATGGCGTGAACCGGGTTCTGTACGATTTGACAAGCAAACCCCCAGCGACGATTGAGTGGGAGTAAAATGCCGCTATGACCGCCGCTGCGCTGGTATTCAGCCTGTGCCTCGTTCAGTCCGTACCGAGCCAACCCTCCGTCAAAATTGTAACAACGACTTCGGACGAAATGTTTCCTGCCTCTTGGAGGAAAGATCCTGTCAACGCCGGTGCGCAAGAGCTTGAAAAATCGGAAGTCTCCAGGTCAATAGCGATTGTATCGAGGGCACTTGCGCTCTACCCCAACGATTTCCTAGAAAAGGAACTCAAGACGGTTTATGTCTGCAAGTCCATCAAGTTTTATGGCTTGTCATATGGAGGGACTAACTCGCTGGATGCGGTCTACTTGACAAACCAAGGTTCTGAGCAAGGGTATACAGACAAGTACATTTTTGGAAGCTTTCACCACGAGTTCAGTAGCGTCCTTCTTCGCAACCACCCAGATCAGTTGGACGCCAGGCAGTGGAGCAAATCGAACCCGGTCGGATTTCGGTACGGGGACGGCGGGACAGAAGCCCTCCGTTCCGGCAAAGCCTCTACAGAATACGAGGCCACTCTAGCCAAACGAGGATTCTTGACCGAGTATTCGCAAGCAAGCTTAGAGGAGGACTTTAACATGATCGTTGAAGGAATGTTCAGTGGTGATCCCGTGTTCTGGCAATTTTGCGGCAGGTTTCCAAAGTTGGCTAAAAAGCAACAGTTGGCAGCTGAGTTCTATCGCAAGTTGGTCCCTGGGTTCACCAGCACTTTTTTCCGTTCGCGGCCCCGGTTTCCAAAGTGAGCTGCTCAAACACATCTATACTCGCAATGCCTTCGGTTCGAAAAGAGTTTCGGTGGGAAATGGGTCACCGGTTGCCCGACCATCCCTTGTGCAAAAACGTCCATGGGCACTCGTATCGGGCAGTCGTCGAAGTCTGGGGTGAGATCGGGCCAGATGGGATGGTCATTGACTTTGGTGAAATCATGCAGCTTGCGGAACCTATTCGAAGTGCGCTGGACCACGCCTTTGCACTGAGCCCCGACGACCTCGCCATGCGAGAGTTTTTGCAGAAGAACGACTTGAAAGCATGTGAACTCCCCTTCTTAACGACCGCAGAAAACCTTGCTGGGTGGATGGCCAAGAGCTTTGCAGCCAAGCTTCAAGGAAGAAACCTGTCCAAAGTAAAAGTGACCGTTTTTGAAACTCCAAGTTCTGCGGCCACCGCCGAACAGTCACTAGTGTCTGATCAATCTGTCTAGCGCGGCTAATCGAGTTTCAAAAGTTCTCGATGTGTCGCCGCTCAATTCATAGTCTTGCCGGATCTCATCGCTGACCTGTTTGAGAGCTTCTTCCTCGCTTGCTGTCGACCTTAGCCCTTGGGAAGATTTGCAACGCATCAGGAACTCCTTTCTCAATGTGTCGATGGTGAATTCGTGCTTTTTCGCCTCGCGGAAAATCTCGGCCATGGTCGTCAGCAACCCTCTGGTTCCTTCGGATCGACCTGGAGAAGAGACCGGTAAGCCGAACCGGCGCCAAACTGCGGACAATCCTACAACGGCAACAAGCAAGGTTTGCCACTGAATTCCGACAGCCCAACCTCCAAGGGCTTGAAAGAGGCTCGGGTCGGCGGCGGTCCCTGCTGCGGCTTCCACGAATACAACCCTGCCTTGGGCCCGCCTCATCCGCCGTACCAAGTCGACATAGAACTTGGCGTTGTCTGCCTGGTCAAGAAAGTTGTTGAGGGCCCCAATCCCGTTTTGGATCGTTACTAGGTTTCCCTTGTTGACTACTAAAAGACGCAAGAATTCGGCACTCTCTTCTGTCTCGAGAACGACTGGGGTTTCCCCGCTTGAGACATCCAGGCTTGATCCCGGACAGTACTGCGATGTTAAGACATAGGCCTTGCCATGGTCGTCTCCAAATTCAAATTTAGTCTCCCGTATTGGATTTCGGTTATTGAAAGGTTGCAATGGGATGCGAAGCTCAAGAACCGTCCCACCTCCTTCCAAGTGCTTTTCTAGAGTCTCAGACGTTTTTTCGGATACAGACTCTTCAAAGGGTTCTTGTGTAGGCTGGACGACGATTGCAGCAATTGCCAGGTCGTCCCTTTTGAGACGGGGCCTGCTTCTCGGTTCGATGACGACGGGCACGCCGTCTTGGCGCAGGAGTTCGGCGAGGGCAGCAAGACCTGTCGGCTGGCCGCTTGCTGCGCTGGGTGCAGTCTCTAGGTCTGCACTGGTGTTCAGTGCGACCAACGATGTGACGACCGCCAAAGAGATAGCCAAAATCACGGGCAAGACGAGCGACTGCTTCAAAAAGTGCCCCCTTTAGAAGATTGTTTCAGTAGGTTTTCGTAAAACCCAAGAAAATACGCAAAGTCATTTGGTCGACAGTCATAGCCATACCAAACCCGGTCAAACTCGATTGTGGCCCGCTTAAGGTCTATGTTGTTTCCGCCCGCACTCTCATAGCGCCTAACATGCTCCCAGTTCGTGTCTGTCCGGACAAAAGTTAACCATCCAAATTCATCCATTCGTGTCAGCGACGCAAGATATAGACACCTGACCGCTTCCCTCTCTTGACTGTTCTTGGCAAGGTCCCTTGCCTTGACCAGCCATTCGTCTGCGGACAGGAGGGCCTCATCGTCTGCCAGAAGGGCCCGTCCGACCCTTTTGCGTCGTCTTATCCTGAAGTTGACGAGGAACACGGTCAAAAATGCGAGTAACCCTCCACCGAGAGCCAGCCACACGATGGGTTCCATTGCTTTGATTCCGGCGGAACCCGGCGACACTGAGTTGGATTCGCTTTCCCGGAACAGCTTCTTGAGCCACTCGCGGAGTTGTGCACCCCAGCTCTTCCCTTCTGCCTTGGCCTCCTTTCCGTCGGCATCAAACTTGACTTGCTTGTAGCCTTGTCCCGAGAGAATGGTCTTGGCCGCTCCTTTTGCATCGAGCGCGGATGCCTGCTCGGGAAGTTCGAGCGGGTCGAAATATCGGATCATGGAAACGAGATCGCTCCGCACATCCTTCCAGTCAACTTCCTGATCGATCCCTTCGATTGTTGAACGAAGGTAGCCGGGAAGGCGAGACAAGTCGGCTTGGTCAAGTACGGCGTAGAACTCAGAAGGCGTCTTCGCTTTCGATATCCCATCACGAAGACTTGCGACCGGGCCCGCTAAACAGGCACCGAACAAGCTAATCAAGCATAACGACGCGAGTGCGCGCACGGTTTACCTCTTGAAGCATGGACGTGACATCGAGGGCTTCGAGCCTGACTAGCCGATCCAGATAGACCAAAGTCCGGGACAATTGCCAAATCGGAGTGAGGAGCCAAACCGCAATAAAGCTTGGAACGGCCCCTGATACAACTATGAGCAAAGAATGGCCCGCTGGGTCTATCACCGAACTTCTTACCGACTCTGAACCAACAAACCCGTTGACAATAAAGTCTGCTAGAAGAATCAGTGAAGATCCGATGAACAGGCTCAAAATGACGAGGCACCAAATGACTCCGGTCAAAGTCTGGGAGCCCCAACCAGATAAGAGTGCGCTGGCCCTGTTCCAGCCTTTTCCTTCGAAAATTCTGACAGGGCCCAGAAGGAACCAACGTCGAAAGGTCAACCAGGTGAAGAGAAACCAAACCGGCGAGGCGGCAAGCGTTCCGAGTACAGATAAACCCTGAAGGTATTGGTCGGAAGAAAGAACCAGGTTTTCGGCCAGCCACACCAACAAGGCGCCGAAACAACATTGAACGAAGACCAAGACGCTGAGCGAGGCTGTAGTCAAAGCTAGCGGCCTCCATATCCCAGCCCTGTCTAACTGCAATTTAAGAGATTCGGATTCCGCCACAAGCTTTGACGCGAACAATTGCCCAAGTGTCGATCCGAGGCTCAAAAGAGGCACAACGACGACCAATGTCGCAACGATCGACCACATGACTGAATCCCAAAGTGCGCCTCTGCGGGAAACTGTGAATGACACCGCGACACCTGGCAGCACTGCCCAGACAAAAATGAACAGGCCGGCCCAAGTGAAAAGAGATGGAACTAGGAGCCCGACCAAGAGCGTCCTAGAATGCACTTGGTAGAGGCGGAGGGCCGCGTCCATCGTGTTGAGGGAGCCCCGCGGATGCAACCAAGAACCCCGTCGACGGGACGACAACCTAGCCTGGTGCGTTGCCAATGGATCGTGCATCAATAAGGGCCTTGTCCCTAACAAGAATACCGCCGGCATACGGCTGTTCGTCTAGACTCTCGTCCATGCCCATCAGCTTCATCGCTACAATCGTCATTGCAGAACAATCGATAAGTTCCTATTATCAATCCAACTTGCGTGATCTCTCGTTCACGGCGAAAGTGCTGTCCTCAAAGGCTGGTGAGCTTGGAAAGATAAACCAAGATTTCGCAAAGTCATACCGTTTTAAGGCAAGCAACGTTTGGTTGAAGGAGCCCATGAAACTGCGAATGGAAAGCCGGGTCGAAGACACAGACATCTACTTCATTGTGAACGGGGGGATAAAGCTCCTCAGAATTCCTCGGGCCAAGATCAACCAAAGAGACGATGTGTCAAAGGCGCCGGGAAAGCGACAGACCCCGCTCGATTTCGGCCTTCTGACTCCCTCGCTCTTCAACGGCTTCTTATTGTCCAAGTTCATACGCACAGAGTCATCAGGCGACCTTCGAGGCTGCCCGGTCTTCGACTTGACTTATCAACCAAAGCTGGACGACTCGTCGAGATACCGAGTTTGGGTCGATCCAGTCAAGAAGTTCACGCGACAGCGAGAATGGTATTCGCAAGCCGGATTCCTTATGGCCACATTTGTGTACGACCAACCAAAGGAAGTCAATGGGGTCTGGATTCCGGGCAGGGCGACCGTCAAGAACGCTGACGGCAAGTTTGCTGGCGCGACAGAGTACGCCAACGTCAAAGTTAACACTGGCCTGGCCGAATCGCTGTTTAAGGTCGATTAGCCTGACTATATGACAATGTCCAAGCTGCACTTTGCCGCTTGGACTGGTTTTTCGGGCTGCCTTTCGAATGTGTCGTTTTCGACTGAAGGCTTTCTACGGATCTTTTGTGTGGCTTGAGCCGTGCGGCTCGGGGTCCAGATTTCAATTCGGGTTGAGCGTACAAGAAACATAGTAGCGACTGTCCGCCGTTAAACGGTGGGACAGCCAGACACCTTCGCATGGCAAGGGCCAAACTCTTCGAGACGAGGAAAACCTGGCACTCTTATGGTTGGCCCTTGGCGAACCTGAGGACCTCTTCCAAGTTGAGCGGCAAAGTTGTCATGGCCAAGTCGCCGTTACTGTCTCTTGGCCAGTTGTCCCGGTCTTTGTCCACGGTGAGCTCGACACCGTTTCCGTCCCAGTCCCGGAGATAAACGGCTTCACTGACCCCATGGTCAGCCGCACCTTCCAGCTCAATGCCTTCCTCGACAATACGCATGACCGCTGCCGCCCACGATTTTCGATCTGGATACAGGATCGCAAAGTGATAAAGGCCCGTATGCCCAATATCCGAGGGCCGGCCTCCTTCGCTTTCCCAAGTGTTGAGCCCAATGTGGTGGTGGTAGCCGCCCGCCGAGACGAATGCGGCCCTAGAACCCAGCTTCTGGGTCAGTTCGAAGCCTAGGACGCGGCAATAAAAGTCCAAAGAGCGCTGTAGGTCAGCCACCTTCAGATGGACATGTCCAATCATTGCCCCTGGAGCGACGACATAGCCGCTCATGGTTTCCACTCGAGCAAGGCAGCCCCATCACCAGATTCATTGTCTTCCATGTAATTTTCAATTACTCCATGATATTGAAGTCCACACCTGAGCAGGGGAGTCAATGTCCGGTCTCGTACGAGCCCGTTTACTACCGCCAAACAGTATTCTGGATACGTGGCATCGCGGCGGGCCACTTGCCATTCGAGCCATCCAGGCGTCCGGCAAGCTGTTCCAAATCTATCAAGGTGGGAGCTTACTACGAGTTCAAATCTTGACAGATAGAGTTGTTTTGCAATTCCGCGCCCTCGAAAGGCCGGGTGCACGCTGATGTCTGCGCCATAGAGCGTCGTCCCTTCTCGATCGTGATTCTCAAAAAGGAACCCTCCTGTCGTCTTCATCCAACCAGAGTGGGATCGCCAGCTCTCCTCGGTGATAATAAGTGAGCTTGCACTCCCCACAACAATTCCGTCTACGATCGCGACGAACTGACCCAAGGGAAAGGTTGCAAGGTGCCGCTCGATGTGGTCAGACGTCCACAAACAGTCTTCTGGAAAAGGAGACGGAAAGCACAGTTTTTGTAGGTTCACGATCCCGTCAACATGTATGGACTTCGCCACTTCAATGTGCATCGAGTGAGAATACAGCGAAACGATGACACGTGTCGAGCATCAGACATAATGGCTCCATGTTGTCCGTGCTTCTAGTCTCCTCTATCATGCAGACCGCACCTGAGGTCGAGCTTCTTAGGAAGTTCTCAACTGGCACGACGCAAAACTACTCGGTTCATTCCCATATCATTTCCGAAATCAAGGAGGAAGGAATGTCCTTCTTTCTTCCTATGGAGTTTGACTTGAAATATGCGTTTTCTATCAAGGTCGAAGAGGCGCGTAAAGACGGGTTCGCAGTGGTTCTTTATCAGCGGCCAACAATGACGTTCGTCGATGGAGAGACCGCCGACCATCCGCCCCGGACGAAGGATGAAAAAGTCGATTACAAGGTTCGCATGACCCTGTCTCCGATCAATGAAATTACAGATGTGACCGACCTGAATCCCAAGAAGAAGGAGTCGAACAAGGGATTTAAGGTTCTGACAAATCTGACAAAGGCGCCAAGGCAAGACGGGTTGTTCTCGATGATCCAAGAAGTCAGGTCGCTCGCCATGTTCAGTGGTAACTTGGACTCATCGCTGGACTTTTCGCCTAAGCTCCCACTCGAAGAAGTCAAAACGGGAGACACGTGGAAAAAAACTGTCTCCTATCAGCCGAGGGAGCTGAAAGGAACCGGAAAACAGGCTGTCCAAAGACTGGACTACACGTTTACGTTTGAAGGTCTTCAAGAATGGAACGCCAAGAAGGCCTATGTCATCAGAGCAAACCTCGATCTAGACACGGACGCGGCCAAGTTTATTCACCAGATCACAGGCACAAATCCAGAGACCACTGGGCTCAAAGAGGTGCGACTTAAGCTCAAGAACGACATCAAGTTCTATTTGGACGAAAAGACTTTCTCAACGATGTTCGCGGAGGCTGTTGCGACAGGGGGGTTCAAAATTGTCGCGAGTGACCAGCCGGATGAACCGGTCTACGAGGAAAAAGTCACCGGGAAGTCGACATTGAAGTTGCTCTCCGCTCCATGATTTCCGAGCTGCCTTTAGTCAGTGGGGCCTTTTTTGGCCTGCGTCATGACCGAGATTCATATTCTTATTATTCAAAACTGCTGGCCAACTTAGCTGAGCAGTCCGGCCAAAGGCTGACCGTTTTTACAAACGAGCCTGACCGGCTAGACCCAGGGCTCAACTGCCTACACGTCCCTTCACTCGAGCCCTATGTCCGGAGCGTGTGGGACGTGGATGACTGGAAAGTCCGCTATCACAAAGCCCTTGAGCGACACAAACGGAATCTCACTTCGGCACAGTATCTCTATCCGGATCTTCCCGCCATGTATCTTGCGAAAGTCCCCTTGATGTGCGAAGCGGCAAAAACCCATGGGGCTTGCTTGTGGATCGACGCTGGGCTACTTTTTAGCACGCACTTCGACCATAAGGTGCCGAATCATGACGTCGGTTACCATGCGGAAAGTCTAAGGGGCCGGTTCTTTCCTGCTGCGCAGAACTTGGCAGACCTGTCCCATGTGTTCGTGTCCCACTTCACACGAAAGTACAAATTATTTCGAAACAGTGTCCCAAGGTTCCATGGTTCAAGCCATCGCGACATGGATGCATACGCAGCAAAACTTGGTCTCGTGCCAGACATGACGTACGTGGCAGCCGGTGTCTTTTATGTCCATGCCTCCGCCGCCGACTCACTTCTGAATGAGTTTCGAGACGCCTGGCGCGTACTCATCGACATGGGCGGGATCGGAACAGAAGAAAATGTTCTATCGGCACTTCGATGGAGGCACGGCTGGCCAGGTTTAGGCGTGAATGAGTGGGTGGAGCAGATGGTCGACCCCCGGATTTTGGCTTACAGTCGCGGGTAACCTCACTTTGTGAAGATCGGGCTTTTCATTGCGTTGTTTGGAGACAAACCATTCGAGGAGGCCCTTGAAATGGCGGTCAGCTCTGGAGTCACAGCGGTGGAAATCGGTGCGGGGGCCTACCCCGGCTCACCCCACCTTGACGTTCCTGGCCTAATCGAGGATAGCGGTAAGAGACGGGCCCTCATGGACAAACTCGACAAACGGGGCCTTGAATTGAGTGCCCTGAGCGTCCACGGAAACCCTCTCCACCCCAACGAGTCCATTGCGAAAGACCACCACGAAGTCTTTGTAAACGCAGTGCGCTTGGCTTCATTGTTGGGAATCAAGACAGTCAACGGCTTTAGCGGCTGCCCAGGTGACGGTCCAAACGCGGTCAATCCGAACTGGGTCACTTGCGCTTGGCCCGACGAGTTCCGAGACATCTTGGAGTGGCAGTGGAACGAAAAAATCGTTCCTTATTGGACTGAGCAGGCGGCCTTCTTAGCAAAAAACTCTGTGCGTTTTGCGATCGAAATGCATCCGGGGTTCTCTTGCTACTCAAACGAGACGCTTTTGCGGCTCCGACGTTCCGTGGGCCAGCACTCCGAATCCATCGGAGCAAACTTTGACCCGAGTCATCTTTGGTGGCAAGGTATCGATCCCATAGCGGCACTCCGTGAGCTCGGCCGGGAAGGCGCCGTTTATCACGTCCACGCCAAAGACACCCGGATTGATCAGTACAACTGCTCGCTGAATGGGAACCTGGATACAAAGAGCTATGGCGACATCCTAAACCGGTCTTGGGTCTTTCGAAGTGTTGGGTATGGACACACGCTAGGCTGGTGGAAGGACTTCGTGAGCACACTGCGAACCATTGGGTACGACCACGTGCTCAGTATTGAGCACGAAGATGGGCTGATGTCTCCGGCAGAAGGACTGAGAAAAGCGGTCGAAGTGCTCAAAGCAGCGGTGGTATCAGAACCAGCTGGCAACATGTTCTGGGCCAAGGACTGAAGACACTTGTGGTCCGGATCACTCCCGGACACTTGAACCCTAAGCTCGGTATAATCCCGTCCCGTCACTCAAAGGAGCCAGCTTGCAATCCCGTAATGCCCTTTTTCTCATAATTGTCCTTGCTTTGATTGGTGCCTCGGCCTGGGTCATGGTGAAGCTCCCAGTTTCCTATGGGCTCGACGTCCGAGGCGGGGTCCGTGTCAACTACAGAATGGACACGGCGAAGCTGACAAACGATCAAAAAGCAGATTTGCCCCGCCTACAAAGCAACTTGGTCCGAATTTTGGAGCGACGTGCCGACACCGGGCTCGGGGTCACTGAGTCTGTCGTCCAAAGGAAAGGCGAAGACGCTTTCGTCATTGAACTTCCTGGGTACACAAACATCGAAGAAGCCAGGGCCATGATGAGCAACACGGCCAAGGTCATTGTCTATTGGGCTAAAACTGTGGCGACAGACAAACGCCCGAACAGAAGGTACCAGAAGGATCCGACACCTGCGACGGTCAAGGGCGTCGAGTACGAGGCGTTTGTCCGCACCTCAGACGCTACAAAGAGAATTCTGCCAGGGACTCCTGAATACAAAGAGATGCTGGACACCTGGGAGCCGATCCTTGAAGGCGACGATGTCGCTGACGCTCATGTCGAAATCATTGGCGAGAACCTGGCCAAGCCATCATTCAATTTCAGCCCTGCTGGTGCAGCAAAACTCTCCGCTTTCACACGAAAGTATATGAACCAGCGAGAGAACATCGCGTTTGTATTGGACGGGAGGGTCCTCAACATCGCGTTTGTCAAGGACGGTGAAGTGCTATCCGACCAATGTCAGGTCGATGGCCGGTTCCCAACGAAGTATGTCCAGACCCTGACCGACCAAGTAAAGTCAGGTTCGCTTCCAGTTGACCTTATTGAGTTGAGCTCCGAAAAAGTCGATCCAACAATTGGATCCCACGCTCTGCCGATGATGGAGCGGGCAGGCATTGTCAGCTTGGTCATCGTTTGCGTGCTGCTCATCATTTACTACGCCTGGGCAGGTGTGCTGGCCACGCTAGCCATGGTGCTTTATGGCTTGTTCACCATCGCGTTCATGAAGACCTTTAGCGCGACATTTAGCCTTGCGTCAATCGCTGCATTCATTTTGTCAATGGGCATGGCCGTCGACGCCAATATCTTGGTCTTTGAGCGCCTCAAGGAAGAGCTTAGAAGCGGAAAAGATCTTGGTCGTGCTATCGAATTGGCGTTTAAGAGGGCTTTGACGGCGATCATCGACTCGAACATTTGTACGGTCTTGACTTGCGCTGTCTTATGGTACTTCGGGACTGGCCCTGTCAAGGGGTTTGCAAGTACCCTCGCGATTGGCGTTGGCATTTCGTTCTTTACTGCGTTCATTGTGACCAGGACCCTGATGCAGACTGGCTTGGCGCTGGGGATTGGACGCGATCCGAAGTGGTATGGCGCAAAGAAAGGCTGGTACAAAGGCAGCCAGGATGAAGCTGGTTCGCCGACGGAAGGTGACAAGCAGCCCAAGCTCCTGAACATTGTCGCTAAATCTAATTTGTACTTCATTGTGTCAGCACTTCTGATCGTCCCAGGCTTTATCGCTGTCGCCATGGGCGGCATCAAGACAAACGTCGAATTTCAAGGCGGTTACGAGGGCACGTATAACCTTGCCAGCGGCGCAACAATGGAATCTATCAAGTCAGGGCTTGAAAAGGCTGGCTTCGCAGGTTCAAACGTCAAGCTGGCCGAAGGAGCCACTGGTAAGATCGTGTACATCACGGTTCCGCCTCGAGGCGACATGTCAGTGAGCGACCCCAACGCCAACAAGCGGATTGCGGACGCAGCAGGACTTTCTACCGAAGGTTCGAGCATCAAGGCTGTAGGGCCGACGATTCAAAAGGAAACCGTTCAGAACGCCATCAATGGCGTGGTCTTAGCGTCTCTTATCATTGCCGTATATTTGGCCATCCGCTTTGGTTTGTCGGTCGGCGGATTTAAGAGTGGGTTCAAATTTGGGGCCTCGGCCGTCATTGCCTTGGTACACGACGTTCTGTTCGTCATCGGTTCGGCGGGCATTGTTGGACTCATTTTGCATTGGGAAATCAGCGCGCTATTCATTACGGCCATGTTGACTGTCATTGGATTCTCAGTCCACGACACGATCATCATCTTTGACCGAATTCGAGAGAATTTGCGGAAGCCACACGCTGGAGAGACGTTTGAGCACCTGTGCGACCACTCGGTCACCCAATCAGTCGCGCGTTCTATTAACACGTCCATGTCTGCGGTCATCCCGCTAGGCATTCTGATCGCGATTGGCACTCCCACACCGGAACTAAAGTTTATGTGCCTCTCCATGTTGTTAGGGATTTCCATTGGCGCCTACAGCTCAATTTTCAATGCGACCCCCATCCTTTACCTTTGGAACAAGGCCGTCATGAAGCGGAAAGGCGAGGAAGCTGGCCTTATGGCAGAGTCGGCACGGGAAAACAAGCTTAGGGCCCAGTTGGCGACTGCAGCCGCAGCGGCGGCAGCTGCTGCGCCTGGCGGCGCCCAAGCCACAGCCCCAGCTTCGGGCGCCTATGGCCAAGTGAAGAGGCGAAGCAGCGCAATCGATCAGGCCAAATCGGTCGTTGACGACGACGAGTGACAGGACTTATCGGCGGGCAAAGCTCTCGGTATCGATCGCCCAGTCCGCTCCATAAAAACCTGCCGCTGAAACGCCTTTGCTACCCTTGAGGAGCATGTCTGGCGTGGCCACGAAGATATCTGGAAAGTGGGCTCCAGACAAGAAGAGCGGCGCGCGTTCGATCGAACGGCATCCCATCAATGTCGAACCGCCGATCATTCCGACCACTCTGCGCCTTGATTTGAACATGATGAGGGCTCCAAGGTCGCCGCTAACTCCCGCGTCTCCGAATGTGACTCGTTTCTCACTCCACTCCATATCTTTGCGATCGGATTCTGCCCAGAGTTTGCCAAGTACGGCGTTCGTTTGGGGGTTCCCGTAGCACACTAGTCTCTCGGACGAATCAGAAATTTCGGGGATCACTGAGTCGTCCCTTAGTTCGAAGCTACCGCTGCTCCGGTACCACCATGTCTCGGCGTCATATCTCGCCTTGTTGTAGGACCAACTGTTGGCGGCCTTGTTCCCCTTCGTTCCGTAAACCAGGACACTCTTCTGAAAGCAAGATTTGATCCCTCCTTCGTGTTCAATCAGGCGCAATCGGTCGACCGGCCCGATCCTCCACTGTCCTTGGCTTTGAACCAGCGTCACCGGTTCGTTTTCGCTCTCAAACTTGATATCAAGGACTTGCCCGTCGAGGTCGACCTTGATTGACTTTGAACCTGTCATCGGGTGAAGTGCGAGAGCGAGTGCGTTTGTTGTCTTGAGCTCTTCATATGTGCCGTCAGCAAAGGTGCGGACTTGGATTCTTGCAGGAACCATGGCCTTTAGGCGACTGAGGATCTCAACATTCCCTGCCCTCCTACTTCCGTCCGGTGCGAGGACAGTCAAGTCCCAAATTCTCTTCTCGTCGACTGAAGGCAAACGGTGCTTTGCAAGAAAGTCAAAGAGCGGAGCATAGTCCTGCACATTTGCGCCAGCTTCTTTGTCCGTGTCGTACCAATGGCCTTGGCCCGGTTCCTCGTGCCAGTCGACGTCCCTGTGGAACGAGGCCAGCCTTCGCCTCATTTCTCTGGCTTGTTCTACAGGGACATTGTCGTCTGCGTCTCCATGTTGGACGAACACGCCGAAGTTAGTGGAGTTTGTCAAGAGTTCCAACGTGTCGCTTGCGTTCATCGCCCTCCTGAGCAGAGTTTCCACTGGGTCAGGGTTTTTCCATTCAGCTGCGCCGACATACGACCAAAAAGAGATCCAACCTGCACAAGGAGCGATGGCTGCAAACTGGTTCGGATGGTTGAATCCTACAGACCACGTGCCGTGGCCGCCCATTGAGTGCCCCGTCAGATATATCCTGTCACTCTCTGGTCTGTACCTCCGCCTCGCGTCCTCCAAGGCTTCCATAGCGTTTTGGCGTCCCCAATCCTCCCAATCGAACCCATAGGGGCGGCCATTTGTCGGGCAAACAATATTGCACCATGGCTTTTGGCCGTAGCTTGCAGCTTGGCTAGACGCCTCAACGCTCGCTCCATGCAAACTTAGAACCAGGGCACGCGCTCCAGGCTGGCTTGCAGGCTGGACGGCATAGTACTGGACGCTGTCATCCACGCTAAAGCGAAAGGTCCGCTTGTGTGCTTGCGAACTTGGCTTCACGTCAACTTCAAAGTTGCGTTTCTGTCCATTGTCTAGCTCAACAGTCACGGTGAGTCTGTCTTCTCTTGAAGTCGCAACTTGCGGAAGGTCAAAGGCGACTTTTCGAACCGTCATCGGGGTAACGCGGGCCACTGACCACTCTCCCGCCTTCCCTTCGATCACGCTCCGTATCTTGCCGCGATAGGTGAAGGCGGTTGGATTGCTCAGCAAGACACTTGCCGGTTCCACGCTTGTCTCACCAACAATTAAGTCCGGAAACGTGGGATCGAGCTGAGAAATGTTGACAATAGGGTCACATGGCTTGAGAGCGGCCCGTAGCCGGCCACGGCCGACTGAAAACAAGAACTCATTGCGACCTTTCTTTACGTCCACAGGCAATTGGACATAACCAAACCCATACGGGTCGCCTCCTCTCGGGACTCCATTGACATAGACCATTGAGTGGCCGCTAGCGTCTAAAGTCAGCACTTCGTTCTTTGTCGAATCGTAGGTCACATAAGCATAGCCGCCCGAGAGAGCCTCGTCAGACACCCAGCCGTCATTTCCAGCCGTTGCCGTTTTCCATTGTCTCTCCGGTTGACTGTGGGAGACATGACTCCCAGATTTGGGCGCCGACCATGTGTTTGTTACAATCTGGTAGGCGATAGGGTCCGTTTGACAAGGCGTCCTCCCTCCAGAAGCAAAGGGCCCTGCAGTCAAGAAACTAGTGAACACATGGCTTGGCTGCCAAGTGAATGCAAGGAGGGCGGCAAGGCTGGAGAGCATTCAATTGTCTTACCTGGACCAGGCGGGGCCGTGGTGCCCGCTCTGGGCTCCGGTATTCTATCGAAGTCAGTCGGGCAACGGAGCCTGCCGATAATTCAGTTTGGACACAACCATGGCCGTTATCGACACGACATTCAGGGACGCGATCCACATTGCCATTGACGAAGAGATGGAACGGAATCCCGACGTCTTTTTGATCGGCGAAGACATCGGTCGATATGAGGGGACATTCAAGGTCACAAAAGGGTTTTGGCCCAAGTATGGCGAGAAACGGGTTGTAGATACCCCTATCGTCGAACCCGGGTTCACAGGCATTGCTATCGGCGCAGCGATGGTTGGGCTCCGTCCGATCGTTGAAATGATGACGATGTCTTTTTCGATCTTGGCTCTAGACCAAATTATCAACCACGCGGCAAAGGTCCACTATATGACGGGAGGACAGGCTAAAGTCCCTCTCGTGGTCCGAGGCCCTGGAGGAGCGGCCAAGCAACTCAGCGCGCAGCACTCGCATTCGATGGAGGGGTGGTATGCCCACGTACCGGGCCTAAAAGTGGTCGCACCTGCCACCGTCGCAGACGCCTATGGAATGCTCAAGACTGCAATTTGGGACGACAACCCCGTGATCTTCACAGAAAACCCTGGCCTCTACACGTTAAAAGGCTCGATTCCTGATGACAAGGACTTTTCGGTGCCCTTCGGAAAGGCACAAGTACTTCGAGAGGGCTCTGATGTGTCTCTGATAGGCTACTCGCGAATGACCCAACTCAATCTGATTGCCGCCGAGACTCTCGCCACTGAAGGGATCAGCGCCGAAGTCGTCGATGTTCGGTCACTCTTGCCCCTCGATACCGAGACCATTTACTCTTCTGTCCGAAAGACGCACAGGGCGGTCGTTGTTTACGAGGATTGGCGATCCGGAGGATTTGGTGCCGAAATCGCGGCTCGGATCGGCGAAGATTGTTTTGACGATCTCGACGCGCCAATTGGGCGGGTCGGAGGACTAAACGTGCCAATGCCCTATGCCCGGGTTCTAGAGCTCGAAGTCATCCCAGATGTTGACAGCGTCGTAAGCGCCGTCAAAAAACTGGCGTGAATAAGCTTCCGGCTGGTGTATATCCCGCTATCGTCACTCCATTTGACGAAGCTGGGAATATTGACGCCCTTTCGCTTGTCAGGCATTTGGCTTGGCTCGAGTCCAAGGGATGCGTTGGAGTCACTCTTGCGGGCACCACAGGAGAGGGGCCTTCTCTCAGTGCAGTCGAGAAGCGTGACATGCTCCGGATCGCCAAGTCTGCAGCTGGTGGCCTCAAAGTCATCCTTGGTGTCCTCACATCGAGCCTTTCGGAGGCTAAATGGATGGTTCAGCAGGCTGGTAAGAACGGAGCCGACGCAATCTTGCTCATGCCACCTTCTTACTTCCGACGCGCTTCGGTCACTGGCGTGACCGAATGGTTGCAAGACGTGATGGATCACAGCCCATTGCCGGTCCTCCTGTACAACTTTCCGAAAATGTCCGGTTATGGGTTTTCGGTTGAATCTCTTTCCAGTTTAAGAGTCCATCCAAAATTCGCAGGTCTTAAGGACAGCAGCGGAGTCCTAGCAAACCTAGCCTTGTTTCGATCTCTGGTTGGCCCGGACGATTCCCTGTTCGTGGGCGACGAGACCCTTTTGTTGTCAGCAATGGAGGCCGGTTGGACTGGTTCGATCAGTGGAGCCGCGAACGTTGTTCCGCAGTGGCTCTCTCGGCTCATCGCGAGTTGGCTTGCTGGGGATGAGGCATCGGCCCGGACATTATTTGAGTTAATTTTGCAAGCACTGGTGGCTATACGAAGCTGCCCTCAGCCAGAAACTCACAAGGCCGTGCTCAAGGCTGCCGGGCTCCTTTCAAACGACTCTCCACGGCTTCCTCTCAAACCTGTCGAGGTGGATGACAGGTGGGACATTTTGCTGTCCAGGCTCGGTGACCCCTTTGGTTAGGGGATACTCTGCCTTGTGAAGACAATCGCACTCGCTACCGCCATCCTATTGGTCCAGCTAAGCCATGCCCAAGAGTTTGGCGAGGACACGAAGTCAGTCGACGCCGTCATTAAGGCTCTTTACGAAGTCATTTCTGGCCCAAAGGGGCAAGAGCGAAACTGGCCACGGTTCAAGAACCTGTTCACGGAAGACGCCAAGATGCTCGCAATGGTTAAGTCCGGTGAGGAATTGCGCTCGTTCCGCCTGACTCCAGAGGACTACGTCCAGCGATCTGGGCCGTTCCTGGTCGACAATGGTTTCTTCGAAAACGAGATCCATCGCGATTCTCACAGCTATGGCCCAATATGTCAGGTTTGGACGACTTACGAGTCTCGGCTTGGCTCAAAAGACGCTAAGCCCTTTGACCGTGGGATCAACTCTGTCCAGTTAGTCCAAGACAAGGGTCGCTGGTGGATCCAGTCCATCACTTGGGCAGGCGAGAGCGCAGCCGGTCCGATCCCAAAGAGGTATCTCAGGAATTGAACTTGGATCAGATTGTCATTGCCACCCATAACCTGCACAAGGCCGGGGAGATGGAGACGATTCTAAGCGCAAAGGCTGGTTGGATTGACTTCAGGTCTCTGCGGGACTTTCCAGGTGCTCCTGAACCTGAAGAAACGGGCTCTACTTATGGCGCAAATGCAATCATCAAAGCCGAATCAGCCCTCAAACATTCGGGACTACCGGCCCTGGCTGATGACGCAGGCTTGGAAATCGACGGCCTGCCTGGGGAACTTGGGGTGACCAGCAAAAGGTTTGCAGGCATAGCTACAAGCTTTGACGAAAAAATGGAAATTGTGCTTTCATCGCTAAGAGGCAAGCCTGATGAAGAGCGTCGTGCCAGGTTTGCGTGTTTTGTCGCACTTGCCAGGCCGGGCTGCGAAACGAAGGTGTTTTCCGCAACGTGTGAAGGTCAAATCGCCCATGCCAAGAGCGGACAAGGTGGGTTCGGCTACGACCCCATTTTTTGGCTACCACAGTTGGAATGCACGATGGCTGACCTGACCGCAGAGCAAAAACACGAAGTGAGCCACAGAGGACGCGTTCTCAGGACCGTCGCAGTTTACTTGCAAAGAGTGCGCGAAGCTAGCGATAGTTGACAAAGTCTACGGGAAACTCTAACTCAAGTGACTTTACAAACTGGATCGTCTTCTGAAGGTCATCTTTCGACTTCGCAGAAACTCTGAGCTCGTCCCCTTGGATCTGAGCATTCACTTTTAGTCCCTTGTCTTTGATCTGCTTAATTAGAGCCTTTGCTTTGTCTTGTTCTATTCCTTGCTTGAACGCGACCTTTTGCTTGACGCTCACACCAGGCCCTGGTTCGACTTTTTTGTAGTCGAGTGACCTGGCATCAATGTTTCGCTTGATCAGTTTGCTGAAGACGATGTCCCTCAACTGGTCGAGTCTAAACTCATCGTCTGCCGTCATCGAGATCTCGGTTCCATCAAAATCAAGTTTTGCGGCTGTGCCTCGAAAGTCGTAACGGTTCTGCAACTCTTTTTCAGCTTGGTTGAAAGCGTTTTTCACCTCGGCAAAATCTACTTTGCTTACGATGTCAAAACTGAAGTCTTGGGAGGCCATTCTTGCCGTGTAGAATACCGCGAGATGGGCACCCAGGAGATGCATAGCCCAGGAGTGCTTCGATGCAGCCCAACCAACTGATTCAAACAGAAAGGCTTGTGCTTCGTGCGTCACACCCAGACCTTGCTCAACATTGTGTTAAGTTCTATTTGATCAATCAAGAACACCTTGCGCCCTGGAACCCCGTCTTGTCGCGAGAACTCTTTACTGAAGAGGGCCAGCAAGTGCGATTGGCACAAGCACATGGGGCGTTTCTGGCTGGAACCTCGTGGAGATGGCACCTGCTCGATCCAAGCCAGACCGAAATGTTGGGGGTTGTGCAGTATTCACAAATCCACCGAGGTGGCTTTCAGAGTGCAATGCTCGGTTACTCGCTCGCCAAGTCAGCAGAGGGAAAAGGGATGATGGCAGAGTCCTTGTCAGCTACAATTGCCGAAGTTTTCAGCGAGCGAGGAAGGCTACACCGGATCCAAGCGAACGTTGTTCCAGCAAACACGAGGAGCCTTAACCTATTGGTTCGGCTTGGTTTCGTGAATGAGGGGCTCGCCAAAAACTATTTGTACATCGATGGGCAATGGCGAGACCATGTCATGCATTCCCTCATTAACCCGGACTTTGACGTCAGCTGGCTGGGGTTCTAGACTTTGAGCTCAAAAACTTTTGATGACCCGGCCCAGTTTCCCGAAACAGTGACCTCATGCTTGCTTGGTTCTGAAGGTGGGATCCAGAATGGCATATAGGCTTCCCCACCTTGGACGTAGACTTCTAAGGAGGCCCGGTCAACTAGGATTCGCAAGTGGACGTTTCGTGCTTTCGCGTCAAAGTGACTGACCTTGCCAAGAGCTGTGACTGTTCTCTCCGCTGCGTCGACGGTCACTTCCACCCCCTTGACATGCAGGGTCATTTTGCCGCTTTCAGGGAGATCCCACCGTCCTTCTATGTCGAGTGCTTCTGCCCGGGTCGGACCGGTCACCACCATCTGGCGGCAATTGACGATCTCGGCGACCGGCGTGAAAAAGAGCCTTGGGCCATTTCTGGTCGTCTTGAGCGTGACTTCGTTGGGCACGCTCATCTGCTGATTCCCCTTCTGATCGAGAAAGTCTGAGCCACGAAACCACGACACATGAATGATCCGGCCCTTTGGAGCATTGCTAAATGTCTGGGCCGCATAGGCTGTGTTTCCAAAGTAGGACTCGAGGACTGCAGTTTCAGGCACAAACGACTGCCCGTTGAAATTTCCCACTTGGTATTTACCATCGGCACCTGAAAAGACCCACCTCTGATCCCTCTTATTTCCATCGAGCGGTAGGACGAACAAGTCTGGGCATTCAGACGATCCATGCAAGGTGTACCGGGACAAGGGAGTCCAGGACCGCAAGTCGCGGGAGCCGTAAAAACCGAACTCGCTACCAGACAGGTAGAGAGCCATGACCCACTTTTTGCTTGCTTCATGCCAGATTAGGCGAGGGTCGCGGTTCTCTCCAACAATGTTTGGCAGAACCGGATTCCCCGCAAACTTATGAAACAGGGATCCGTCTGTCGACCAAGCCAGACTTTGAGTAAAGGGCTGCCCCTTGCTCTCGTCGCTCGTACCTCCTGCTGAGGTGTAGGCACAGATGATCGCGTTTTTCCCGAAACCAGCGGTGTCCGATTTGTCGACGACGGCCGAGCCGCTGAAGATGGTCCCCATGCTGTCCGGGCGAATCGCCTCTCCAAGGTGCTTCCAGTGAATAAGGTCTTTGCTTGTCGCGTGCCCCCAAGTCATGTTCCCCCATCGAGTTCCAAATGGATTGTGTTGATAGAACAAGTGATACTTTCCATTCGCGAACACGAGGCCATTCGGGTCGTTGATCCAGCCTTCTGGAGCCGTAAAATGATAGATGGGGCGTTGGTCGAATGCAGTCGCGTGGGACATTAAGGGCAACATCATGGAATTTGCAATTTTCTGAGCTCGCAATCGAGGGCTTCGGCAAACTCGCCCGGATCGAGTTTTACCCAGAAGATGGGCGCTGGCCTGCGAAAAACAAGGGCGGGATCGACAAGCGGACTTGAAGCCGGAACGCTAGCCTGGACGAGCACCGACTTCTTTCCAAGTTTGAGTGCACAGCCGCAGACTTTTTGACTGGAACCTGTGAGGACCATATCAACTGGGGCCACATGTGCAAAGCAGTCGACAACTGGCCCGATGTGATTCAAGTCATGGCCCTGGCTTCCAACTGAGACCTCAAGCCCGCAAGCGGCCAAGGATCGGGCCAGAATGGGTACGACAAGGGCGTAAACTTGATTGACGCTAGGCCGGAGCTGCCCTTGCAAACCCAGTGAGCCAAAAGTCGCCGCGAGGCCAATGGTCACATCATGACCGTGCAACACGGCCTTTCCTCCGGTCGGCCTACTGACCCAAGGCACCTTGTCCGTTAAGAGTGCCCGTTCTGGAGATTGAGAGACACCTAAACTCACCCACGGACCATCCCAACTGTAAATCCTGGCCCCAATTGTCCCCAACTCTGCCTTGTTGAACAGATCGACGTCGAGCGCCATGTTGGTCACTCCATCTTGTGGGCCTTGAAGACAGACGCGAGTCACAAGACCCGTTGGTACAAATCAATCTTGTACATTGATTTCTTGGGCAAGGACGCTTCAAAGGACGGCACACTCGACCAATAGGCCAGGCCCAAGATCTCGTCACTTACTTCTAGATGTTGTCCAACAAGACCTCCCAAAAAGCCCGGGATGAGTTTGAGGTCTTCAAAGATCTGCGACAATTCATCGGCGATTTTGCGGCCGTAGCCAATATCTGCGATCCTTGCACTGATTGATCCGAACGACCCGACCGGCAGCGAGTCAAGCGACGTGCCCGTCGATTCCAAAACGTAAAACCGCTCACTGTTGGGGGTTTCGCTCATTAGGTCGGTCACGATCTCCATGACCGGAGACCTTGTCAAAGCGTCCCATGCCTGAATCGAACCTTCTTCACTTTCAAAGTGGCCGATAATAGCAAATGCGAATGGGTCGGAGTGCTTCTCCCACAAGGTGAGCGACAAGGTTCCGGGTACGCCTTTTAGGACACCCATTGCTTTAGTCCGAATTGCCGACAGCCGGTCAATATCGATCTCAAGGAACCGAGCTTTCGTGACAACGATGACTTCTGGGCTCATGAAACCGTCGCCACCGCTTTGTCAAAGGTCCAGCGGACGTCGAGTGTTTTGACGGCGTAGGCTTCGTCGAGCCTCCCGACAGTCTGGCTCGTCGGCGCGTCGTGGAGTGCGTCTGAATTGGTCCTTGCTTCCTCGCAAATTGCAATGAGTGCCTCGCAAAAGGCATCGATCGTTTCTTTGCTCTCTGTCTCTGTCGGTTCGATCATGAGAGCCTCTGGAACAATGAGTGGAAAGTAGTTGGTCGGCGGGTGAAAGCCATGGTCGATCAAGCGTTTACTTATGTCCAGCGCCCGGACCCCGTATTTTTTGTAAGGGGTCGCAGTCAGGACGCATTCGTGCATACACGGCCGGTCGTAAGCCGCGGGCAAATGGTCTTTCAGTCTGGCTTTGATGTAGTTAGCGTTGAGAACGGCATGCCGTGATATCTCCTTGAGTCCTTCTTTGCCATAGGCCATGAGATATGTCAGGGCTCTGACCGCCATAAGGAACTGCCCTTGGAACGTGCTCACTCTGCCAATAGACGTTGGCGACGACGAATCCAAGACAAAACTCTTGCCAACCCTCTTCAAAACCGGATTGGGCAGAAAATGGTTGAGGTGCGACTTAACGCCAATGGCTCCACACCCCGGTCCGCCTCCGCCATGGGGAGTACTGAAAGTCTTATGCAAATTAAGATGCATGCAGTCAAATCCATGGTCGCCGGGCCTGGTTGTACCCACCATGGCGTTCATGTTTGCTCCATCACAAAACACTTGTCCGCCAACATCGTGCACCATCTGGCAAATCTTGGCGATATTCGGTTCGAACAAACCAAGTGTCGAAGGGTTGGTGAGCATGAAGGCGGCGACGGTGTCGTCGAGCACTGACGCCAAGTGTTCGATCGATGTGTTCCCTTCCTCGTCAGTTTTGACCGATTTGACCTCGTAGCCACACCTGGCCGCACTGGCAGGGTTTGTCCCGTGCGCGGAGTCGGGAACAAGAACAATTCTTCGCTTGT
This sequence comes from Chthonomonadaceae bacterium, assembly GCA_016788345.1. Lineage (GTDB taxonomy): Bacteria > Armatimonadota > Fimbriimonadia > Fimbriimonadales > Fimbriimonadaceae > JAEURO01. The sequence goes on from JAEURO010000006.1 coordinate 22,176, forward strand.
CGTCCTCACCTCGGCTCTGGTGATAGGCCTTGATGAGCATCAGACACGTCAGTTCACCATGCGCACCTGCCACAGGTTGCATGGTCACTGAGTCGAAGCCCGTAACGGCGAGCAAGATGTCCTGTACAGAGTGGATCACTTCCAAACATCCCTGTACAGACTGAGATTGAAGCATAGGGTGGGAGTGAGTGAACCCCGACAAAGATGCCGTCCTCTCGTTGATTTTGGGGTTGTACTTCATCGTGCAAGACCCTAAAGGATAGAAGCCCGTTTCAATGCCGTAATTGTTTTGACTCAAGTTCGTGAAGTGTCGTAGCAAGTCCAGTTCAGCGACCTCGGGCCAATTCACTTCGGACCTGCACTCACCCAGTACTGACCGCAAGTCGACATCTGGCGTATCGGCACGAGGTAGGTTGCACCCAATCCGTCCTGGGACGGACCTCTCAAAGAGAGGGGTTGGCGCAACGACAGACTTGCTTGGCATGGAGTCAAAGTCTACCAAGGCCGCCGCGAAGCCGTCCAAATTTGTTCCCATTCATCGACTCAATTGCTTTGGGACTGGGATACAAACGTTTTCACGTCGACACAAAGCCGTGTCAGGCAGGGTTCGTTGATGTACATCATGTGCCCCGCCTCGTACTCTTGTACGGTAAAGTTGTCCCGCACCTCGGGGTCGAGCCCCATGTGAGCCAGCGTGTACTCGGTGGCGAAAAAGGGAGTGGCCAGGTCATAGAGTCCGCTTGCGACGAAAAGTTTCATATAGGGGTACTTGGCTAGGCACTGACGAAGGGCCTCACTTGTATCGGGGTGCCCATCACCTGCAGACCCCCAGTCCCATGGCTTCTTGATGCCTTTGAAGACCAAGTATTCCAAGTCGGACTCATAGCCAAGTTGGGATCGGACGTACCCACAAAAAGCGGAGACGTAAGGCGGCATCAGGACCGACATGCTGGGATCGTGCTCTGGTTCTTCTGTGTGTCCCTTACCCCAATCGTCGATCCCCTTGATTCGACTGTCCAACCTCCCGACTGTCCGCCTTTCGTCCCGCAGAAGTTCTTTGCAAAAGCCTTGGATATAAATTCGCAGGTCGCAGAAGTCGATATAAGTCTTACTCAGCCCAGTCAGTTTTGAGAGTTCGGCGATCACGGACTTTCTTTCTTTTTCACTGAGTTTGTCCCCTTTGGCCAGAGCCGAGGCATACGGGCCCTCGGCAAACCTTCTGCACTGGTCGAGCGTGACACCTGATGCCTTGCCGTGATAGAGGGCAGTCGCACAGTAAGTCGGCAAAAACAGAACGTAGGGTAAGTCGTTGCCGCGGTTAAACCTCGCTGTTTGGAAGTTCAAAATCGAACTGACAAGGACTATCCCGTTGAACGCGATTCCACGGTCGATGCAGTACCCCGCCAGTCCAGCTGCCCGGGTCGTTCCATAACTCTCCCCGACAAGATAAAGTGGCGAGTTCCACCGGTTGTTTCGAGTCAAATAGAGACGGATAAACTCGCCTACGCTCTCTATGTCCCCTTGAATACTCCAGTTCTTCTCGGCCTCTTCTGGGCTCCTGGACCTGCTGAAACCTGTGCCGATCGGGTCGATAAAGACAAGGTCGGTGAACTGTAGCCAGTTATGGGGATTATCGATGACATCGTACGGGCCAGGCGGCAAGTTGCCGTCTTCGAGCATCGGTGCCCGTTTGGGGCCCAAGGCACCCAAGTGGAGCCAAACCGAGGGTGAACCGGGGCCCCCATTGAAACTGAACATGAGAGGCCGTTTCGCGCCACCCTTGCCGCTGTCAACAGTGTATGCCATGTAAAACATCTGCGAAACGATCTCGCCTTGATCGTCGCGGAGTGGCATCCTTCCAGTCGTGACGGTGTACTTGAGGCCAGCGGCCTCGTGCGTCGTGACAACAGGTGTTTCTTCAGTGAATTCAAGTGGTTTTTTGACGTCGGAGTTAGGTTTTGGCTCGTCAGGCATTCGGCCAGTTTATTGAATCGTGCAGTCCGACCCAAGTCTTTTTGGTCCAATTCTGCAAACGATGTGCTGCTTACGCCTAGAACGCGCTGTCTAAACTGCCACAATTCTCTTGATGAAGCGTTATTGTGGCGAAGCTCTCCCGTCATCGCCACGCGTAGCTGTAGTCACTAACGACAATCTTGGCAACTTTGTCATGGCGACGCCCTTGATCCAGATGTTGAGGGCCAAACATGGGGGAACGCTCGACTACTATGGCGGGACCAGGGTCGCTGAACTGGCGACCGCGAGCCCGTTGGTCGACAACTTTCTTGCGTTACACGGCACAGACCCTCGTGAGTCCGCAAAAAGAATCTCGGAGCAGGACTACAATTTGGTCGTCAATGTGGAATGGACGCCTTGGGCAAAGGCCGCCACGTCCATCATGGCTGGGCCAGACACGTTTGTCTGCGGCCCTTGCATCGGGCCAGACGGGCGTGGAGACCTGGCGTTTCCCGACGACGACCGCGGGCGCCTTTGGGAAGATCAGGAGTGGGTCTCTCCGAAAATTAAGGCCAGATACCCGTTTTTAGAATCTCCCTATATTGCTGAAATTTTCTGTCGACTTGCCTACCTCGATGGCCTGGTTCCGCGTTACCTCCTTCCTACTGCAATTCCAACTCGTGACGTCCCCGATGTGTGGGTTTCAGGATCGGCGAGCCTTCCCGATAAGCTGTGGCCGCTAGAAAAGTGGCGTGCTATTTTCGAGATTTTGTGGTCGCGTGGATTCACTGTAGGGCTTCTGGGTGCAAAGCCTAAAACCCAGAGCGCTTTCTGGAAGGGTGCTTCGGACGAAGATAAGTTTGTTGAAGCGGGAGTGCTGGATTTTCGTGGAGAGTTCACTTTGCCTGAAGTAGTCGGAGCTATTTCACGGGCGAAGCTGGTCGTGACACTAGATAACGGGATCATGCACCTGGCCTCGGCGACGGACACTCCGGTCGTCGCACTCTTCCGAGAAGGAATTCATAGACTATGGGCCCCGCCAAACCCACATTTGACTGTGCTCCATCCGGCTCCTTCATCGGACGTTAAAGAGATTTCTGTCGACGACGTGATCCAAGCTTTGGCCATTCTCGGTTAATCGTTGCAAGTGCACCTGGCAGAATCTCAGACGCTGACAGCGACTTGGGTCACGTATAATAACAGGGATGCCGGACCGCGTCTTTGTATTTGACACCACTCTGCGCGATGGGGAGCAGAGTCCCGGGGTCAGGTTGTCGATGTCACAAAAGCTGGAGATCGGCGAGGCATTGGCTCAGCTAGGTGTAGACATTATTGAGGCTGGCTTTCCCATCAGTTCTCCAGGGGACTTTGAGGCCGTCAATACTCTAGCCAAGGCGCTCAAGGATGTCCAAGTTTGCGGCCTGACCCGGGCCAGAGAAAAAGACATAGATGTGGCTGGAGAAGCCCTGAAACCAGCTTCAAACCCTAGAATCCATACCGGTCTAGGAGTCAGCGACAACCATCTCCAATTCAAACTCAAAATGAGCCGCGAGGAAGCGCTTGAAACAGGTGTCAAAGCTGTCAAGCACGCGAAAAGGTACACAGACAACATTGAATATTTCATGGAAGATTCGGGAAGGGCTGACCGAAGCTATGTGTACAAAGTAGTTGAGGAAGTCATTAAGGCAGGGGCGACGACTATCAATGTGCCAGACACAACCGGTTACACCTTGCCGATGGAATACCGAGACCTCATGGCGGGAATTCGAGAAAACGTCCCCAACATTGACAAAGCCGTGCTGAGTTGCCATTGCCACAATGACCTTGGAATGGCTACGGCGAACACACTGGCTGGAGTTATTGGTGGAGCCAGGCAGGTCGAAGTCACAGTCAACGGGATCGGCGAAAGGGCGGGCAACACTGCGCTCGAAGAGGTTGCGATGGCGTTCGTCATCCGAGAAGACCTCTTTAACGTCCAAACTCGAATTCAATGCAAGAACTTGCTGGCGATCAGTCGTCTAGTCAGTCACTACACAGGCATGATGGTCCAGCGAAACAAGGCTGTGGTTGGAGCCAACGCATATGCCCATAGTTCTGGCATCCATCAAGACGGAGTCCTCAAAGAACGCTCGACGTACGAAATCATTGATCCGGCCATGGTAGGGGCGGAGAAGAGCGAAATCATTCTGACCGCCCGGTCGGGCCGTCACGGACTCAAACACCGCCTGGCAGAAATGGGTTTCAACTTTAACGAAGACAGGTTTGAAGAGATTTATTCGAAGTTCATTGAGGTCGCCGACAAAAAGACTGAAGTCCTTGACGACGATCTAAAGGAGCTTGTCACGACCCGGTGACAGGAAGCGTTGGCAACGGAAAGAATTTGAAATTCGTTCACAGTTTTTTTGAGAAGCGTTTCATTTGGCCCAAAAGTCCTGTATCATAGGAAGGGTTGTCGAAAGCAACCCCTCTCAATTATTGGAGACTGAACTTATGAATCATAAAAGAGCGTTCACGCTCATTGAACTATTGGTCGTGATTGCAATCATTGCAATTCTTGCTGCTATTCTCTTCCCTGTCTTTGCCCAGGCGAAGGTTGCAGCCAAGGGTACGGCCAGCCTGAGCAACATCAAGCAGAACGGAACAGCGTGGAACATGTACGCCAGTGACGTTGACGACACGGCTTGCCCAGTCTGGGCATTGACCCCCGGTCCGCTCTACTTTGGCCCGGCAGGTCCAAACGTTCCCTATTCTCCTTGGCCGCAACTTTTGCAGCCCTACATGAAGAATCCGAACGTGACCCAAGATCCACTGATCCAGGCCAACCCGGGAGAAGGCAACCCGCCAATCCCCCCACAGACAGTCTGGCCCTATCGTCCGCAATACGGATATGCCTTCACGGTCTGGAGCCCATTGACAGGCTACACGACGGGCCTCGACGGAGGTCCAAAGCCGCAACTGTTGACTTCAGCCCAGAATCCTGCCCAAACCGTCGTGTTCGTGCAGAGAAAGAGCCGCGTGACCCTTGACTGGTACACCGGCAGTGGCATCGTCTGGATGGCACCCACAGTTGCCGCACCGTTCTGCAACACGTCCGGCAGGTCTGGCACCAACCCCGACGGCCCTTGCGCCCTTGTCATGAGATGGGGGGTCGGCGGCTGCGGTGGCCTCAACCCCTATCCTACTGAAGAGGACGGTGGACGGACAGGCGGCGTGGCGATCCGAAAGACTGGTCTCGGACTGGCCCTGATGGCAGATTCGAGTGCAAAGTTCATGGCGCCGAGCAAAATCGCGGCAGGAACAAACTGGCACCGGAACATAGCTCCGGGTCAGATTCGCATGATGGATGTGGAGCAATACCTTTGGGACCTCGACTGATCCTGTTAGCCGTGGTTTTTGCCGGCGTCTTAGGCTGTAGCCAGGAAGAAAAGCCGGCTGATCCACCAAAGACGCCCGTAAAAGCCGATGCGGGCACAGAAACATCCACTGGCTCCGCCGGTGGCGACCTTCAGCTCAATCCAAACTACAAAGGAAAGTAGTAAACCAAACTAGATCAGGGCCCTCAGACAATGGGGGCCCTAGTCTTATTTGAAGAACGACATCGATTCGAGCTTAGCTTTCACCAGTTGCAAGAACCGGCCAGCGGTCAAGCCGTCGACCAACCTGTGGTCGTAAGTCAGAACCATGTTCATTATTGATCTGATCGCAATCATGTCATTGATGACGACTGGCCGCTTGACGATGCCGTAGACGCCAAGGATTCCTGATTGAGGGGCGTTGATCATCGGAGTGCCTAGTATCGCACCGTAAGAGCCCGGGTTTGTCAGAGTGAACGTCGCACCTTGTACGTCTTTCACCTCTAGCTTGTTTCCTCTGGCACGGGCGGCAATTGACTCTAGATCCTTGGCAAGATCGACGAGTGACTTGGTGTGACAGTCTCTGATGACTGGAACGATTAACCCGCCTTCCCCTTTTTCTCCCAGTGAGACCGCCACGCCCATGTGGACAGCTTTGTTCACTGTGACCGTTGTGTCTACCAGGCTGCTGTTGAGATACGGAAACTCTAGCAATGCCTCGGTAAGGGCCTTGATGAAGAAGGGAGTGTATGTCAACTTCACGCTGTACTGCTTTTGGAAGCTCTCTTTGTTTGCGTCTCTAAACTGCACAAGCGGTGTGACATCGACCTCAATGAGTGTGCTGACGACCGGCACCTGGGACGATCGAACCATGGCCTCGGCGATCATCTTTCTCATACCGACAAGTGTGTGAGTGTCTGGCATTTCCCCACCAAGAACCGTCAGCGCCTTGTCTAAACCTGCTAGAGTTGTCGCGCCGCCCCGTGAGGCCAAGAATTCTTCGAAATCTTTTCGATTGACGCGACCACCAGCGCCAGTGCCCATGATCGACGCTAATTCAGCATCGCTCACCCCATGCTCTTTTGCCATCGATCTTACAAGTGGCGTGTACCAATGTCTGCCGTCGACGGGAGAGTGGGCAGGCGTCGGTTCCTTTACAGGGGCTGGGGCCTCCTCTTTGGGTTTCGCTGCTACAGGTGCTGCTTCCTTGGTCGGGGTGTCACCACCGGACATGACTGTCTTGGCGGCTTTCTCGTCAGGCTCAATCACGCCCATTGCATGAAAAACCTCGACTTCTCCACCCTCGGGCACAATGATCTGAACGAGATAGCCTGAAGCTGGTGCCCCAAGTTCCGTGTTCACCTTGTCGGTCATGATCTCCACAACCGGCTCGTCTTCCTTGACAAATTCGCCGACTTTTTTCAACCATCGGCTTACTGTGCCTTCATGCACGGACTCCCCGAGTTCCGGCATCAAAATGTCCACGGGCATGGTTCCAGTTTAACCGAACTTAGCCACGCCTGTCAGCGTGTGCTAGTTCTAAGTGTCCAAAAGGCCGTCAGTGTGTCACTTGTGCGCGTCCAAAAAGCTTTGAAGATCGGCTTCACCGACACCTGGCTCACCCGGTGACACATTGTCTAGCTTACCGTCCTTCATCCAAATTTCAAGTTTGTCGACCAGTGAAAAGAGGTGGTCGAAAGACTCCACCGTGAAGAGAAGCGGCTGGTAATGGTCGATTTCAAAGTATTGGTTAACGACCCATTCAATCTGAATGGGGTAACGCTGGACGACCGGGGATGTCAGGCTGTGTTCAAGCTCACCAAAGCTCGAAAGGAGTCCGCTCCCATATGCCTTAAGCCCGTCCCTGCCAGTCATCAATCCGAATTCAATCGTGAACCAGAAAAACCTTGCCATCGCTTTAATGACACTGGTGAGTCGACGAATTTTTTCATCGTGGTCCCTGATAGAGGCGGCAATTTCAGCCGCTGTATGGGCACATTCGCCGAAACGGACAAGCGTGTCTGCAAACGCCTTGTCCGTATGCATGGGGACGTGACCTGCAATATCGTGAAAGATGTCAGGCTCCGGAAGATAATCGAGCTTTGATGCGTCGCGAATGGTGATAGTAGTTGGAAAATCACGCTGGCGCAAGCAATCGAAGAAAGTGAACGCTGGTACATATCCGCTGACTGCCTTCGCCTTAAACCCAGTCAGCGAGCACAAGAACTTATTGACGTCATCTAACCGTGGAACTTTTTGCGGATCAAGGCAGAGGTTATCGATTCCGCGCAAGAAGTGGGGGTTTGCATACTTTTTCCATTGGGGCAGCATTCGATCATAAAGCTGGCGCCAGGCAGCATGGTTCTCTTCTGAATAAAGGTCATACGGTTGCTCGATATAGAGCTGGCCTTCATTTTTGGCGTTTTCGATAAATGGAGATTGGGTCGTCGTCATGCCGACCGCGGCATGTCCCTCGAGTTTCTGAGTTTGCGCCATCACTTTCGTCCTCTGATAGGGACGGATTCTATCAGAAAAATGGCTTGCGGCGACAGATCAAAGTTCGTCGAAGCTTCGGCCCTTGAGCCACTTGTTCCACAAGGCTAGGCCAATGCCGCCTAAAATGGCCATGCCAACACCCATGTAGTGCATCACTGCTTTCTTCCAGGTTCCCCCGAAATACGTCTGATAGAGTGGATCCATGACCTTCTGAATCGGGTTGATACCCATGATCAATCCAATCGCAAGCGGAATCAGGGCAAGCCATTTGATCCATTCGGGCTTTCCAGTGCTCTGGAGCCTGACCCCTGCCCAAAAAACAAGTGCCGCGACGCTGACTGGCAAAAACGCCATCAGCATGAGCGATGACTGATCGAGTCCCGATTCCTGGGCTAAAAGATTGACGATTCCGTCCATGGGTCGCAACGCTCTTAAAGTTCGTACCGCTTTGGTCCGTCAGCTGCTCCTGCTCCGCCAGCGATTCGCTTCACGAAACTAACGAGCTCAGCCGGGTTGAAAGGCTTGGTCAAATACATGTCCGCACCATAGTGGTAGCCCTCAAACACGTCTTTGTCCTGGGCTTTTGCGGTCAGCATGATAACGGGAAGCGAATCTGTCTCTGGCTCCCTGCGAATGGCCTTGAGGACTTCGAAACCGTCCATGTAAGGCATCATGACGTCCAGGACACACAAGTCAGGTTTTTCCGAACGGACTTTTTCCAACCCTTCCTTGCCGTCGTAGGCGGTCACAACTTGCCAACCTTGCTTTTCTAGGTTGACTTGAATGAGCCGGACAATGTGCCTTTCGTCGTCGCAAACAAGGATTTTCAAGGGCATGCAGAGATCACCTGAACCTCAATGGGTCGTCATGGATGCTACCCCATGCGGACAAGTGTGTCAATGAGCACGGGCCTTCCTTGTCATCGTTGATGCGACTAAGGGGTAGAAAGCCTCTATATGACAAAAGAAATCGGTGTGGACATTGGGGGCACCAAGCTCGAGGCGGTGGTGCTCGAAGGAAGTAGGCCCCTTGTCCGAAAGAGGTGTGCGACTCATGCAGAGGAGGGCTACGAGAAGATTTTAGACCGGGTCGTGACACTTGTCCATGATGTCGCAACTGAAGCAGACGTGCGAACACCCTGCAAAATTGGCGTCGGCGCGCCTGGCTCAATGCGGCCAGACGGAACAATGAAGAACTGTAATACACAATGCCTCAATGGTCGAGAATTAAGGTCAGACTTGGGGCAACTGCTCGGTATCCAGGTCGCCCTGGCTAATGATGCTGACTGCTTTGCCTTGGCTGAGTCGACGATGGGTAGTGGAACGGGCTTTCGAACAGTCTTTGGCGTCATCATGGGGACGGGCGT
>JAEURO010000070.1 GCA_016788345.1 Chthonomonadaceae bacterium
TCCCGAACTCGAACGTTGCCCGAAGTGCAACCGATTGCTACCTGAGAAGGATGGTGTTTGCCCGGCGTGCATAAAGCGGGGAAAGACCCTTTTGCGAGTGGCCAAGTTCTTGGTTCCGTACAAGAAACAAGCGGTTTTACTTGGCGTGTTTGCCGTCGGTAGCACTGCTCTCAACTTGGTTCCGCCGTTGGTACAGCGCCAACTCATAGATGGATTAATCGCGAAATCACTTTCCCCCTATGCGTTGCTGGCCTTTGTCGGCATTTGGTTCGCTGCCGCGGTAGGAAGCAGTGCATTACAGATTCTAACAGGTAGGACAAATGCTTTTCTTGCCGCCAGCATCGCCGCCGACCTTAGGAGTGCTGTCTTTCGTGCCGTCGAGCTGCTTAACATCAAGTACTTTGACAAGCGGCCAGTAGGAGCGATCGCCAGCCGGGTGACCAATGACACGGAGCGTCTTTGGTTTTTCCTCGTTGACGGACTCCCGTTCTTTTGGATCAATGCCTTGCTGGTGGTAGGGGTCCTCTGCTTCCTTTTGGCGACTAACTGGATCGTCACTTTGGCGGTAATCGCGCCGATACCCGTGCTGCTCTTCTTGAGCATGCGGATATGGAAGCCGCTTGGGAACATGTTTCACAGGGTCAGCCAAAAGATGGCGAGGCTCCACATGCACCTGAACGAGTCCCTGAGTGGAATCAGGGTCGTCAAAGCCTTCGTGAAGGAAAACGACGAGTACAAGAAGTTCGTGACAAGAAACCACGAATGGAGGGACGCGGCCATGCTCAGCGAGCAGACTTGGCAATCTCAATACGGCCTCATGGTGTTTTGCGTCGTACTTGGAACCCTGATTTTGTGGGGCCTCGGAGGATCGTTCGTCATGTCTGGAAAGCTGACTCTAGGACAGTTCGTGATGATGAACTCGTTCTTGGGCCTGGTCTACGGACCGATGCAATGGTTCGCACAAGTCAACAACTGGTTTAGCCGAGCCATGGCCGGTGCGGAGCGAGTTTTCGAGGTGCTCGACATGACTCCAGAGCCCACGGAAGGGCAAAAGGTCAGTGTCAAAGGGTCTGTCGAGTTTTCCAACGTCCGATTTGGATATGACAAGTCCAACCCTGTCATTAAAGGTGTGTCGTTCCAGGTCGCACCAGGCGAGATGATCGGCCTCGTCGGGCACTCTGGCGCAGGAAAGTCGACCACTATCAACCTCATCTCGCGGTTTTATGAGCCGGACACTGGAACAATCTTGATCGATGGGATCGATTACCGCGACCTGGATCTCGCTGATTATCGAAAACAGATCGGAATCGTGCTTCAAGAGCCGTTCCTGTTTGCTGGGACAATCGCCGAAAACATCGCCTATGGAAACCCTGGAGCCTCCCTCAACGACATCATCGAGGCTGCGACAGCCGCCAACGCCAACGACTTTATTTTGGCGAAGTCAGAGGGCTACGACACTATTGTTGGTGAGCGGGGCGCGAAGCTTTCTGGTGGCGAACGCCAAAGGATCTCTATTGCCCGGGCAATTCTTCACGATCCTAGGATATTGATCTTAGACGAAGCGACCTCCAGTGTGGATGTCGAAACTGAGCAACAGATTCAACAGGCGATCCAGCGACTTGTGAGCGGAAGGACGACTTTTGCCATCGCCCACAGGCTCTCGACCCTGAGGAACGCAGACCGGCTCATCGTATTGGAACGAGGAGAGGTCAGCGAGACAGGCACACATGAAGAGCTCATGGCCAAACAGGGGGTCTTCTACAAACTTGTGCAAAAGCAGTCAGCGATCAACCAAATGGTGGGGATATGACACAAGTCAAGCAATTGCATGCCCTAACCAATTGGTCGGTGCGCGAGGCGTCCATTCCGACTGACGCACAAGAGATCGTAGATATTGTTGGCGTTTACGACAGCGAACCCATCGAGGTGGGAGAGTTTGTCAGGTTGTACCGAGAATGGGACGAAAATGACCCCCGTTCTCGCTTGGTGGCATTCGAATCGGACGGCATCATTGGCACTGCCCATGTCAGACGCCGGGCCGCGATGACACAGGGCTTGTTCTTCCTTAACTTGTATGTCCGCCCTGAGAATTGCCGTTGTGGTGTTGGATCAGGACTCTTGAAACTTGGCGAAGACTTTGCACGAGGGCATTCGGCGACCCACATTGTCGCTTTTGCCCACGAAAGCTGCCCGCATAGCCGGGGTTTCGCCGAATCGAGGGGATATGTTCTGGAAAGGCACATCTTTGAGTCAGTCCTTAATATCTCAAAGGTGGATATGCGTGGGGGAAGTCAGCTCAGGACAGAAGCCGAGCACGCCGGATATAAGATCCAGAGCCTTGCTGATGCCGGATGGAACGAAGACAGCAAGAGGAGGCTCTACGAGATAATATCCGAGTGTGACCTCGATGAACCAGCGACCCAGACACTGGGAGGGATTTCATATAATGATTTCCTCCGGGATGTCGTCAACGCCGCCTGGTTCCGTCCAGAGGGGGTGTTTGTAGCCATGCGCGGAAAAGAATGGGCGGGCGTCCATACGATTGGCCCTTTGGACGGGAGCCAAACAGCCGACGCCACTACCGACTTCACTGGTGTACGAAGGCCACATCGCGGCCGTAACCTCGGAAAGACCCTCAAGTGGGCAGGAATCGACTATGTTCGAAAGCTTGGTCGGACCAAGGTCATGACCCACAACGACAGCACAAACCGACACATGCTTGCCATCAACGACGCCATGGGCTTCGAACGGAGGCCCGGCATGTACCTTATGAAGAAGGCATTGATATCATGATCGAACAAATCGCTAACCAAACGGTTGACATACACCTGTTCTACGAGCCCGAAGGTCGCCTGAGGGCCACACTCAAGGACAGAAGCATCCTTCAGGTCAGACCGGTGTGGGCGGCACCTGCCTCCCACCCTGGCGGCTATCTCGCCCTGCTCGACGAAAATGACAAAATGGTCGTCATGTTCAAGTCGTTGGACACTCTATCATCGCATAACCGGTCTATTGTTGAGGCTGAACTTGGAAAACGCTATCTTTCTTCAAAAGTCACGAGGATCCACAAGATCCGGTCAGAATTCGGAGTGACATATTGGCATGTGGACACGGACAGGGGCCCAAGAGACCTCGTCACTCAGAGTTTGCAGGAGAACGCGAACTGGATGGACCCGGACTTCTTGATTCTAATGGACGTCAATGGGAACAAGTACGAAATCTCTGTCTCTAGTTTAGACCCCGAGAGTAGGCGTCGCCTGGAGGCGACTGTTTGAGACCCATGCAACTCATGTCTCTTCCAGCCCGTTGAGGGAGATAGGGTTTTTGCCACTCCTCTTCATTGCTCTGATTGTTTTTGGTTCCGTAGGCGTCGCCTATGTCGTTTTCCTGGTCGCTGTTGCGGCCTTATCGGTCTACCCTCCCCGCATACCCCCTTTCTTTAGCCCGGCGCAGACAGGTGCTCCACAAGAGTCCGTCTGGTTCACGACCGAAGACGGCGTCGAGTTGTCGGGCTGGTGGGTGGAGGGTGGCACTAACACCGTCCTGGTGTGCTTGCACGGCTTTCTTGCTAACAAGAGTGAGTTTGCGCCCTATGCCGACCGGCTCGTGCGTCTTGGCTGCTCGGTCCTTTTTGTCGACTTTCGCTGTCATGGCGGAAGCCAGCGGAGCAAGTGTACATTTGGGACAGAGGAAGCCAAGGATGTCCGGGCAGCTGTGGCCTATTCCCGACAACGGGCTCCTGGCGCCAGAATAGTCCTGATGGGTAGTAGTATGGGGGGCGCCGCTTCCGTCAGGGCTATGGCCGATGACCCAGACTTGGCCGACGCTCTTATCGCCGATGGGCCATACGCCAACCTCGATGTGGCGGCACGTGGGTTCTGGCATGTGACTGGATTAAGGCCTCTGGCCACTCTAATGTCTCCGGCAGCTTCTTTCGGAAGACTGTTTCTGGGACACAACACCAAGGACGTTGACCTACTTGAACACTTCAGAAAGCTCGCCGGAAAACAAGTGCTTCTCTTGTTCGGAGACAGTGACAAAGTTGTCCCAAAGGACAGTGCCCAAAACTGCGTCGACGCCTCACAATCTAAGGTCGAGTGGTTTTCAGGCTGTGGACATTGCCAGGGAAGGTTCGCCGAGCCCTACAGATATTTCAATTCTATTGCAAACTTTTTGACCGACAGTAGTCTGCTTCCAAACAGTCCCGATAATAGACCTGAGTAGGACGAAACGACCTTTTTAGAGGCTGTCACCGTCTAACTCCAAGGTACCATCTGGGCAGTCATCGGAACACCGACGTTCGTGACAGCGAGAAAGGCCTCGCACCCGAGATCACGGACTCAACATGGCTGAACATTCACATTGGCTTGTCCCACAGCTAGAAAAGCTATCTAAATCTCGACCAGACAGGATCGATGACATTCTGGCCGTGCTCAAACGCGAGCGACCCGAAATCTTTGAAGAGATCGTGCTCATCGCCATCGACCACGGGCACATTTCCAGGTTGCAGGCGGCTGAGTTGCTTGGAGCTGAATTGCAGGGTGTCGAGTTTAGGCTTCAGGTTTTTCGAGACGCATATGAAGCTGACGCCGAATCGCAAGTCATAGAGCTCAATCGTCAAGGTGTCGCCCACATTGCAGGAAAGCACGTGACAGTATGGGAGATCGTTCGAGAGTATCGCCAAGCTGGCTCTGTCGACGAGATTCGAGGAGCCTTTCCGGCACTGACCGAAGGTGAGCTACGGGCGGCGTTAGCCTTTGCTGGCAGAAACCCAGACGAGATTGGATCGCAAATCCTTGCGTATGAGGAGTTTGTCAAGCGAAGCCACGAGGCCTACCCATTTGCTAGAAGATGAACCGGAGACAAAAGGTCAAACGGTAATCTGTAATGTGTGCTGCTCTTTGTACTTACAATCCTGGACCAAACGGGCCCGAAAAGAGTAGATCTCGATTCCCATTCAGAGTTCCAACAGGTCATTGACCATGAGCCCGGCCAGTACCTCGGCCACACAAGCCTACTCTCCCTAGACGGTGGCAAAACCTTGCTCTTGGCCTACCCCAAGGGCCATGGGAAGGGACCGATCGTGCTCAGGAGGTCGACAGACGCAGGAAAAAGTTGGAGCCCCCGCATAAAGACCCCTCCCAACTGGGAAACAAGCCTTGAAACCCCGACATTGTTTGAGCTTCAGGGTCGGCTCATCATTTGGTCAGGTCTCTATCCTGCAAGACAAGCAACGAGCGATGACAAGGGTGTGACCTGGACGAACTTGGAAGCTGTTGGAGAGTGGGGCGGTATTGTTCTTATGTCGTCCCTCGTCAAGTCCGGTCAAGGCCGGGCCACCGCCTACTTCCACGATGATGGCCGGTTCTTCCGGTCAGAGCCCGAAAGCGAGACCAGGTTTACACTCTATTGCACTGACACCCTTGATGCTGGAAAAACTTGGAGCTTTCCAAGGGCCATCTATGCCGATGCCAGTCTCCAACTCTGCGAACCAGGCGCCATTTTGTCCCCTGAGAGACGCACAATAGCCCTCCTACTTAGGGAAAACAGCCGAAAGCACCCGTCCCAGTTGATGGTGTCAAACGATGGAGGTCGAGCATGGTCACTGCCTCGGTCCTTGCCAAACTGGCTGTGCGGGGACCGCCATACTGCTGTATATCTGCCGGACGGCAGACTGTTTGTGTCTTATCGCTTCATGCCGCCCGACGACCCATGGAAAGGAGACTGGGTAGCGTGGGTCGGACACTGGGAAGATCTCATGAACAATCGGCCCGGCGATGCCCTTGTTCGGCTCAAGGACAACGAGGAAGGGTCGGACTGTGCCTATCCAGGACTGGCAATATTGCCAAACGGGTCTCTCTATGCAGTCACTTACGGGCATTGGACAGTTGGCGAAGAACCCTACATTCTGTCTGTCACTCTGCCTTTGAATGTTTTGCCAAGTTAAAGCAGTCAGCCGAACAAGTGACATAAGCCCGGCATGCTAGTAAACATATCAGCCCGTAAAACAACGGTTAGTATTCCTACTTGTATCATAAACCCCTAGTATTTATCCCTAAGTCACTCCTCAGTTAGCTACGGTACAGACACTGTGGACGGAGGTCGACGACTGACGTCCGCAAGTTATCGCATGAAACGAAAACTTCACGGAGGAAGACATGTCATTTCGCATTAACACTAACATTCAGGCCATGACGGCCTTTCGAAGCTTGAGCAACACGGGTGCGGAGCAATCGAAGTCGATGACCCGACTTTCGACTGGTCTCAGAATCAACTCTGGCGCAGACGACCCAGCCGGATTGATCGCCGTCCAAGGGTACAAAGCCCAGATTGGTGGCATCGCTGCTGCTCTCAGTAACAACCAAGACGCCATGAACTACGCCAAGACCGCCGACGGGGCTCTTGACGAAGTCGGCCGTCTGCTTCGCGACGCTCGTTCACTTGCAGTCGCAAACGGCAACAGCTCCCTGGACAGCAATCAAAAGCAAGCCAACCAGACCCAGCTGAACAACATTCTGACCTCGATCGACCGTATCGCCACAAACACCTCGTTCGGCACCAAAAAGCTGCTTGATGGTAGTGCAGGCACCCGCGGTTCGGTCGCAGACGACAAGAACGTTCAGTCAGTCTTTGTCAGCGGTAGTTTGGGCGGCGTCCAAATGACCGTGAATGGGACATTGGATGTCAACGTCACTCAGACCGCAGCTCAAGGCACTGTCACTGGCGCGACAAGCTATACGAACGGTGAGACCCAAGCCATCTCGGCGGCAGGTACGTTTAGCATCAACGGCACCTCGTTTGCAGCTACGACCAATGACACCGTCCAGTCTGTCATCGACAGGATCAATGCGGCTACAGGCTCCACGGGCGTCACCGCGTCCTTTGCCTCCAACAACATTGTCCTAAAGACCAATGATTACGGGTCGACCCAAAAGATCAATGTCACTGAAGGTTCGGGAGCGGTCATCTTGGGTGCAAACGCCTCGTCGACTGCGGCAGGCCAAGATGCCCGGGCAACAGTCACCTATAAGGACACGGCCGCCGCAACTGTAGCGACCGCCACCTTTAGCAGCGGAACGGGTCTGACTCTTAAGGACACAAGCGGCAACTCGATCAAGCTGACCGTCAACGGTTCAAGTGCGACCGGCAACAAAGCTTCGGCTGTTCAAATCATTGCTGGCTCGAGCACGTTCCAAATCGGTGGTAACGGTGGAAACACAGCCGACCTGAACCTCTCGTCGTTCAGCGCAAGTTCGCTGGGTCTCGGAAGCTTGGACATCACGACCTCAACGTCGAGCGCGCTCGATAAACTGGATTCGGCGATCAATAGCGTCTCGTCCAGCCGCGGAGGTATCGGCTCGTTCATGAAGAACACGCTTGAGTCGAATATGAGGGCCCTTGGCGTCGCCAAGGAAAACCTCAGCGCGACCGCAAGCTCGCTCGAAGACACCGACGTAGCCGAAGAAATGACCAACTACACCAAGTTGAACATTATTCAGCAATCTGGCCTTGCGATGTTGGCCCAAGCTAACTCATCGCCAAACTCGGTGCTCTCACTGCTTCGAGGTTAAGGACGCTCGAACGACCGACGACAAGGGCCCTGGGATCATTCCCAGGGCCCTTATTTGTTTGCACTTGGCGATCAAGAGAGGACTGTCGCTAAGAACTCTTTGGCAAAACGTTCCGGGTCGCAGATTCGAGACTCTAGGAACCTGGCTCGCAAGTCCTGGCTAAGGGCCTTACCTCGCGATCTCTCGTCGGCCAGCCGGAGAGCCGTCTCGACATATTCGTCCTTGGTCTCAGTCACATACGACTCCAATCCACATGCGGTCAAGAGGCTCGCCGACATGCGGGCCGCATACCGGTCTCCTTCGAGCGTGATGACTGGGACACCTGCCCCCAAACAGTCCAGAGTCGTGGTGGCCCCAGTATAAGGGAAAGTGTCAAGGGCGACATGGATTCTGGATATGGTCTCGAGATTGTCTTCCGACTTGACAAAAGGCCAGAATTCGATTCTGTCAGGAGAGAGCCCTTCATCCTCAAAGCGGCCAAGAATGTGGTTCTTTACCCAGGAATCGTCCATTCGATGGTACTTGATGACCAACCGTGACCCGGGGCAAGACTTCAGAACCTCGGACCAAGTGCGGTAGCACGAATCCGAATACTTTGAGGGATTATTGAATACACCGAAAGTGACTGGCCCACCTGCCTCTGGCCCAACGGGATCAAAGTCTGGAGGCTCGTAGCAGAGAAACGTGCCGGGCAACCTCAACACAGATTCGGTGTACCTGTCTTCATGGCCTTCTGGAGCCAAGATTGGATCCAATACAATGGAGTCCATTTGCGGCAGCCCAGTCGTTGCAGAGTAACCGAGCCAGGTGACTTGGTGCCCTGCAGGTCGTAAGCCAAAGACGTCTAGTCGATTGTTGGCTGTATGCCCGGACAAGTCAATTAGGACGTCGACCTGGTCCGCCTCGATTTGGTCGCACACCTGCTCGGCGGGCGCCTTATGGATCTCATGGTATGCAAAAACGGTGTTCTTGATCCGGGCCGTGACATCGTCTGTAGCCAGGCAACTCGAATAACACACGAGTGTGACCTCTTTATCGATGTTCTCCATCAAGGGGGTCACGAAATATCCGACAGGATGCCGATGGAAGTCGCCTGAGACAAAGCCGATCACTGGTTTGTCCTTACTTGGCTTTGATTTCCGTACAGATGGGGTCCATGATTCGCGGGCCGCCCTCGATTCCCGAAGCCGCCCCCAAGCTTCAGCGTAGTCACGAACACCGTAAGCATCTACTTTGTCGCTGGACAGGGCCCTGAGCATCAAGTTACTAGAGTGGGCCAGGCTCGTTGGTTCTGCCTTGGACGCACTCTTCATTGCCGCCAGTGAGCCCTCGACGTCCCCGGCTGCTGAAAGGCAAAAGGACAATCGGTTGTGCGACTCAGCTAATCCGGGGTCAAGGGCGATAGCTGTTCGCGCCAACTGCCGTGCCTCGCCCACTTTCCCAGCCTCGTACTTGGCCAAGGACAAGTTTGCATAAGCAGCGCCATAGTCTGGCTTGACCTTGATCGAAGCCTCAAAGGCCAATGTTCCCTGGTCTTTAAG
This sequence comes from Chthonomonadaceae bacterium, assembly GCA_016788345.1. Classification (GTDB taxonomy): domain Bacteria; phylum Armatimonadota; class Fimbriimonadia; order Fimbriimonadales; family Fimbriimonadaceae; genus JAEURO01. Next base: position 9,113 of record JAEURO010000070.1, read on the forward strand.
CCCCATATCAAAGAGCACCGTGCCCATGTTGTTCCAGGCCGTCCCATTTTCTGGGTCGATCCCGATGGCTTTTTCTTGGCAAGACCTAGCTTCTTCGAACCGACCAAGGTCTCTGAGCAAGGACCCGCAATTTGTCCATGCCTCTGCGTTTTGCGGCTGAGCTGACGTGACAAGACTTAAGTGGACTACGGCCTCAGTCAGCTCCCCTAACGCTCCTAAGCAGAGAGCGAGCACATGCCTAGACTCAGAATCGTTTGGGTCAGAGTCCACAGCCTGGCTCAAGGTCTGCTTGGCTGCGTCAAAATCTCGTGCTTGGTATTCTGCCAGGCCCTTTTGGAACAACGGCTCGGCCACAACCCCAAGGGTCATGCAGCGACAACCTCACTTTGACTCCAAACGCTGTTCAAAACTGACATGAAGTCATCTGCAAAAAGGTTCTCATCGAAAAGCTTGGACGTCCTCACACGGTCACGGGTCGACAACCTGAGCTGGTTTAAGCTGTCTACGTCTGAAGCCAAATTTTTACTGATCTGCACGAATTCCCCGATCGATCCAGCCACAAGTCCGTCCAGTCCGGTGGCTCGCAAGAACGACTCGGACATCCTTCCGGCATACCTGTCGCCACTCAATGTTACGACAGGAACGCCCATCCACAAGCAATCGGCTGTCGTCGTCGCCCCTGAGTAAGGGAAAGTGTCCAGATGAATATCGACGTCTTCAAACGCCTCAAAATGGGCGGCTCGTGACGACTGCCCACGAAAAGCAAGCTTCTCTAACCCAATACCATTCGAGGCGAAGGCCCCAGCTACCCTGTCACGCACCTGAGTGTCCGCAAAGTACAGGTTCTTTAAGATCATTTTTGAACCTGGAACCTGGTTCAAAACCTGGCTCCAAGCTGCGATGACCTCGTCATTGAACTTCGTCGTAGAATTAAACGACCCAAACGTGACAAATCCGTTTTGAATTGCGGGTGTTTCCCGGATATCGGGCGAGTCCTCTAACTCAAGCAAAGGGGCAAACCCATGAGCGAGCCTGACGATTGGTTCTGAATAGAAGTCCTCGTCATTTCTTGGTGTCACAACCGAATCGCCGATGAGAGCGTCAAATTGGCTGAGTCCAGTGGTGCCAGAGTAGCCTAACCAAGTGACCTGGACGGGAGCAGGACGGAGCGCGAACACTCCTAACCGGCCTCCCGAAGTGTGCCCAGAGAGGTCGACCAAGACATCAATTTCGTGGGTTCTGATTAATGAAGCTGCTTCTTCGTCCGCCAGGTGGCTGATTTCGTTCCACGCAGTAACGAGCCCCTTGAGCTTTTTAGCCTGCTTGTCTTCTCCGACGGGCCCACCATATGCAAAGACCTCGATTCCTCTCAGCCCTCGAAGAAGCTTCTCAACAAAGAAGCCGACCGGGTGCGTCCGTAGGTCTCCTGACACGAGCCCAATGCGCTTAAGAGGTCGGTTTGTGCGCCCAGCATGTTTCGATAAAGGAGCGTGCGCCACCGAATACTTAAGCGATTCGTTCAGTATGTCGTCCAGGCTAGAGGCCGAGTCTGCGAGCATCGCCAAGAGGAGATTGGAGTGGATTTCTGCTGAATCTGGCGCATAACGTACCGCATCTCGAAACGACTTGACCGCACTCTGGGGATGTCCAGACGCTCGGTGACAGTTGCCGAGTGAGTTGTGCCCCGAACCAAGGTCAGACTTGATGGACAAAGCGGACTCGGAGAGACGCATGGCTTCTGCGATTCGCCCGCACTCAAAGTCGAGGTTGGCGATGTTCGCCAGCGCAAGGGCATAACCTGGGTCGGCCTCCATCGCCTTTGTGAACGAGTTCCTGGCCGTCTCGCGGTCTCCAGACCGCAAAGAGAGCACACCACTGTTGAGCAAGGCTTTTGCATGGCCAGGATCCAAGGAGAGGGCCTGCTCAATGACTTGACGCGCCTCATCGAATCTATTCAAGTCGATCAATTCGGATCCCAAGTTGGATAGGCAGGCGACGAATCCGGGCCGTCGCTTGAGTGACTCCCTGTACCACGCTGCAGCGTCTGCGTGCTTCTTGAGTTTTGCGAGAGCGTTCCCACCGTTGTAAAGAGCGTCCGGATGGTCTGGATTGAGCTCGACGGCCCGTTGGCAGCTCTCGTGCGCGTCTTTGAAACGGTCCAAGTCCATTAAGATGGAACTCCTGTTCGAGTGGGCGTCTGCGACGTTGGGGTTGATCGCTATCGCCCTGTCGATCATCGCTAAAGCACCTGGGCCGTCGCCGGTCTGGTGGGCGGCCAATGACAGCAAGTGCAGTGCGTCAAAATTTTCAGGGTCAACATCCAGCACCTGCCCGTAGATTTGGGCGGCTTCTGAAAACTGACCTGCGCCGTGGAGATCGAGGGCCTCCTTGAGAAGCAAATCGACGTTCTTAGCCGGAGCCCTGTGCCGACCGGAGTTCTTGTAGGCTTGTTTCAGCAAGTTGCTCATATGACGAGGACCAACTGAATCATCGGCGAAATTGCCAGGTTTTTGAACCTTTCACCGTTGAAAATTCAGGCTCAGCAGAACTGAAACTCAGGGGAACCGAAAATCAACCGAGCGACAGCTGCCGCAGCCATGTTGGCGTTATCCTCAGTGAGCGTGCCACCAGTCGCATCGTCGGCAGCTTGGTACAGCTTGTCCTTTTTTGAACCAGAGAGCGGGGCGTCGAAAAGGACGACTAGCCGATCGACAAGCCCTCTTGGTGAGGGCGTATCCTTGACTAGTGAGAAGACAGGATAGTTTAACGTCCTTGAAGCAGGCGCGGCTTTGCTAGCCTTGCCTGCGACGAACCGGCCGAACAAAATATCTGACCACTTCATGCGTTCAACCATTGTCGCCGACGATATCCACGCATCTCCAGATTTCCAACCCGACACGTCCGGAGGGAACAGCAAGTCCATTCCCATGGACTTGCATGTGATGCTGAGAAGGAGCGGTACGGCCCCGCCTCGGGCGTTCTTCTGGGACGTATCGGCAAAGAGAGCTTCGACCCGTTGCCCCAAGCCAAGTTGCCGCAACGTACCTGCCGCAAACTGGACTGGGTTCTTAACTACTGCACGCATGCACCGCTCTGAC
>JAEURO010000071.1 GCA_016788345.1 Chthonomonadaceae bacterium
CTATGGTTTCACGACGACCCATGCAACGTCGACATGTCATTCCCTAGGGCCAGAGTCAGGCAACTCGTACTGCCGGAACTAGTTCAGCTAAACCCCAAAGTTAGAGACTCCATATCCAGGTTGAGCCAGTTAGCCGAGGACGAGGACGAGTTTCTTGACTCCATGGCAGCCGCCCACCTTGAAGCGAGCGAGCATCCACACTCAACCTGGACGTTTCTAACCTTAGACCGCGAGGTCATTTTGGATAGGACCAGGTTCCTTCATGGACCAAGAGTCTTGGTCGTGAGAGGACTGCGGTTACTGGCAAAAGGTCTCGATGCCACTATGGATTTCCACGCGGTTCAAGCCCTGTGGTCTGGGTTTCGCAACGACCGGGGAAGTCTGACGCTTTTGGGTGGCGAAGTTGTTGTCGAGTGGACCCCTGGTGTCATTCATGTCCGTCAGCTGGGTTCCTTGGCGATCCAAAGGCAGCCACTAGACGTTCCGGGACGCCTGGGCGGAGGATCTTGGCCGTGGATCTTGGAGGTCACCGAAGCGCAAAGTCCAACAACGTCGTTTCCCCCAAAGGGCTCCATAGAATCTCTCATTGACCGTGACAAAGTGGTGGGCGGGCTTTGGATCCAGTCGTACCAGGCGACGGACAGACTTGTCGCCGCAGGGCAAAGCAAATCCAAAACCGTGCCTCAATTGCTCAAGGGCCAGAAGCTGACGCAAGCCGGAAAAGCCGGGTTGCCCATCGTCTACGACTTTGTCGGGCCAGTTTGGGTTCCTAACGTCTGTATTGCGGACCGGGTTAAATGGACCGACAATTCAATTGTAGGACTGTGCCTGAGCCTACGGCCTCATCGCTGAGGAACGTCGGTAGCCTGTGAGACGTAAATACACCAGAGGGGCGAGACCAGCCTTGGAGACGTATTGAGCAAAAATAACGCAAGAATTCTAGTCGTGGGAGTCATCGCCTTTATGGTGTTGCTCGTCCTGTTCCAGGCCATTAATGGGCCGAACGGTAACCTCTTGGTGTCAAAACCGCCACGGAAGCTGAATTCAGTGCAATTCACAAAAGAGGTCAACACGGACAACGTGTCCACGATTCGATGGCAAGGCAACGACCTAGTCGGCGAACTCAAAAACGGCGACAAATTTTCTATTTCGAACTATGGCGAGCCTAATAGTCCGGGAGCGCTGGACCAGCGGAAAGAGTGGACGAACAAAGGCATCGCGGTCACGTCGGAAACTGCGCCACCAGCTTCGATCATTGTGCAGGCAGTCGGCACAATTTTACTGCCCATCATTGTGATGGTTGCGTTTTGGCTGTTCATCAGCCGGGCCGCTCAAGCAGGCGGGAACCAAGCCATGAATTTCGGTCGGAGCCGGGCGCGAAGGGCTGGCGAGCATGGGCCCAAAGTGACGTTCGAAGACGTCGCAGGCATTGAAGAGGCCAAGGCCGAACTCTACGAGATTGTCGACTTTCTCAAAAACACGAAAAAGTATGTCGCTCTAGGAGCTAAGATTCCCAAGGGGATCCTGTTGACAGGGCCTCCCGGGGTCGGTAAGACCCATTTGGCCAGAGCGATCGCTGGCGAAGCAGGCGTCCCGTTCTTCCATATCAGCGGCTCTGATTTCGTCGAAATGTTTGTCGGTGTCGGGGCGGCAAGGGTCCGGGACCTGTTTGAAACAGCGAAGGCGCACCGTCCTTGCTTGATATTCGTAGACGAAATCGACGCCGTTGGGCGCCAGCGAGGTGCAGGGCTGGGTGGCGGCCACGACGAACGAGAGCAGACCCTCAACCAACTCCTTGTCGAGATGGACGGATTCGACCCGAACACAGGCGTCATCCTGATTGCTGCCACTAACCGTCCGGACGTTCTTGATCCGGCCCTCTTGCGGCCAGGCCGGTTTGACCGACAGATCGTTGTCGACGCACCTGACGCCAAAGGCAGGGAGGCGATCCTCAAGATCCACTCAAAGGGCAAGCCTTTTGAGAACGATGTCGATCTAGCAATTGTCGCCAAACGTTCGCCCGGGTTTACCGGAGCAGACCTGGCCAACGCACTCAACGAAGCTGCTCTCTTAGCGGCACGGCACAACAAGACAAAAGTGTCGATGGACGAAATCGAAGAATCGTTGGACCGCGTCATGGTCGGACCGGCCCGTAGAAGTAAGCAGCTTATTGAGAAAGACCGGCTCATGGTCGCCTACCACGAAGCAGGACACGCTATTGTCGGCGAGACACTCGAACACTGCGACCCCATCCACAAAGTGACGATTTTGCCGCGAGGAATGGCACTCGGAATCACATGGTCGTTGCCTGACATAGAGAAAAACAGTGTCAGCAGAACGGAGCTGATGGACGATATCGCAATGTCGCTCGGCGGCCTTGTCGCCGAAGAAATCGTTTTTGGGGAAAGGTTTACCGGTGCGTATGGCGATCTTCAACGAGTCACCAGGATTGCCCGGGCGATGGTCTGTGAATACGGAATGAGCGACAAGCTTGGGACGTTGGCTATCGGCCACCGGACTCGGAACCCGTTCCTTGGGCGTGATTTCTCAGAGGACAGGGACTATTCTGAAGATGTGGCCAAGCTGATTGACGAGGAGGTCCGCCACTTGGTGGACGCGGCCAAGCAGCGGGCAGAGGACATCCTGTCTCAGAATCGGGACAAGATGGACGATGTGGTCAAAGCCCTGCTCGAAAGAGAGACTCTAAACCGCGAGGAATTCTTGGCGATCATGGCTGGCGAAACTTTGCCTCCAATGGATACTAAGCGAAACGACAATTCGTCTGTGCCGCCTGTTATTGAGGAAACAGACACCAAGGGCACGGCAATCCCGCCCAGGTTAGAACCAGGAACGGCTTAGAGATATCTAATGTTTATTGCATAGAGGCTTTTGCGCGATTGCGGTAACATAGTTGCACGCGCAAGTCCCTATGGAACCGGAAGAGGCATACAACCGCGGGTTCAGCCTGCGCTGCGAAGGGAAGTATGGTGAAGCCCGTATGTATCTTCAAGTCACCTTGAATGCCATACCAGACCATGTCAACGCTCGATGGCAGATGGCCCTGATCAAAGGTTTTGAAGGAGATTTCGACGGCTCTCTAGACGATCTCAGGTTGCTGGCCGAGCAGCACCCTGACAACATCGACGTTCTCAATGACCTAGCGATGACGAACATGATGTTGGGAAACCAGGACGAGGCCTGCGCCGAATTCCATAAGATTTTGGCCATCAATCCGGACCATGAAAACGCCCAGCGCCAAGTCCGCTACTGCTGATGATCCTTGTCATCGACAACTACGATAGTTTTACATATAACCTTGTTCAATACATCGGACAGTTCGGTGGAGACTCAATGGTTAGGCGAAACGACGAGATATCGTTGGACGAAATAGTTTCTCTGTCGCCATTAGGAGTTCTGCTCTCACCTGGCCCTTGTCGACCAACGGATTCGGGCGTCTGTCTCGATGTCACTGTCGCAGCGACTTCTGGCCCGCTCGTAGGCACGCCACTGTTTGGTGTCTGCCTTGGTCATCAAGCTCTTGGATTGCTTCCTGGCGGATCGGTAGGACGTTCGAGCCGAGTGATGCACGGAAAATCAAGTCAAATCGAGCACGATGGACAGGGTCTGTTTGCAGGGCTGGAAAACCCGATGACTGTCGCTAGGTACCACTCCTTGTCGATCGAGAGCGGCCGCGTTCCATCGGGCTTCACCGTCACGTCCAGGAGCCTTGATGACGGCGAAATCATGGGAATCCGGCACCACTGCTTGCCGGTCGAGGGTGTCCAGTTCCACCCAGAATCTATCTTGACGGTTGGCGGAGAGACCATTGTCGCGAATTTCGTTAACCAATGTCTTCGAGGCTAGTGGCGCCCGCGCTTTATGCGTTCGGCCACATCGATCACAAGTCGAGCTGCATCAAGTGCTGCTTCGACTGTTGCGTCCTTACCAAAGGAGAACCTTAGGCCCTCTCGGGCTTCCTTCGGCGTGTAACCGCAAGCAAGCAGGACGTGGCTTGGTTCTAGACTCCCACTGCTGCACGCCGCCCCGCTGCTCGCACTTACGCCTGCCCGGTCAAGTCGAATGAGCATCCTTTCCGAATCGATCCCTGGACATCGACAGTGAAAGTGTCCTGGAAGAATTGGGCCATGACGTACTGTGGCTTCAAAGCCATGGAGCAATAGCTCTGCGGCAAGAGCATCGCGAGCGGCCCGCATTTCTGATCCAAAATCATTATTGCGAAAGTGGTTGGCCGCGTGGGCAAACCCTACAAGTGCGGCAACGTTCTCTGTGCCTGCCCTCATGTCGCGCTCCTGCCCTCCCCCAAGACTTACTGGGCTGATTTTTGTTCCTGCCCGGATGTAAAGGGCGCCAACGCCTGCAGGCCCATATGTCTTGTGAGACGACATCGATACGAGGTCTCCCGCAAAGACAAATCGCTGGGGAAACGTCTGGACGGCATCTGAGTGGAACAGGGCCCCAGAGGAAGCAGCCATGGCAGCAAGCTCTCTTGTTTCGTTGACTGCGCCTGTCTCGTTGTTGGCTTGCATGACCGAAACTAGGAGCACGTCGTCGCCAAGTAGCTCGCAAAGGGCGCCAGGAACAATTCGGCTCTCTCTGTCTGCCGGAACCTCATCCACCAGATATCCGAGCCGCTGCAAGAGTGGCGTGCAGTGGAGCACACAGTGATGCTCTGTCGCCCCAACGAGTATTCTGTTTCGACCAGGGTTTGAATTGGCAAGAGCCGAGCCGATGAGGGCCAGGTTGGCGGCTTCGGTCCCGCTTGAAGTGAACACGATCTCTCCAAACAGGCACCCAATGCATTCGGCTATGGCTTGGCGAGCGGAGTCTACAGCTGCTCGTGCGGCCCGGCCCTCGGAATGGAGGGACGAAGCGTTGGCCACCGGGCCAAGCCACGGAAGCATCGCTTCCCGCGATTCTGGGAGCAGCGGAGTGGTTGCGGCATGATCCAGATAGTGGCGCATCAGTACAGCATGACGACGGACAAGGCGAGGATCGCAGAATTATGGATGCAGTGCATAACCATGGCTGGAACCAGAGATTTTGTGAGGTGCGTGAGATAGGCGCCCATGGCGCCAATTGCACCTAGGCTGAGCCAGAGAAGAGGTCCCTGAGGATGAATCGCCCCAAAAAGGAAGCCTGAGATGAACACTGAGGCGATTGGAGACACAAACTTTGTCAGGGCCGGAAACAAGAGCCCACGGAATGTCAGCTCTTCCATAAATGGGGCAAGGATGCCAGCCAAGAGCCAAAACATTAAGAGAGTCAACGGAGATACGCCTGAGCCAATTTGTTCTCCAATGGGATGGGACGCACGCCCCCCCGGGGAGACGAAGTTCATTATCAGGAGCAGGACGATGAGGACCGGGAGGTTCGCAAGAAACCCACAGAATCCGAAAAAGACGAGACGTGGAGTTTTCGACACATCTCCAATCAGTTTTTTGAGGGGGTCGGGACGCCCCAAAACTGGAAGGGCCAAAAAGTAGAGAAAACCTGCAATGAACACAAGTTCGCCTATGAACGCAGCAGCACCTTTGACGAGTGATCCTCGAAAGAGAGCTGCCACAGTTCCAGGAATGAGCAGAAGCCCGACAAGGAACACGGCCATCCGCAAGGCAAAACGGTCTTTGTCTGCACGACTTGCGTCAGAAACTGGCGACCCCGCTGGAGTCAGCCCGCCAGTCGACTTCCAAACCGCGAAGGCGATCCATACGACCACGCCGCCAGCGACCGACAAGACCGCCAAAATAATGAATCCGAAATAGGCCGCCACATCGGTCGAAGTGATTAAGTTCTCGCGGGCATTCTTGTCCCCGGCACGTTCAAGGGCATGGGAGTATGCAGCCTTGCCGAAAAAAGTCTCTGGCAAGTCCTTTTTGAGTGCCTTTGCACTTTCCATCGACAAAGTGTCGGAGGAGTAGATCTTGCCCAAGGCCCGGTCCCGGCTTTTTGCACTTTTCGACAGAGTGCGTAAGGACTCAACGTCCACTGGCAACCCAAGCTCGTGGCCTGTGACCAAAACGACACTGGCCGCCTCAGGGCTCGATGAATGTTTCTTGGCCTCGTCATAGACAGTCCGCAAACTTCTGTCGATATCCTTTCTGGCTCCCACAGAGGCCTTCTCACCAGCCTTAGTGAGAAACTGCTTTGAGGTGAAATATTGTTTGAGTGTGATTTCAGCTTGTGCCGACGAATAGCCTTGGCTTTGTGGCCTTAGGTAGTCAGAAAGCTGCGACCCAATAATGACGATGAACAATGTGGCGAGGACGATCCAAGCCCACGGGTGCGGTCCTTGACCGGAAATCGGCGGCGCGACTACATCTTCACCATTGTCCATGGCTCATGATAGCCTGGCCAAGGTAGCAATCTGCGAGACTCTAGGCTGAGCGGCGACGGCGGCTGGAAAGAAGCTTGTTCTTGTCTCGGTACTTGTTGACAGTCCTCCTGGCGACCTTGATTCCTTGGGACTCCAGAATTCGGGAAATCGACTCGTCACTAAGGGGATTGTCGGGGTTTTCTGTGGTCAGAATGTCCTCGATCATTTTTTGGATGCGAAGGGCTGGCTTAAAGAATATGTCGAACGACACAACTTCGCCGGTTGCGATTTGGATGAACTTTCCGCTCGTGGCGCGACTGACTGTGCTTTCGTGTGCGCCGAGATCCGCAGCCATCTGGCTCCTTGTCAAGGGAATCAGGAATTGATAGTCACCTGTCGCGACGAACCCGCTCTGCCGCCCGACCAGATATCGGCCGATGTTTGCCAAAAGCCGGCGACGCTGAGAAACGGCATCGAGAAACCGGTTCGCCCGATCCACATACTCGGTGATGTGCCGCTTTTCGTCTCGGTTGGCACTTCGGTCTCGTAAGAGTTCACGATTGCGGGCCTCGTAGCCCCGGTCTACTCGCAGATTCAGGACGGATGGGCCTTGGACTTCGACGACCCAACCTTGCTCGTCTCGCTTGATGACGAGGTCGGCTTGTGCGGCACAGCTTCGCTCTTGGACGCTGGATGTCTCAGCGCGAAAGTCTTCGCCAGGAAAAGGATTAAGGCTGGAGACCACAAAAAACGCTTCCTCAACCAAATCGATTGGCACTTTGTACTTTCTTCGAAGTGGCCGGGCGTCTTTCTTGACAAGTGCTTCGAAGTCATCCCGAAGGATCTTTCGGGCGAGTCGTTCCGCAGGCGTCGCCGCGTCTCTGAGTTGTAACTCCAGGCACTCTCGAAGGTCGTGTGCCCCAATGCCTGCCGGTTCACAGGTCTTGAGAAGCGCGATAGCTTCTTCCGCCTCCTCAAGTGACACCGAGCAGGCGAGCGCGATTTCTTCACGGTTACAAGTCAGATATCCTCGTTCATTAATACTGCCGACCAGATATTCACACAGCTTGTGGTCGATGGCCCCTAGGAGCTGCGCCGACAATCTGTCCCACAACGAATCGTTCGAAGGAGTGAAATCGACCCAATCAGTTTCGACGCCAGAGTCCCTGGGAAGGGAACGGTGCAGTTCATTGCAGCCACCGCCCGGTGTGAGCTCGCACGGGGCGATCGCAGACAGAATTTCTTCGATTGTCGGTGCAGCGTCCTGCGCGTCGATCCGCTCTAGCGCAGGGTTCTCTGATAACTCAGTCTCAAGAGCCTGGCCCAGCTCGACTTGGTTCATTTCAAGTAGCTGGCTCGCAAGAATGACCCTCGGGTCGATACGAATTGTGTTCGTTTGTCGGAGGAATTGCCTGTGTCCTAGTCCCTTGTTCACTGCCATTTCAATTGGATCTTCGGAGGGTCTTGCCAATCCCAGACAGAGGAAATACCGGTTCAACTCAATAACTTGGTGATTGGTACAGGGTCGTAGGCGTAAACTACATGTATGTTCACGGGGATCATTCAGGGACTGGGACGGGTATTGGAGGTCTCTAGTTGTCGGTTGGTGGTGCATGACCCGCAAGAATGGCCCCATGAACCATGGCAGCTTGGCGAATCTGTGTCTGTAGACGGCTGCTGCTTGACCCTGGTAGGGTACACCGAACCTGGGTTAGCGTTTGATTTGAGCCCTGAAACATGGGATATGACTGCGTTTGCGACCCTTCGCGTCGGCCGTCTCGTGAACCTGGAACGGGCTATGAGGCTGGAAGACCGGTTTGGTGGGCACATAGTGTCTGGGCACGTCGATGGAGTCGGGTTGGTGCGAGCAATTGAAAGTAAGGGCATGTCCCACGAGTTTCGCTTCCACGTGCCTGAAAAAAGGTACCTGATAGACAAAGGCTCCATAACTATCCAAGGTGTGAGTCTGACTGTGGTGGAACCTTTAGAGCACGAGTTCTCTGCTTGGATCGTCCCGCACACTTTCCAGGCCACATCGCTGGGGAGCCTCGCGCCAGGCGACAAAGTCAACGTCGAGTACGACGTTCTGGCCCGTTACGTTGAAAAACTGATCGAGCCCTCAAGATTGAGAGACGGGCCCTGGGCAAGATGACGCCCTCGAGAAGGACTCGAGGGCGTCCAAAGGGTCATTTTTTGCGGCGGGGTGACTTAGATTTGGCCGAACCAAGTGACGGCTTAGACGATCCGCCTTGGCTTGGAGAGACTTTGAACACTGTGAGTCCGTCCGACATCGACGTGGCAATGAAGTACTTTCCATCGCCGGTGAACCCTATTGGAGATCCAACTGGGGAGCAGTCGTTGATGACACCAAGTTTCTTGCCGTTTGTCAGGCTCCAGAACGAGACAGTCCTGTCGACCGACGCACTTGCCCCAACCTTGCCATTTGGTGACATGGCTGCGTTGATGACCCAGTCGTTATGTCCAGCAAAAGATCCGACTTTCTTTCGGGTTGGAACGCTGAACATCGTGAGTTTGCCATCTCGCCCAGCAGTGAGAGCTACTGAACCGTCTCCATTGGCGGTTATGTTGTTCACCCCTTGGCCGCCAGCTACTGCCATTGTCGAAACCAATTGAAAGGTGGTGCCGCTGTACAAGCGCAGCCCATCCGCGAGAGTGCCTGTCAGGATGCCGCCGGATTTGGTGAAGGCCACTCCGTAGAGGTTTGCGCCCTTGCCCAGGATAGTGCCGATGGGGTTCCCACCCGAGGTCTTCCAAACCTTGATCACGTCATCGTTCCCAACAGTCGCCATGCGGCTTCCGTCGGAACTAAAGGCGATCCCTATGATCCCCTTTGTGTGCCCCTTGTCGCGGGGAAACTCTCGGATTTTTTGACCGGTCTTTGGATTCCAAAGATAAATCCTTGCGCTATCGTCCCCTGTCGCCAGGGCGGTTCCGGACTTGTTGAAGGCGACCGAACCGATCCGCTGAGGATGGCCAGACAATTGAAACCGGGTCGAGCAGGTCGCCGCGTCAAAAACTCGGACTGTATTGTCCTCAGTCGCGAACGCAACAAGCGATCCGACCGGAGAAGTCGCGGCGGCCGTCAAGTGGAACTGATCCAGTGTCTTGACCTTATTGACAGTGTATTGAGCGAATGTGGCGGCCGATGTCACGGTGGCCAAAACGAAGAAAGGACCTTTCATAGTAACCCTCAGTTCGTAGAGACGATCAAATCCGCCGAAGATTATTGAGGTCCCGGCCCCTGAGGAATGACAAAATCTTTGGCTTGGAAGTGCCCTCCGGTCTTCCAAACACAGGTCCACAAGAGTTTATCGACGGATCCGCTCCCGGTCTTGACGATAGAGCGGATGGTCAGTGGATAAAAAGTGTCACCATCGACAACGAATTCGAGTTGCCTGCTACCGTCCTTCGAGTTTGCTAGAACCCGGTAAATTTTCCGGTCACCGTCCACGACTTTTTGGGTACTTGACTCAACTTTCGCCGAGAATCCACCTGTCCCGTCTTCCAGGCTTGCGAACAGCTTGCCCCAGACTGGCGTGCCGTTCTGGTACTTACTGAACATCAGCCTAGTGAACTCCATCGGCCACCTGGCCAAGAGTTTTTCTGATGATATTGTCGGCTGGGGCGAGGATGGAAGGGTCGACCACTTTTCAGCAAAGAGCATGGCTCGTTTGTTCCCGTCGGAATACATGCGATTTATCGAGCCTTTGGTTTCTGACGTGAAGAATTCAATCTTCCAACGCTTAGAGTCCATGATTTTTAGGTCGGATTTTGCCATGAGTTTTGCGCCTCCCACTTCGAACACTGTGTTCGCTTCGCCCCAAGATTGCCGCTGATTATCCAGGGCCGCATCAATTTTTTCGCCTAACTTGCCTAACTCATGGCTTGATGTTGAATAACCGCCTGTACCAGGCTTTGGAATACTCAGCATCTTCTCTGGGATGGTGATATCCGTAAACGGCTTCTTAGGGCCAGTTGGCTTGGAAGGACCCTCGTTTGAGCCCGACCCGTCACCATTTTTGTCTCCTGCCCCATTTGTCGGCGAACCGCCCTCGGAGCTTTCCGCCTTGCTGTAAATCGTGTCACTCTTTGGTTGGCAACCAAAAAGTGTGAATGCCGCAATGACAAGTGCGGCCTTGGGGCGCGAATGTCCCATATGGAGTAAGACACAAGTTTTCGCCGCTTCGGTCGAGCTGCGGAGCAAAAATGGGCCCCTCAATGCCATGGGACGGCCTCGCTGAGAGATGTCCGCCAAGTGTCGAGGCTCAGATCAGGGAACGGCGCGTCTTTCTCCTGGCATTCGCGCAAGAACCGGAGGTCTTCGTGGGTCAGCTCTTCGCCCCCTAAGGCTGCCTCTGCCATTTTTTCCAAGCGATCGAACCGGTCGATATGATCCTGAATCCTAGCCTCCGCATAGTCGCGGGCAGCCCAAGTGGAGATGAGGAACTGCCAGTCGCTGGCCTGGGCTAGCAGCAACTCGCGTCCGCACTGCACTGTGATCTCATGGGCTAGGCCCTGTGGTCTCTTGTCGACCAGGTCCAGAAACGACCTTTCAATCGGGTAGAGCTTCTCCCAGGTCCAGAAATTGTCTTCGTTAAGCCAGACGCTGTGATATCCACCCTCGCCCCATGATCCCTCTGGAAGATCGATCACTTGGGTCGCTGGAGCCTTGGCCAGAACGTCGCTTCCTGACATCGGCTCTACTTGCCCGTCCTTGTGGAGCTCGACCATGAACTCGTAGAGAAACTCGGGCCCTTCCCACCACCAATGTCCGAAAAGCTCTGTGTCATACATGGCGACGACTGTGCCAGTCTTGCCTGCCTGGCCCTTGTACGTCGCAAGGGTTGACTTAACGAGCCCAACGAGATCTTTTGCGTGGGCGTGGATTTTGTCAAAAGCAACCCAAGGGTCATACGGGGCCTTTGCACCGAGATCGGCCTTGTTCTGTGAAATGCGCCAATAGCGGTGCCGGCCCGGATAGAGTTGCTTATGAAACTCTAAGTAGTGCTCATCGCCGGGATAGCCAGCTTCACCCGACCAGACTTTGACCGTCGTCTGTGGATCCCGTGCGAAAACCGTCAGACCAGTGCGGACTTGATAGGGCTCGTACTCGCTCCGAAACTCTGCAGGAGGAGTAAACATGTTTCGCGTACGGGCGAACATCTCAGCGAGTTGTGGGAAAGATTGCCAATAGGTCCCCAAAGGTTGCCCGCCGCGGATCATGTGTGAATCAACGAAGAAGAATTCTAGCCCCGCCTCAGCCAGAATTTCGTCGACGGCTTTTCGTTCGACAGGTCTTCCATCGTCTATTGGGGCCTTCCAAACATAACGTGGCCTGTATGCGCACTCGGGGAGCCAGATGCCTTTGGGCTTGGATCCGAACCGATTTGTGTGGGTTTGAACGGCTAAATCGACCTGCGCTTTTACGCACACGTCTGACTCGATCAAAGGAAAGTATCCGTGGGTCGCTCCACATGTTATGAGCTCGACCGCACCCGAGTCTGCCATCTCTTTCCAGCCGCTATTGATTGAACGGTTCCATCGGTTGCGGAACTGCAACAGTGACTTTCCATACGAGCGCTGCCACATTGCGGCCAGGCCAACCATCCGCAAGTCTCCTTCCGCCTTGAACCTTTGTTGGTCTAATTGGGCTGACGCGATTTTCCCGCTGCAATACTCTTCAAATCCGTCCTTAAAGCTTGGGTCGTCGAGCTGCTCAGCGAGGATCGGAGTCATGTTGACTGTCCATCGGGGCTTGATCCCTTGAGCCAAC
>JAEURO010000072.1 GCA_016788345.1 Chthonomonadaceae bacterium
AGTAGTGACAACGATGACCCGTTTGGAAGCTGGTACGTCTGGTACTTCCGAGTCGACGATGGCAGCACACGCTGGATAGACTATTGTGATTGGGGGTACGGATCGAACAGCGTCGAGGCTGCTGGCAACATGTTTGCCTTCGCCGGCGGGTTTGTCCACGCCCGTTACTTCACATTCAACCCTTCTGAGATCTACAACAACGTAGGTGCTAGCGTCACGTGGACGAATTGGGTGACAAATCCAGACGGGTCGACAACTTTTGCACCGCGCGTCGCCAAGCAAATGAACGTGGGACAAGGCGGAGCGGTCTTCGTCAATAGTCGAAGCGGTGGCGGAACGCGACTCACAGTCAGGAGGCTGACAGACCCGTTAGGAGCCCGAACCTGGAGCTCGACTGACATCAATGTGAACTCCTATTCGGTCCCACCTGATATCACCGATCCAGGAGGACGGACGATTCAAACAAATTCCTGTCAGATGATGCCGGCCTACAATTCGTTCAACGCAACAGCCAACAAGTGGCGGATGTTTACGTCCCTTAACACGTCAAACCCGAGCCAGGCGGGCACTTGTTCGTCCCGGCTCTATATCCTTGACCCATTTGCTAACACGGTTGAGTTGGACTGGAACTTTTGGCCAGGCGGAGGGAACAGCTTCTGTTATTCGTCGCCGTCAGTCAACTACACAGGAAGTTGTAACTGGACTGTGACCTATGCCGGGCCGTCTGTGTTTGGGAGTGCAACCTACACAAACTTTGAGCCCACAGGGTTCACAAATACAATTGCCTTTTACAAATCGGGAACATCAAGTTACACAGGGTCGCGCTGGGGCGACTACCATGGAGGCTCCATGGATTGGGGCGACTATTGGAACAACTCGGCCAGCCAAAAAATGTGGATGACTGGCGAGTACGTTGCAAACATCAATGATTGGGGGACATATATTGCCGCCGCAATCAGTTCAGGGACGTCGGCTGGCGTCATGAACATTGGTGGAGCTGGCTCCATGACTTTCTCTGGCTTTACTGGCGGGCCCTTCTCACCATCTGGCTACTCGAACACGGTCAGCAATTCTGGTTCTGTTGGGTTTAACTGGCAGGTCGCAACACCGTCATGGCTTTCGGCAGATGTCGGTTCTGGCCAAGTGTTCAGCGGTGGAAGCCAAACTGTTAACGTTGGACCAAATGGGGCGACAAACGGTTTGCCATTCGGGCGCCACGTAGGCAACGTTGTTTATGAAAACTGCTACAACAACGCCACGACATCAATCCCAGCCACGGCACTGGTCTTTGGACTTGTGCACCCGAGTTCGTACTCAATCACCTTCGGAAGGCTAAATTCGGGCAACCTGGCTAGCCTCAATTCGGTCGACGGCAACAACTTCCAGATGTGCAAGTTCCTGGTGCCGAATACGACAGTGCCACCAATACGTGTCGAGTTCAGCGGGACTTCGCCGTCCAACACTGTTGGATATGTCGACTTCATCGTCTATGCGAAGATGGTCACAAACGGGCTCTTTTCTCATACAATGGAGATGTGGAACTACAACACGAACAACTGGGACGCGGTGGAT
This sequence comes from Chthonomonadaceae bacterium, assembly GCA_016788345.1. GTDB lineage: Bacteria > Armatimonadota > Fimbriimonadia > Fimbriimonadales > Fimbriimonadaceae > JAEURO01. The sequence goes on from JAEURO010000072.1 coordinate 1,573, forward strand.
CTTAGGACAGACGTAATAAACACTGTTCTGACCAGGTGGGATCTCATTTCATCAGGTAACCATTCACGGTTCATTGGGCCGGCAAACGCGATTCGGGCCAGGATTTCGATCCGGCAGACTGGCCCAGCCGCTAATCCAAACTGGTGCTCCGACCACGACTTTGCGGGTTGGATCATCGCGCCGCAATAGTTGACATGGCTATGCCCTGTCACTCTTGGCAAGTGGCAGGGCATCCGGATTCTTAGAGCCGACTATTAGGCACGGATATCGATAAGTCGGCCTTTTACATGAAAGACAGATTTCTCGGCTGGATCATCGCCTTGTAGCTTCTCAAGGTCTTTTTTCAGTTGGGCAATTCGGGAGTCTTTGCTCGCCTGGGCCACAAAAACGGGACGAGGTTGATCGAGCGACATGTTTTCGACACGCATGGCCATCATAATCTTTGGCAAAAACTGGAGTTTTCTGTATATTTAGGAGCACAATAGAAGAGACGGGGTCAACGCTTTAGAGACGGTTCAGGCGTATGAAGTTTGTTCTGATCACCAAAGACAGGGAGATCGTAAAGGCTACTGAAGGTGCCTTTCAAATTGACGATGAGCTCATCGTGACTCCAGACTGGGCAGCTGGACTCCAGTCGGCCAAGGATGCAGACTTGATTTTTGTGGATCTAATCGCGACCTTGACAGTTCCTCACAAAGTCGCTGGATACGAAAGGTTCGCTGAGGCAAAAATGGCGGATCCCGATGTGTCAGCGGTCCCCTTGGTTTTGATCGCAAAACCCGATGACTATGAACTTGACTTCATGGTCGGCTGGCCGAACTTCGTTTTTGCCCATCTACGGAGACCATTAAATTACAAACTGTTTCGACGGGCGACGACATGGGTTTGAGCCTGGATCGACACATCCAAAATTTTCTCGATTATCTCGCTGCAACGCGGTCGGCCCATACAGTCCGGTCCTACGGAAGCGACCTTGCCCAGCTGAGCCACTCTTTAGATGGCGAGTTTGATTTTTCGACCGAGCGCTTGTCTCAGTTTCTGCGCGACTTTGGAAAGACACCGGTGACGAGGGCCCGAAAGCTGTCATCGCTCAAGTCCTTCGCCAAATATCTACGATCTGTCGGTGCCCTAGAGTTCGATCCTACCGAGGGTCTGGAAGCCCCTTTCCGCCGAAGGCCGCTTCCTAAGACCCTCAACCAGCACCAGGCAATGGCCTTGCTCGATCAAAGTCCGGTTGGGAAAACCCCTCTGCGTGACCAGGCCATGCTGGAGCTGGCCTATGCTACAGGACTGCGGGCTAGCGAGATCGTGGGGCTAAACGTGAAGGACATTAACTTTCGTGACCTAACCATTAGCGTGATTGGAAAGGGCAACAAAGAGCGGTTGGTCGTCTTTGGCTCGACGTGCGAATCTGCCATTAGGGCCTATTTCTCACACGAAAGGGTTTCTCCGGTCGAGGGCGATCCACTTTTTACTAACCAAAAAGGGCATAGGTTGACTACAAGGACGCTTCAAAACGTCATCAAAAAGTGGGCTCTGGCTGCGGGTCTCTCTTCAGAACATTCACCGCATACCTTGAGACACAGTTTTGCCACACACCTTTTAGACGGCGGGGCAGATCTCAAAGTTGTTCAGCAGCTTCTTGGCCACGAAAATTTGGCCACGACCCAAATCTACACCCATGTGAGCATCGACCGGCTACGGGAGACAGTGTCAAAAGCCCATCCAAAGGGCGACGCCGACAAAAGCCACTGACTTAGCCGACGAGATGTTCGCCCTGGGACTGGAAGATCGAATGGACATAATCCACCCACTTCATCCTGTCCTCCGATGAGGTTGGAAGACACCTGAATCCAGTGGCAAAAAGGTCGCTGTCCTCGATGGGGACGCAATAGCGCGCCTCGGCATCAACTTCAAGCGGATCCGAATCCGCCCTGCCAATTTGGAGCGTGTAGCTCGAGCTCAAGTTGAACTCATGTTTAGAGCGAACTTGCAGCCCTCCTAAGCTGACGTCAATGACGACCGACCTTACAGTTGAGTCGCTGTCCTTCTCGCGGACGATCGCATATTCAAGCAGCTCGAACCTGGCATGCTGCCGCAGATCCTTGAACCCTTCTTTTTGCCCCATAATCGGATTTCCTTCGACACTTGTCGATCAGAGATATTCTCGGCTCGACTTTCGCGACTCTTCACATCGGCCCACAAAAGTCATCCTTTGAACTGAAAAAGAAGCGTGCACAACCCTGTTGTATGTGAAAATAGGTACAAACTCAAACTGCGATTCTGCCAAACATCATGAGGTAAGGGCAGGACGCTATCGTGCATGATGAAGTAACAAGGCTTGAGGTTTTACGTAACCTTGGTGTGCTAGACACAGTTGCAGAATGGCCGTTCGACACATTGACGGCGCTGGCGGCTCATATGACCGGCACTCCCATGTCTGCCGTCAGCTTAGTCGATGAAAACAGACAGTGGTTCAAATCTCGTATTGGAATAGAGGATGTCGAAACCGAACGGTCTGTGTCGTTTTGCACACACGCCATAGAGACTCCAGAAGTCTTTGTCGTAGAAGACGCTTCGCGTGACCCGCGTTTTGCAGAATGTCCGTTGGTGGTCGATGGGCTCCAGATCAAGGCCTACGCAGGGGCCCCAATTTGCGTTCGCGGCCAGAATGTCGGGGCGTTTTGTGTCATGGATCGCAGAACCCACCATTTTAGTGAGGATGACCGGGCTGCCCTCAGCCTGCTCGCTGGACTCACCGCCTGGATGTTTGAGCACCGCAGTCACTACAGTAGGCTCCTAGAATTAGCTGAAAAGTATGTTCCAGATGATGAGCTATGGACACTCGCTGCTTCGTAAGTCTTCCATCCTAGCTGCCAGGGGCGGGTTGTCCCGCCCCCATCTTCCTTAGGGGAAAATCCCTCGAACGGTCGTCGCATGTGCGACCCGTCCGACAGCAATGATCATCGCGGCAGTCCGCATGTCCGTCTTGTGCTTTTGTTGGGTGGCATGGACTGCGGCAAAAGAATTGCGCATGATCCTGCTCAGCCTTTCATTGACCTGTTCTTCTTCCCAGAAGAAGTTTTGGAGGTCTTGCACCCATTCAAAGTAGCTGGTGACGACCCCGCCAGCGTTGGCCAAAATGTCTGGGACAATCAACACTCCCTTGTCGCTGAGAATCTGGTCGGCTTCCGGTGTCGTCGGTCCGTTCGCGCCTTCCACGATGACTTTGGCCTTTATGTCCCCCGCGTTTTCTTTTGTGATCTGAGCCTGGATAGCGCTAGGCATGAGAATATCGCATTTGAGTTCCAAGAGCTCTTTGTTCGAGATTTGGTCGCAATCCTTGTAATTTCGGATTCCGCCTTCGATGCCGCTGTAGCGCTGATAGAGTTCTTTGATAGGCAACCCGTTCTGGTTATAGATAGCGCCAGTCGCGTCGCTCACTGCAATGACTTTAGCTCCGTTCTCGACAGCCAGTTCGGCGGCGACGGAACCAACGTTGCCGAAGCCTTGAACCACCACTTCGCACTTTGTAAAGTCGAGATTTAAGACCTTGCACGCTTCCATGGCAGTGACCACGACACCTCGACCGGTCGCCTCCACCCGTCCCTCTGAGCCCCCCAACTCGATTGGCTTTCCTGTCACAACCCCTGGCACGGTGTACCCGGCCTGCATCGACAAGGTGTCCATGATCCAAGCCATGACTTGTGGGTTCGTGCCAATGTCGGGAGCTGGGATGTCTGACCTCTCGCCGACCACAATGTTCAACTCAGAAATAAACCTTCTGGTCAGCTTTTCCAATTCTCGTTTGGAGAGTTCTTTAGTATTGACCTGAACCCCACCCTTTGCTCCGCCATAAGGGATGTCGACGACCGCACACTTCCAAGTCATCCACATGGCTAGCGCGGTAGATTCGTCTAGATCGACTTCGGGATGGTATCGCAGGCCACCTTTGGTCGGCCCGCGCGAAGAATTGTGCTGGACACGATAGCCTTGAAAGCATCTGACCTGACCGTTGTCCATGACAACTGGGAAATTGACCACGACTTGCCTTTTGGGCTGTGAGAGAACCTGATGAAGGCCGTCATCGAGGTCGAGATATTTTGCGGCGACGGCCAGCTGGTCCCTGGCCATTTGTAAGACGTTGACTTCACTCATTCGGGACTAATCCACCTTCGGGTCCAACGTGCGACGCACGAGGATATCGAGGAGTCCCGCGCCCACGCCGTTGAAGATCGCAGTGCCAAGTGTAGCCCCAATGAAGCTCTGAATGTCAGGCGGGGGGGCCATAAAGAGCAACGAAACCTGGGCAAGGACTGTCGCTAATGTTGCGACCATGGCTACAACGGCAGGTCTGAGCTGAAGATCTGACCCATGGACAAATCCACACGTGAACCCAATCAGTGTGCGGCTCAAAACATGTGCGGACAAGTTGGCTCCTGCAGCTGCTCCTTCGAAGAATCCAGCCAAAAATCCATAGAGCGCTCCAAACCGCGGCCCGACCCGGAGCCCGACCAAGGTCACAAACATTAATGGCAAAGCTGGACGGTGTCCCAAGAGTGTGCCTTGCCCGCTTAGCGAACTTTGCCAAGCCAATGCCAGGTATAGGAATAAGAGGCTGAGCAAGACCCTGACGACCGTCATTTGAGAATGTAGGCCTCCAATTTCGTTCCAACTCTAGCGCTGGGGGAGACTAGAATCCGGCGTGTCCCGTCACTTTGGTCTGGAATGACTTCGACAACTGTCCCAACTTGAACGCCTTGCGGGATTTTTGTACTAAAACCACTCGTGTAAACAAGGTCGCCCGGATCAACGTCGCCACTCTCTAAGACGTCAAGTACGAGCCGGACAGGCGTCTGGCCCTTGACGATTCCGAACACTTGGGCCTTGTTAAGGACCATTCCTCCAAATTTGACGGTAGGAGAGCAGGCCAATAAGACTTGCGAGGTCGATTGGTCTACTGTTTGGACGAGTCCCAACAGACCGTCTGAGTTGACAAGAGGCATTCCCGGCGCTATCCCGTCTTCTCTGCCTCTATTGACCGTCACACGGTTTTCATAAGGGAAGTATCCAGTAATTCGGATCCAAATCTTCTCACGGCCAAAATTTGGTGCTTGGACAGACTTACGCAACTCCTGAAGCTGCCTCTCCACCCCCTCGATTCGCGATCCATACATTTTCGCCGCGGTTTCGTACCTCTTAAGGCGCTCGACCTCTAACTTCAGCCTGGGCCCCTCGTTCCAGGCGCCCAATTTGTCGGTCGCCACTTGGAACAAACTATCGATGGTGCCTGATCCGGGTGAAATGATCGAACGTACAATAAGTGTCAGGGCATCCGACCTGCCCTGGTTCCGAGCTGAGTTCTGGCTGAAGCCTGCGACTATGCCGATGACAACGAGCACTGCCAACACGATCCAGTCCGACTTTCGTGATTCGTCTATCCTCGTGACGCCTTCTCCAACATCCGCCGTATGGCCGGGTCTTCTTCCATGGCTTCTAACATCTTGCCAGTGCCGATAGCGACACAATCCAGGGGGTTGTCTGCGATCAAGACTGGCATTCCAGTTTCTTCTGCGATAAGCTTGTCTAATCCTCTCAACATGGCACCACCCCCGGCAAGGACGATCCCGTGGTTCATGCAGTCGGCAGCCAATTCAGGCGGGGTGGCTTCTAGAGTGAGCTTGACTGCCTCTACGATCGCCGCAATTGGCTCCTGGATCGCCAAGCGGATCTCTTCGCTGGTGATTGTCGCCATTCTTGGCAGTCCCGTGACCAGGTCGCGTCCCTTGACCTCCATTTCCAGGATTTGCTCTTGAAGATGTGCGCTTCCAATCTCGATCTTGACCTGTTCTGCCGTCCTGTCACCGATGAAAAGGTTGTGGGCACGGCGCACATAGGCTGCAATAGCTTCGTCGATTTCATCGCCAGCTATTCGGATCGAGCGAGAGTGGACGATGCCCGCTAGAGAAATGACCGCCACCTCAGTTGTTCCACCACCGATGTCCACGATCATCGAGCCGATCGGTTCGACGATCGGTAAACCTGCTCCAATGGCGGCCGCCATTGGCTCCTCGATGACATAGGCTTTGTGTGCCCCCGCCTTTCGACACGCGTCGAGGACAGCGTCTCGCTCGACCTCCGTCACCCCGCTGGGAATTCCGACGACCACAGTCTGGTATAAGGTAACTCGGTGTCGGGCTCGCTTGATGAATGTCTCGATCATCTTTAGAGTGATTTCATAGTCGGCAATGACACCATCTCTGAGCGGTCTTGTTGCCACTATGTTTGCGGGAGTCCGACCTAGCATCATCCTCGCCTCCTCGCCCACCTTGAGGACTTCGCCATTGTCCTTGTTGACGGCGACCACACTCGGCTCACGGATAAGGATGCCTCGACCGGCGACGTGAACCAGCGTGTTCGCGGTCCCTAAATCAATGCCGATGTCGCTTGTGAAGCGTTTTCTGAGCGTCCATAATAGTGATTTCGAGTGACCGTTGGACTTCATGGCGCGGCAAAAAGCGGGGCTCGACCATCGTAAAAATGGGGCCTTCTATCCTCAAGGATGACATATGCCCGAGGGAGTTGATGGGGAGCGCGAGCAGTCGATCAGCTTTTCAAAGCAAGAAGCGCGTCTGCGACCGACCCTTCTACAGGTAGCAATTCATACCCTGACACACCGATTCCCGGCTGCTCTGCGACGATCCATTCGGTCCCTGCCTTGAAGTGGTCACCGGCTTTCAACTGTCGGTCAGAAAATGTCTCCGCGGCCACAGAAAGGAGCAGGACTGCCGCCATCGGCTCCAACTCTGGAGGAACCAATGTAAGCAAAATTTCAGGTAGGGCGAGTTTTGCCAGTCCCATGGTTTGCACTCGGCCCCCGCCGGCACTCTTGACAGATACAAGCTGTCGAACGTCAAAAGTCTCTTTGAGGACAGGAACCAGCATGTCGGCCGTTAGATACCTTTCTGCGAGCGGGTCTGCCACGATTCCGTCTGTCAATCTGGCCAGCCGCCCTGCGATCTGGTGGAAAAGGTCAAGTGCGGGAAAGAACTCCGGATCGTAAGATTCAAAAGTTAACTGGACAATAGTCCAAGTCGAGCGCACACAGTCTTTCTCCGCCGGCGACAGCGTTGCACCAATTGGAGATTCGAGAACTGCAATTGGGTCGAAGCCGACTTCTTCTTTACTCATCACCCGAAACTTAAGGACTGTCTTTCGGTCTAGGCTGGATGCCGCGTACAAGCCCCTCGTCATGGGGGCTTGCAAATCAGATTTACCCGCTTCCGGCCGTAGAGGTACTACATAGCCAATCGCGGCACCTCCATGGCCCTTCGGGTTGACGACTTGCTCAAGGCTTGGCATGACAGCCTTCGCTGCCAACACCGACAAATAAAAGTCGGAGCTTATGGGCAAAAACGGCTTCTTCGACCGCCCAAATGGAAGTATGTCCTTAAGCTTATGTCTCAGGGCCTTATTGTGCCACGTCTATAGAATTCACCTTAGCTCTGCCCTTCCCTCCGTGACTAAAGGCTTCCCGGCCTTTATGCCGATAGGTTCGAGGCAATTATTGGCGGCTCTCTTGATAAAACCTTTGAACACGCAGAATGGCCAAAGAGGAGGACATGCGCCAATCATTGTGGACACACCGTGCTTGCCATCGCTTCCAACCCAGTCTGAGTTAGTGCCAGGTGTGACTTCAACGAGCCCAAGCGGGTCGACCGCGCTCAGAAGAGCCGTCCCTCGTACCGATAGTTGAGATCCCTCCGGAAGGGCGACTTGGCGATGAAACCGTGACAACTTGCGTCCTAGGCGCTTAGCAAATGACGAAAACTCTTCCCCGTCATAAAACGCAAGATATGTGCTACACATGACAAATGAGAATAGTGGGATGTTAAATCGGTACTCAATAACGGCATGCAACAGAACACCACTCAACAAAACCCACATTCTCGCAGGTTTGGCGTAAGCAAGAAAAGCTATAGCTAGTTCTATGACCAAGGTGCCGTAAGTTGTAAGTGCGACAAACGGTTGTGTATCGACAAATGCGGGCACTGGAAAGCGATCGAACTCGTGTAATTGAGGGACAAACCATGTTGCGGTACCATCTCGCCAATGTGTGCCCATCATCTTATGCCATACGGTCGTAAAATAGACAAGAGTCACTTGAAATTGCATCATCCGTTGTGGCCACATAGAAACAAGCGCTGGAAGAGATGCCGCCTTGCCCTTGTAAATTGCTATAAGCCGATCGAGTGAACATGCAGCTCCGCTGGGGGCCAACATCACATAGAGGGCCATCTGGCGCAGTAGGGTGTCGCCACTGTGAAGTATATCAGGCGCCCGATGGTGGAGACTTACCATGGTCACGAACATAACGATACTTGATAAGCGCGTCCACAGGCCAACCATTGTAAGCAAACAGGATACAAGGCAAAGAGCATAGACAAACATGGTCACCCTTGAATCCGTCACTTGTGACAACAGGTTCAAACGAGGCAACTCAGAACCCCATTCAGTCATGACCATGCCCCACTTCTTGGCATGCCAAAGTGGGATGAACCCCCTTTCAGTGAACCAAGAGTCAAAGTCAACCAAGATCATCAGAAAATTTGTCAAAGCCAGCAGGCCAGTGACAATTCGCACGACTCCAAAGACGACCGGGGAGCCCCAACCAAACATAGCTTCATTAAATTTCTTGGCCAAATTCACTATTTAGAGAACCTCTGAAGCTTGTCCTGGTCGACAACGTAATCAAAAAGTATAAATTCCTTGTACTCTGGCGGTGCCGGGTCATACATACTCTGGTTGATCCTAAAGTGCCTTCGCAATTGGACTCGAACCGGTGGGTCGTTCTTATCGCGGTAAGCCAAAAGCGCTATTCGTTGTGCAAAGGTTGGGCGTTTCCAAGAATCAGTGCCATCCGTGTTGACGCGTTCCAAGTACTTCCTATAACGCTCCTTTAGATATTTCTGGAAGTAGTTGAGACTCTTAATTCTAGGGTAGATGCCTTCGACAACTTTTCCACTCTTATACGTTACTATCGCGTCCCACCAGTAATCGACGTTGGCAGGATTGGGGGCGAACATGTCCCAGTATTGCCACGATCCAGTGCTTAAAACGTAATACTTGAGAGGTGTTCCAAACTTGATGTCATCGTTCCATAAGAGAATGAAGTCTCCGAGATTTCGAAGAATGTTGGCTACAGTCGGCTTGACGGTTCCATTCGCAAATGCTGGCGCTGGTTTGGGAAGCGACCAATTCGTGATCAGGAACATATGCATCAGGACGTATGCCTTGACAAGCACTTTAACCTTCTTGGGGTGACCGTTGGTGGTGGCCTCGGATTCAGCCATGACCAGAGTATGGCGACTCGAATCTTGATTTTGTTGTCCTCATTCGATAGCCCGGGCAGCGTCTGGCCTGGTGCCACAATAGAAGGGTGAGTGCCGTTGTAACCCAGATCCCCATCCTTGACACCCGTCCCGAGACTGATGCTATTTGGCCCGAGCTCATGCAGGCCGTCGAAGACGTTTTTCGGACGGGTCAATTTATCATGGGACCGAACGTGACCGGTTTTGAAACTGAGGCAGCGACCTACCTTGGGGTCAAACACGCGGTCGGGCTCAACAGTGGGACAGACGCGCTCATTCTCGGCGTCCATGCTTTAGGCTTGAAGCCGGGCGATGAAGTCATCACCACGCCGTTCACGTTTTTCGCCACGGGCGAGGCGGTTTCGCATTTTCACGCGACTCCAGTGTTTGTTGACATCGACCCGAAAACATTCAACATGAGGGTCGAGGACATTGAGAGAGCCATTACGCCAAAAACCAAAGGCATTATTCCGGTTCACCTTTTTGGACAGCCCGTCGATATGGATCCGCTTCTCGACACAGCCAAGAATCATGGCCTATGGGTGCTGGAGGACGTCGCTCAGGCCTTTGGCTCAGACTACAAAGGAAAAAAACTTGGATCCATCGGGAATGTCGGCGCATTTAGCTTTTTCCCCTCAAAGAACCTCGGAGCCTTTGGAGATGGTGGCCTTTTGACGACAAATGATGACTCGGTCGCCGACCTTGTGAGAATGTTGCGAGTCCACGGAGCAAAGAAGAAATACAACAATGAAATCGTCGGTGTGAATTCCCGGCTAGACGCATTGCAAGCCGCAATTCTTAGGTGCAAACTTCCCCACATTGATGAATGGAACGATGGACGCAGACGCGCAGCGCACTTTTACACAAAGGCTTTGGAAAATGTGGATGGCGTTGAGACGCCTGTAGAGTCGCTTTTTGGA
>JAEURO010000073.1:0-3983 GCA_016788345.1 Chthonomonadaceae bacterium
CCAAAACAAAGGCTGGTACTGAACCATGGACAATGACGTCGAACGAATGTCCCTCCACATGTTTCAGCTCCTCGATTTTGCCTGTAGAAATCAAGCTTCCGCCCAACAGCACAAGGACATGGTCGCACACAAGTTCGATGTCCGGAAGCAAATGGCTGCTCATCAAAACATTGACTTTGCGCTCGTGGGACACCGTTTTGATCAAATCCAAAATTTCTTTGCGCCCGATTGGGTCGAGGCCGTTTGTTGGTTCGTCAAGGAGGAGCAAGCGAGGGCCGTGGACAAGGGCTTGCGCCAACTTTGCCCTCTGCTTCATTCCGGTCGAAAATTCGTCAACCGGGCGGTACCTGTTTTCGCCGAGCCCACAGTGTTCCAAGACCTCGTGGGCCATTCGCAAGGATTGATTAGCCGGCAGTCCGCCGAGTTCTCCTGCAAACGCCACAAACTGCACTGCGGTCATTCCTGGGATGTGGCAGTCTTGCTCCGGCATGTAACCGACTGCTTGACGGATATGGATGTCCTGGCACCCAATCTTGTGTCCCAACACGGTCCCGTGGCCGCTATGAGGCTCGACAAACCCGAGCAAGGTCTTGATAAATGTCGTTTTACCGGCACCATTTGGGCCTAGCAAGCCCACACTCCCAGTCGGGATTTGAACCGTCAATCCCTTGAGGGCGGTGAATTTTCCGTAACACACGGTGAGATCGTGTATGTCGGCTACGAAAGTGCACATCTTAGCTTGCGGCTGTCGGAGCATTCAGGGCAAGGTTAGGGCGGCACATGCTAATGACAAACATTGTCCTACATATCGCTGGTTCCAGAGGCCCTGTCTGGGCCCCGCAATCCGTATAATGGCCTCTTCGTGGTGCACAAGTATGAGATTGGATTTTTGGGTGGTGGCCAGCTGGCCCGGATGTCAATCATGGCGGCCCAAAGGTTGGGACTTCGATGCTTGGTCCTGGACTCAGATCCGGACAGCCCTGCTGGGCAGATCGCGGACTCTGTCGTGGGTGACATCCGTTCGCCAGAAGACATTGCTAAAGTGCTAAAGGCTTGTCAAACGGTCACCCTAGAAAACGAGTTTGTCCCTGCGATCGCTCTGCAGGACGCTCTTTTGGAGGCGGGAAGGGAGCCGAAATGTTTGACACCAAGTGTTGAAACCATGGCAGTTATCAATGACAAGCTTGAGCAACGCAAGGTCTACGCCCAGCACGGTGTCCCGACCCCAGTCGCTATGCCAATAGAGGCCGGCCCACCAAAGTCGTTTCCCTGCATAGCAAAACAGCGATTCGGAGGATATGATGGTAAAGGAACCCGCACGCTTAACAGCAAAGCCGATTTTGATGTGCTGCTGTCCCAAGTCAAGCCCGGCACCTGGTTGGTCGAAGACTTTATCGAATTTCGACGCGAAATTGCCGTCATGGTCGCACGACCGTGCCTGGGCAGCCCCGTTTGTTTCCCCACAATGGAAACCGTCCAGAGCGGCCATGTGTGCGACATCGTGTTTCCTGCAGAATCGGACGCCTCAGAAACCGCACTTCGGGCGGTAGAGGCAATAGGCGGATTCGGACTTTTTGGTGTCGAACTTTTTGAGACGACCGACGGGCAGACTGTCGTCAATGAGGTCGCACCTCGGCCCCACAATTCGGGCCATTACACCCTGGACTGGGGGGCCGTCTCACAGTTCGAACAGCACGTTCGACTCGTCATGGGTTGGCCCCTGGGCCCTGTCAATGGGCGGCCTTCCGCAATGGCGAACATTTTGGGCCCAGTCTCGGACGGGAACCTGTACATGGCGACCAAGGCGGCACTTTCAACATCTGACGATGTGTTCGTCCATTGGTATGGCAAACCCTGGAGACCGGGCCGAAAACTTGGCCACATCAATGCGACCGGCACGGAATGCAGACACCACGCCGAAGCAGCCCGGTTGCGGTTCTTGTCGTCTTGGTCTTCAGCGTCAACTTTGTAGAGGCGACTATAATGGCGGTTGGCCACATGCCCTTGTCCATTTTCAAACTCCTTCGCGTCAAGCAATGGAGCAAGAACCTCCTCACCTTTGCCGCCTGGCTGTTCAGCGGCCGCTACACGGATTCTGGAGAACTGCGGGTCACACTCCTATCCTTCCTTGCGATGTGTTTGGCAAGTTCGGGGACATACGTGTTCAACGACATTGCCGACCGAGAGCGTGACAGTCGTCATCCCAAAAAGAAAAACAGACCAATTGCCAGCGGAGCCGTCCCAGTCGGGCTCGCAGCTGTTATCGGCACTCTGTGCGTCTGTGGTTCCCTTGCTCTCGCTATGTTTCTCAATGCGACATGCTTCTGGTTAGTCCTGAGTTATCTCTTGATCCAAGTCGCCTACAACTTAAAGCTCAAGCATGTCTCACTCCTAGACGTCTTCATCGTCGCCTCAGGCTTTATCATTCGTGCGGTCTTAGGAGCCTCAGCGCTCGTCGTTCCGATCTCGGGCTGGTTCCTGGTTTGCACGGGCGCACTTGCACTCATGCTGGGCTTCGCAAAAAGGAGGAACGAGTTTGTGAGCAGCGGGCCTGACGCAGGCAAAGTCCGCGAAACGCTGACTCACTATACGCGACCTTCGTTAGACGCCCTCGTCATTTTCTTCGCCGGGTGCTCAGCTGTCTTTTATGGCACCTACACCCTCGAAAGTTCGACCGGCAAAGCCCACCCAGCCCTGATCCTAACAGTTCCTTGCGTAATCTATGGGATCAGCCGCTACATGTTGCTTGTATTCAACAGGGACGAAGGCGGAGAGCCGGCCGACCTGCTGTTCGGCGACCTTCATATTTTGGGGAGCCTTTTGCTGTTCTTGATCTTTGCTTACCTGACGATGACCGGAACTGTGAAGCTCCCGTTCCTGATTCCTTAAACGTTTGACGTCAATTTTGCATTGAGCGAAATGTCGACTGCCAGTGCCCGGGAGACAGGACATCCAGCCTTCGCTTTCGCAGCAATGTCCTCGAACTCTCCTTGACCGAGACCAGGGCAATCGACAACTGTGTCCAGTTGGATCTTGGTGATCGAAAATCCTTCGCCGACTTTTTCGACAGTCACGCCCGCACTCGTCTCAACTGACTCGGGGCTGTGACCGGCACCCTCCAACATGGCACTCAGGGCCATACTAAAGCAGGATGCATGAGCCGCTCCTATAAGTTCCTCGGGATTCGTTCCTTGCTCCGACTCGAACCTCTTGGAGAATGAATAACTGACGTTACTGACTGCACCACTTTCCGTTGACAAGGTGCCTTGACCTGTCCTAAGCCCACCGGTCCATTTTGCTGATCCTGATCTGACCATAGCTTCATGATACGTTTCAGTGAACCACGGCTGAGCAGAGTCTAGGCCCTTGTGTGACTTCGGGCGTATGATTGGGCCGTGCTCTGGGCTCAAACCATTGTCGGATTTGCCGTTTGGATCGCTTATGGGGTGTGGTTGGCCCGGCGCCCTGCGCCTCCTTCCAAACAGATCGGGCTCATCCTGGGCCCAATGTTGTTGCTAGCGGGAATGCTCTGTCTAGTTGCTGCACTGTACGCAGTGATACAGCTCAGAGGACTGACTAAAGGTTCGCTCACCTTATGGGCCATGGGAGTTGTGACCGTCGCTGGACTCGTTTTCATCCATTGCCAGGTCATGGGCTCCAAACTGGTTTTTGGTGCGACGCTGGGACGGGAAACTTCGGCCGAAGGTAAAACGTCAGAGTCGGACAGAGAAAAACCATGAACAAAGTACGGAAATTGGCAATTGGAGTGTTGTTGTTTGCACCACTTCTTGCGTGGGCTGGCGGATCTGCGACTGAATTAGGCGACGATGCTTCACGGATCCTTGGAAAAATGAGGAAGTTGGATTTACTGAACCAGATCCTGCCCGTGATTATGACGCAAGACCAAATAAAGAAACTCTTGCCAACGATCGAAAAAGCTCGGAGCGCGGCCATCTCATTGGAAAAAAGCGAGCTTGAAGAGA
>JAEURO010000073.1:3993-11851 GCA_016788345.1 Chthonomonadaceae bacterium
TCGAAGCCAAGCTCGACACAGCCATAGAAGAAGCGAGCACAAAGCAGCAGATTCCTCCGACGGAGTTACAGAACAGTGTCAGGGACTTGCTCCGAGAGTTTCAAAAGAAACGAGCCATGATGGTTGCTGAGCAAAACGAAATCGTGCTCAAAGCAGTCGAAGAGACGCTCAATGAAGGTCAAATCAAGTCAGCCACAAACGCCCTATCTGTCCCAGCGGGCGAAACTCCAAAACCAACTGACCGTGAAAGGCTCAGTCGATGGGTACGGGGTGTGCTCATGGATCCCCAGTCATACGACATCCTTGTGGAACTCTCTAAGAAGGGGTAAGGTTTACTCTTCTGACCATGCGCTTTCTCGTCGTCTCGCTTGTGACTCTTGTTGCACTATGGGGGTGTGTGCCTGCTAGCACGACTTCAGCAACAAACCACGCAGATTCATCTGTGATAAACGAGGCTCCAAGTCTCAAGACAAGCGAGACGACAAGCAATCCGGCCCCTTCTACACTTGGTAGCCAGCAAGACGCGTCTAATTCAGTAAATCCGGTTCAAAAACATGCTGATGAAGGGAAAGTCTCGATCAAAGACCCACCTAAGAACCTCTTCAGGTGGGCGTTCACAAAGGAGGACGGACTGGCGCAAGCTCAAAAGATCGGCGGATACGCCGTCCTGAAATTTGAAGCCGAGTGGTGCGGCCCGTGCAAGGTCATGAAAGCCGAGGCGTTTCAAGATAAAAGCGTGGCCAATATGCTACAAAGGGCCGTTGTCGTGCCGCTTGACGTAGACACACCGGCAGGAGGCAAAGTCTCTGAAGCGTTCAGGGCAGACACTTTACCAACACTCGTTTTTGTCAAACCCGACGGTACCGAGTTTGGCCGACTAATTGGTTACATGAACGTCGACTGGCTCAAACGGGAAGTGACGAAAATTCTAGATAAGTCCAGCTACAAAAACTGAGATGTGGACGGAGTCGTCTGAAGTAGCCTGGAACAAGCGTTACGGCGAGGAGGCACCAAGAATCGACCCTGTGCATGCTCAGTTCATGCTCCACAGGTCCGTCCGACACTTTGCAGAAGACCTACTTTCGAAAGAGACAGTCCAGTCGTTGATCGCATGTGCCCAAAGTGCTTCGACCAGCAGTAACCTCCAACTCTACTCAATCATTTCCGTGGCGGATCCTGGACGTCGGGCTCAATTGGCCGAGCTCTGTGCAAACCAGGCACATGTACTGAGGGCTCCTCTCTTTCTAGCCTTTTTTGCAGACCACTATCGAGTCAAGCAAGCCGGGACGGCCGTCGGTGAGCAGTGCAGTGGCCTGGACTACAACGAGTTCTACACTATGGCCGTCATTGATGCCTCTTTGGCTGCCGAGCGACTGGTCTGTGCCGCAGAAGCTTCTGGACTCGGTGTTTGCTACATCGGGGCTCTTCGAAACAACCCCCAAGGTGTTGCTGATTTCTTTGAACTCCCCCCTGGCGTCGTCGGCCTGTTTGGGCTCTGCGTAGGCGTTCCCGCCATAAACAAGGATGCGTCCCTTAAGCCACGTATAGGACAGTCGAGCGTGTATTTTGAGGAGAAGTATCGGTCGTCAGGCCTTGGTGATTACGACTTGAGAATGAGTAATTTCTACGATCAGGAAGGAATGAAAGGCGATGTCACTTGGTCTATGAGAAGCGGTCGAAGGGTCGGCGAGTCCTTTTTGACCGGCCGCGAAGCCTTGTTGCCATTCCTGCACAAGCAAGGCATGGACAGCCGATAGAATTTGCAGGTAAATGCCGATAACTCATAGGAAGAGACGTCCAATGAGAAACTTGAAGATCGGTCAGAAAATGTTTGTCGTTGCCATACTTTTCGGAACGACACTGTTTGCCGTGTTTCTGGCAGGTAAGGTCAGCGTCGAAAAAGTTGCCAATTCAGCCCAAGTATCGGCGAAGATCGCCAACGCACGTAATGAGCAAGCCTACGCGGACATGATGCACGATGCGCTCCGGGCCGTGGTGCTGAGATCGTTTTTTGACTCTAGCCAAGGCGGAGTGGCCGAAAAGGAAGTCAAAGCTGAACTCTCCGAAGTCGCCACTGAATTCAAGGAACACTTGCAGAACATCCAGCAAATGGACGTTCCCCAGTCGGTAAAGACCGCAGTTTCCGAACTGGGGCCAAACCTGGAAGCATACATTGAAAGCGGTCAATCCATGGTCGATCAAGCCTATATAAACTTGGCGAAAGCTCGGGCTTCGTACCCTGGATTCCAAAAGGCTTTCGAGGTTTTGGAAGATGACATGGCAAGCCTGAATGATCAAATCTCTGCCGTCATTAAGGAAAATGTAAAGTCAAGCGAAGCCACTATAGCCACTGCTAAAACTCTGCAAGTCCTCATTATGATGGCGGGCCTCATATTGTCATCAGTGATGATGTTTTTCTTAGCACGAAACATCAAGTCCGACCTCGAACTCCTTGCGGGTCGTCTAAAGTGTCTCTCTGACGTCTGCATTGCTAGCCTCAGCGAAACTGTATTGGCGGTCAAGAGTGGTGACCTCACTAAACGGTGCATAAAAGGGACCAACCACATCCCCAATCCATCGAGAGACGAGATTGGCCAGGCAATTGAGACCTTCAACGAGATGCTGACCAAGGCTCAGGGAACCATAGACGGACTCAACGAGACACTTGCTTCTCTCGAGGACATGGTCAAGAACATTCGGTCAGCTTCGAATGAGGTCGCCACAACCGGATCCCATTTGGGCACTGCAGCAACAATAAATGCTGATACGATCTCCGACATTGCCAAGGCTGTCGATGAAGTCAGCCAGGCTGGCCAACAGTCAGCTGAAACAGCCACGACTGTCGCCCAAGGTAGTGAACAACTCGCTTACGCGGCTCAGGTCGCAAACGCCGCCCTGAATGAATTGGCAACAGTAGTGGAATCGATTCAGACCGCTGGAAAGGCTCAAACAGAGGCCAATTCACAAGCACGAGCCGTCATCATTGAAGGGGGACAAGCCCTCAATGCAACCATCAACAGCATGGATTTGATCGCTGAGCAGGTGGGAGGCACAGCGGCAATAATTCACGAGCTTGGAACAAAGCAAGCAAGAATTGGAGAGATCGTCCAAACAATCGACGGCATTGCGGAGCAAACAAACCTCCTTGCACTGAACGCGGCCATTGAAGCCGCTAGAGCCGGAGAGCATGGACGCGGGTTCGCCGTCGTCGCGGACGAAGTTCGCAAACTGGCAGAACAGTCGAGTGCGAGCACTAGGCAGATCGAGTCTCTCATCGATGAGATCAGAAAGGGTGTCGAGGAGTCCGTCAAGGCAATGGACGCCAGTTCGCTATCGGTGAAAGAAGGTACGGAGTCCAGCGCGAACGCCCGTAAGGCACTCGATGACATCATGTCGACCATGGAACAGGCGGAGTCTATTGGCAAAGAGAACCAGGAGCTTGTCAGCTCGCTCACAGATAACGCTGAAAAAGTCCACGGAGCCTTTGAGACTGTCACAAACACGACTCAAGATGCGGCGGCGGCAGCCCAGGAGTTGAGCGCAACGAGCGAGGAGGTGTCGGCCTCTGCGACCAGCGTCGCCCACTCGATCCAACAACAGTCTGAGTCGATCGCCGAACTCAGCCTCATGGCTGAAACCTTGAACCGGTCGTCCGAGACACTGAACAATCTTGTCTGCCAGTTTTCTGTATCAGACAGCAATATCATTGAACTTTCGGCTGCTTAAGACAAACGCTCGTCAATCAGCCTGGCCCAGTAGACCACGGTCTACTGGGCTTTTTTTTCCTAGAGTCTGACTCGTTATCTAGACGCGATGTGACGACTACCTATAGGAATATGTTAACCAGCTAGCCTGCATTTTTACGGGAAAGCACCGGTATTCCTACTGGTCATAGTGAGATAGGTCTGTCTAAAGTGGAATCTCAAAACTACAATGTCTGGTAGGTGCCAAGCGGGGGCGGCGCCATATAAAGCGATGAGGGTGCTCAGTCGCCGGTTGATTAACATGCAAAAGGTTCTCTGTTTTTTGGTGGCGTCGTGCGTCGCTCCTTGGTCATTTTCACAAAACGTTCTCTTCTCAAACGCCGAGAACAACAACTTGACGGGAGACGGCCTCTGGACCCGCAGTCGGCCGGCGGGAGGGTTCTATAGCGAGATCCAGGGCTACAACACTGTTGCCGGCTTTCGAGGTTCTATCGAGCCGGGAGCCAACGACAGACTGGCTGATGATTTTTGTGTCGGCGGCTTTGGATGGCGTCTTTTAGGTGCCAGCTTGTTCATGTACGAAACAGATGTGAACGCACTGTCCATATATGCGGGTCTCTTTGAAGTTAGACAGAACCTCTGGGGTGTGGTCGGACCTCTCGTCGCAACTGGTTCGTTCGTTTCGTCATCTTGGACAGACACATACCGTATCTTCAAGAACGCACCCGCCGACAACCGAAGGATACAAAAAGTCGATGTCGCCTTCGATGTACCATTGCCCTCAGGAAAGTACTATCTGGTTTGGGCCACAAAAGGTGCACAGTATAAGACTGGCCCCTGGAACCCTTACTTAACTGGTCCAGGAATCACGACTTTGCCCGGTGCAAACGCTAAGTACTCTCTGAACGGAGGTGCAACCTATGACTACATTCAGGATGGGCTAGCTAACCAAGATTTCCCGTTCGTGCTCTATGGATCACAGAACTCAAACTCGAACTACAACCATCTTGAGCCGCCGCGCTAAGTAGTCCCGTCTCTAGGCCGTGTCGTCCGTTTGGTCGGCCCGGCCTCATAATGTGGGAATGATTGACCCTCGCGTCACAAAGCTCGCTGAACTCCTCTGTGACCATTCCACCCGGCTGTCGCCGGACGACAATGTCCTCATTCATGCCTTTGATGTTCCGAACGAGGCAGTCGCCGAAGTCGTGCGTGTCGCCCAATCGCGTGGATCAAGGACTGTAGTCCGAATTGAAAGCGAAATTGTCCGCCGAACCAACTTCCTTGGAATGAGCGAGGATAATGCGGCGCTCATCGCCGATATCGAAGCCCACGAAATGGAGAGGATGACGGCCTATATTTCGATCAGGGGAAGCAACAACGTGAGCACGCTCAACGATGTCCCCCAAGAGACACAAGCCATGTGGCAAAGGGTCTATGCGACCCCGGTGGTCTTTGACCGAAGAATCCCGAACACAAAGTGGGTCGCGCTCCGGTGGCCCAATGGCAGCATGGCCCAGATGGCCTCCATGTCCACTCCAGCGTTCGAAGACTTCTACTTTAAGGTCTGCACTATGGACTATTCGAAAATGTCTGCCGCTTGCGATCCTCTCGAAGACCTGATGAATAGGACAGACAGGGTCAGGCTTGTCAGTCCGGGCACTGATATTGCGTTCAGCATCAAAGGCATCGGTTGTAAGCCTTGCGTCGGACTACGTAACATCCCAGATGGAGAGTGTTTCAGCTGCCCAGTCAGGGATTCTGTCAATGGCGTGATTGAGTTCAACACAGTGAGTCTCTATCAAGGTACCGAATTCAAGGGCATCCGCTATGAAATGAAAGACGGAAAGATCATTGACGCTTCGGCCGGAGACAATACACAGAAGTTGAATGAGATCCTGGACACGGACGAGGGTGCAAGGTACATCGGCGAGTTTGCAATCGGGTTCAACCCTTATATCCTGCACCCCATGAAGGACACTTTGTTCGACGAGAAGATCGCAGGTTCCTTCCATTTCACACCTGGCAACGCCTATCCTCCGCCCGGTGGCAATGGGAACAAGAGTGCGATCCACTGGGACACTGTCATGATCCAGCGTGCAGACTACGGAGGCGGAGAAATTTGGTTTGATGATGTCTTGATCCGAAAAGATGGACTGTTCACCCTTCCAGAACTTCAGGCTCTCAATCCAGAACAACTTGGCTGATGGCTCTACGGCGAGACCAAAAGTCGCTCCTTGTTGCTGGCGTCCTGAGTGTCCTATTTTGGACAATCCAACCCTTGCGACTCTTGATTTTGCCGCTAGTCTATCTCAACACTCACATTCATGAACTCTGCCACGCGTTAGCGGCATGGGCTACAGGTGGGCAGGTCGAGTACATCAAGGTCTTCGCGAACGGATCGGGTGTTACACCCGTGCTTGGGGGTTCCCTTATTGCCTTGGCATCCGCCGGTTATGTCGGGTCCGCAGCAGTTGGCGGGGCCATCGTAGCGCTTTCTGGCTCAGCGAAATGGGCCCGAATCTGCTTAATGGCTCTCTGCGCCTTGCTTGGGTTTAGTGTCCTGCTCTTTGTCAGAGGCGACTCGATTGGCGTTTTCACAGGTATAGGATGGTGCGCCCTGTTGGGGTTTCTTGCTTTCAAACTTCCACAAAACAGCGTGATCTTGACGTCCCAAATTCTTGGGGTCCAATTGGGGCTGACCAGCGTACAGTCAGTGTTGACCTTGGTCAAAGTTGCCGTCGCGACAGAATCGCACAGCGACGCCTTACTGATGCAAAATGCCACAGGCGTTCCAGACATCGTGTGGGCAGTCCTCTGGATGGCCGTAGGGTTTGTTTGCGTCGGCTTTGGAGTTTGGTGGGCTTGGCGAAGCCCGTCCAAGGTTCACGGAGCTGCCTGAATGGCCTTGTAGGCGTCTAGAGCCACCCGTGAAGCCCGCAAGCCATCGAGACCTGTAGACCTTGGTTCCCTCTTGTCCCTGACCGAGCTGAGGAAGTCGTCAAGAAGAAGGGCGTCCAAGTTTGACCCAGTCGAGCTATGCCAAGTCTTTTGGCCGGTGACAGCCAAACCTTGTCCAAAGAGGTCGGCCTCCAAAACACCCTCTGAGCCGGTGACTGTTAGCGTCACGTCGCCCCAAATCTTGTAGTTCTGATGCCGGGACCAACTGGAATCTATCGTCGCAAACACTCCTGACGGATAGTCCAAAAGGAGCTTGGCCGTGTCCTCCCAGATTTCGCCGTACATGTTATGGCCCTTATGGGCACGGACGGAGACGGGTTCTTCGCCCAAGAGGCGGAACAAGAGATCCGCCACATGGACGACGTGGTCGATAGCAGCCCCTCCTCCGCTCAGGGCCGGATCAGTAAACCATCCAAACGGGCACTTGCCCCTGTTGGTCGCATTGACAGCCAAAATCTCGCCGATTTCACCGCCCTGGATCCGCGCGGCCAGGCGCCCAAAGGTGGGTGAGAAAGGGCAGGGGAACGCAGTCGCGACAAACGCACCGCTTGCAATATGGCTTTCTAGAAGGGCAAAGTCTTCCTGGCCGGCCGCAAGCGGTTTTTCGCAAAGGACAGGTTTGGGAGCAGCCATACAGACGTCTTGTCCATGAAAGAGATTTTCTGAACACACGATCACGACATCGGCCTGGTTCAACAGGGCTTCGGCCGAGTCGAACGCGACAGACCCGTGCTTGTGGGCAAAGGCCATCGCACGGTCGGCTTGCCTGTCAAAAACGCCTACGAGGGCAGAATCGTCCCTTGCGCGAAGGCAATGGACATAGCTGTCGGCATGAAGGTGTGCAACGCCAAGGATCCCAATCTTTGTCACGATGCTAGTTTAGCGAAATCCTAATTGGCCCTTACGCCGGTGGCCATATGGCGTCCAATCGCCTCCGCGACCTTGACCAAGGTTGGCACCATGTCGACAAACTGCGGAATCGTCATACTTTGCGGCCCGTCTTTGATCGCATGGTCCGGGTTGGGATGCACCTCGATGATCAAGCCGTCTGCCCCAGCAGCGACCGCAGCCCGGCAAAGAACACCGGCTGGATGCCGCGGTTCACGTCCTTGATGACGATCTGGTTCGCCGCCAGAAGCAGGGTCACCCCCAGAATCGCCGCAAGGCCCACCCCGTCCAGCCGTTCCCTGCGCATC
>JAEURO010000074.1:0-8834 GCA_016788345.1 Chthonomonadaceae bacterium
TGGCTGAAGGGATATAGTCGCCGCCTTTAACATGTATGTCTGGGCGGAGCTGGGCAATCAGCACACTAGGGTCAGGCTCGTCAAAGCTCAACACTGCGTCAACACACCTAAGCGCTCCGACCACAATCACCCTATCGACCAAATGGTTAACAGGTCTATTTGGCCCCTTCCCAAGACTCTTTGCACTGTCATCCGAGTTAAGCCCGACCACCAATAGGTCTCCTAGGGCACGGGCGCGTTCCAGGTAGGTGACATGCCCGGCGTGGAGAATGTCAAAGACTCCATTGGTGAACACAAGTTTGCGCCCCTTTCGGAGTATCTGAACTTCGTCGACTGATGAGATCATGGCATCAACGATTCGACCTTACGATGCACGTCGTTGACACTTGGGTCCCCTTGAAAACAGTTGTCAATCTGTCCATATGGGCAAGAGCGCTCTAACCTGGTCAGCGTATAGATTCCTACAGTGGGTTTAGCCAATGCTGCTCCCAAGTGTGTGCTGCCTGTGTCACCTCCCACGCAGACCGAGCAGAGCGACACAAGGGCGACGAGTTCCCCAATCGACGTTTTTCCTACCATATCAATGTTCCTGACTTCACCCTTGACAACCTCAGCAAGAGCGTCTCTCTCTGACTTCGCTCCCATGATGACACAAGGCAAAGACGATCTTTGTGTAAACTCAACATATTTAGAGGGACTCCACCTTTTGGTGAGCCAGCCAGCCCCCGGGTTTGCCAAAATGAAGGGTGAACCGTCCCAACCTCCTTCGAAGAGCTTGATTCGGACGGAATCTACGTCTTCAGGCTTGGGGAACAATCCAAATTCGGCCCTGTCTGTACTTGCCCCGATGGCCCGGGCGACGTCCACATACTGGTCGACAATATGGTTTGAAGTCGCATCTGGCAACACCCGTTGGCTAAAGAGCCACGACCCTTCACGTTGCCAATGATAACCGAGCTTTTGTCTTGCTCGTGAGAAACCCACCAGAAGTCCAGATTTGAGCAAGCCTTGAAGATCGATTGCTACATCAAACTGCCCCAAGTCCCTTACCGCTTGAAGTTTTTTCGGCCTTTCGATGACTTGGTCGACTCCAGTACAGCACTCGACAATAGACCTAAAGCGACGATCGATAAGCCAAGTCAGGTTGCAGTCTGGCCACAGGCTCTTGAGGGAAATTGCCACCGGCAATGAGCAAACGACATCTCCCAGGGCAGAAAGCCTGCTAACGAGGATCCGCAACTTTTCCTCCGATAAGCGCGAGAGTCTCCTCCACCACTTGGTCAGGGCAAACTTCGCTGACTGTCCTCGATTTGAGAACTGTCCCGCGCTCGCCCCAAGGTCGGAACCGAGAAGGGTCTGTCCGGCCGAAAAGGGTCAGTGTCTTTACTCCAAAAGCGGCTGCAATATGGGCCGTTCCGGTGTCTCCAGAAAGGTGCACGCGAGAATCCTTGATGATGCCCATAGACTCTATGAGGTCCAGCTTCCCAACAAGGTCATTGACTCCTGAAACTGCCATCCTAGGGTCGTTTGCCCCTCCGATCGCCGTGACTGAATAACCGCGTTCTAACAACCTTTCTACCACGGTGCGCCACGACTCAATGGGATACCGTTTGTCTTCTTCGCCTGCCCCAGTCTGTACCACCACGTCTGCAGGTTTGATATCATCACTATGACAAACTTCTGGCATCAGGGGGAACTCCGGGAGTCCTGTCTCGAACGCCACACTGACCAGGGCGTGGGCCAACTGGACTTCATGCGGCCCTTGAGGACAGAGCTGAACTGGAGTCACAAGTTTTTTTGCGAACGAGTCTGTCGCTCGGGCAGCCAAGGACCTCTTACATCCTGCCAGAAATAGACAGAGAGCCGTCTTTGAATGGCCCTGAAAGTCGAATCCAATGTCAAAACCTCGGTCACGGAGCGAGGTGTAGGCCACGATCTGCTCGCGCCATGTCCTTGGCGACCACCTTTGGCGTTTCCACTTTTCTCTTGGGAACACGTGTAGGGAGTTCGTCAGCCTCCCTGTGTCAATAACAGGTGCGCACCGTTCTTGCACGGCCCAAGTCACGTCTAAATCTGGTCGAGCCAGCCGTAGCGCAGACACGGCCCAAGATGTCATGACACAATCTCCAATCGCCGAAAATCTGACGATCAATATCTTCACATAAGCCCCGCTTCGCGGGCGTTTCGCCATCGGTCATGGAACCATAACCACTGCTCCGGATGCTCTTTGATCACCATTTCGAGCCAAACATTGATCGCCCTCAAGAGACCCTCACCCTTGGTCTCATAGCCCTCAAAAGGCTCGATCAGCGGATAGAACTTGACGACATACTGTCCGTTACCTTGGGCAAAACACGTCACTGGCAAGACCGCCGATTTAGTTCGCTCTTGGATGACCCCTACGCCTAAGTTCGTTCCAGCAGGATGATCAAAGAAAGGAAGGAAAGCGTCTTCGGCATTTTGATCCGGAATGATTCCGACAATCTCATTTTTCCGCAAGCGCTCCAAGATTGTCCTCGCCGAGTTTCCTCGTGGAATTACCCGCGTTCCAGGTGCCGTTCGAAGTTCGTTAACCACCCGGTTGACCCCATCTTGGTCAGCGTTTCGGATGACGACGCTAATGGGTATTCCCTGGAAAGCAATCCAAGCAGACGCACGCTCCCAGTTGCCAAGGTGTCCGGTGATCAGGAGCACGCCTCGTTGCAATGCCAAGGCCTCTTCTAGGTGCTCTCGTCCTACTACTTTTGTGGACTGCTCAAGTTCATCGAGAGTACGACCGCGACTTGAGATAAAGTCTGCCGAGACTCTGCCAAAATGGCTGAACGCTCCACGAGCGATTCCTTCTCTGGATTCTGGCCCCATTCTTGGAAATGCCAAAGACAAGTTTGACAAGGCTCTTTCTCTCCGCTTGATTCCAAATCTGAAGAACAGTCCCCCCAACCGCTCTCCAAATCGCTCGACCCGCTCAGGCGGCATCTTTGAGAGCTTCGACGCAAGCCGGTCGAGGAACCATCCCCCACACTTCTCCATAAGGTTCTTTGAAAACTTAGACACCAATCGCCTCCGTCAACCATTTGGTGAACTCTTGCTTCGGCTCGATGACCAAGTCCCGGGTGGCCAAAAAAATTGCCTTGTCACCCAGGTCTTGGCGCAGCCGCACTTTGACCCAGTCTTTTCTGGTCATGACAAGCGGTCTCGCATGGCCGATCCCATCGAGCAAACCCTTCGCCCGCATCTGATCGTGGTCTGGCAGGCAGATCTGGCTCACTACCTTGTGACCAAGTTGTGACAACGTGGACACCACCCTTTCTGGCCTGGCAACCGCACAAACCAGGTCCACTTCGCAGGGTTTTGTTGTTGGGCCATGGACTTGCTCCAAACTGATGTTCGACACCTGGACCCGGAACATGTCGTTAGGAATCACCGTGCGGGCTCGTGAGCGACCCGTCCTTCGAGGCTCGCGGTACGGCCCTGCTGGCAGACAGAACATGTTGGCTCGTGGCTCATCGAAGACTAGGGCAATATCTTGCCGCAGCCTCAAGTGCTGGAACCCGTCATCCATGACCAAGACTGCGTGGGCGAACTTTTCCTCGGCAATTTTTGCAGCAGCCACACGGTCTCTCCCAACGATCAAAGTTAATTCGGGAACCTCAGTGCGCACCATTGCTGGTTCGTCGCCCCACTCCCATGGGTCTAGTTCTCCGCCCGGAGCCAGGGACGCTGATTTGGCGCGTGGCGATCCGTATCCACTCATCCCAAGCACAACCTTCTTTCCAGCCGAAGCCAGAATGGCCGCAATGTGTTGTGCCAAAGGAGTCTTTCCAGAGCCTCCCACGACCAGGTTTCCGACTGTGATAACGGGAATCTTGGCTTTATATGCCCGCTGTAGTCCTAATGCGTATGTCCCTTGATAACACCACCATCCGAGCGCATAGAGCCCGCTGAGCGGAGAAAGGCCCAGTGCCCGAAAATCGGTCGTCCTCCATATCGACTCCATTTCATTGGACATTGAGTGTCAAGTTTAGCTCCCTTGACCATCGATCAGCGGCAGCTGGACCCCGTTGTGCCGCCATTTTTGCAACCCAAAGAAGGCCAGACCGGCAAGGACGACGTAGAGTATTGCAGTCAAGTAGAGCCCTCGTGACAGATAGAGCGGGCAATACAGAAGGTCCACAACGATCCAAAGAAGCCAGTTCTCCAGCTTCTTGGTGTTTTGCATGTATTGTCCGACATAGCTGGCCGATGCCAGTACGCTGTCCCAAAC
Source organism: Chthonomonadaceae bacterium (assembly GCA_016788345.1). GTDB lineage: Bacteria > Armatimonadota > Fimbriimonadia > Fimbriimonadales > Fimbriimonadaceae > JAEURO01. The sequence continues at coordinate 4,265 of JAEURO010000074.1, forward strand.
TGGAACTTTGCCATGGGCGGCCAAGACGATCGGATAGTGAACTGCCGAAAGGCCCGCGCACGCCAAGGCCGCCAACACCCACCCCCGTGCGCCGGCCCTGCTTATGACAAATGGAGCGCTTGGCAGTCTCTTTCTAGCCCAGACGAACCACCCGTGGAGCAGCATGCCTACATAAAACAGATTTAGACCTGCGTCCGCTGGTAACCCACCGACCGCGAACACATAAACATAGATGCCAGAACTGACCACACCGAACGGCCAGCCCCAGACCGATTCAACTGCAAGAAGATAGATGGATATGACTGCAGTCACAAAAGCGGTCGCCTCAAAAATGTCGGTCTTCCACCACAAGTGCCCTAGTGCTGCCATCAGTGTCGAGACCGTGGCAAGGCCAGCAACTGTCATATTGACTCGCGATGATTCGGTCATGAGTCCCTTGCCTGTCTTGCCAGCGCGGCCCGGACGCTTTGGCCGACCCTATAGAACAGAGCGACAGCGGGCGGACCTTCCAGTCCGCTAAACGTCCGTTTGAGTTTCTCGTTCTGCAGTTCGACGCCTCGAGACTTGATTGCAACGACGGAAACACCTAAATTCTTTGCTTCTCGATAGACGACTTCGGGGGCACCTTTACCAAACCACAGAGTCTGGTAAGCCTTCCGTATCTTTGAGGATAGACTGTCCGACGTCAAGTATCCGTTCGAGTCTCCTAAACCAGGAATTCCATATCCAGCAAGGCCCCCACTCCGAATGACGGCTGGGTCAGACTCAAAGATGTAGTCATGCGGGTCTGGCACAGATGCAAGCAGCCCTAGTCCGCCCTGGATCCACATACCGTCCTCGGTGGTCACCGAGTTGACGCCACGCGGTACTGACTCTCGGCAGCCTCCCACGATGACAAGGACTTCCTTGCATTCGCCCTGGTGGCTAACGAAGACCCGGTCGTGCGACAACTGATCCAAGAAAGGGTCAGGGAGCATAGGGCTCAACTTGATGACCCCGAGGGCAAGCCTACTTAGCTTCTCGATCAGGGGCCCAAGGGCAGGCGAGAATCGGCCAGGGTCAAGCGACCGCCCTCGTGCATCTCTCCTTGAGGGGTCTGCGAACGCGAAGTCCGCCTTCCAGTTTGACTCTAAACTATCGCCGACGATGACCTCAGCGTCTGAGCCCATCACAGATATGTTGTACCTGGCCAGTTCCGCCCGCTCACTGTTCAACTCATAGCCCTTTGCCACATTGCCTTCACTGAGGGCAGACAAGTCGGAGCCCAAACCACAAGTCATATCGACTAAATCGACACCGTTTGGGAACAGGGGGCGGTGCACGTTTCGCGAAACCTGTTCATGACTGGCCATTTCGAGACCGTCACGGTCAAAGAGCATCTTGCTCGCATGAACGAACTTTATGAGCCCGCGTTCGCGGAGCAACCATTGAGTGAATGCCCACGAGGCTGTTTCTGGGTCACCTACAGCTTCTGCAACTCTTGAGACGTTCTTTGCGGTTGGAGACTGTCCTTCAGCAAGGCTGAGCGCGTGCAGACGCCGACCTAACCGGTCTGACGGTCGAGGCTCATTAGGAACCGCGGCTCCACTCCATTCGGTGTTTCTTATCGTCAGGATTGATGACCAAAAAGGTGTTTTGCCCTTGTTGCTCGAATTTGTAGTCGAACGACTCAGACGTGCCGTCGGCAAAGTTTAGAAAGAGCGAACCACCGTCGGCAGTCCATGTGCCTCCGTATCCGTCTCCGCGGCGCGAGGCCATTCCACCAGCCCAACCATCCCCACTGGCCGTCATCGCTGTTTCAGCTGAGTTTGAATAAGAGAACGTGCCGTCTGAGTTAAGAACGGCTGTCGCGCGCTCTTCCCTGCCGTACTTCCCATCTGAACTCCCTTTATAGCCCCAGTAGTTCCAAGTGCCAATCAAGCGTTTGTCGAGCTTGCCCTGTCCCCAACCAATGGTTTGATAGATCTGGCGAAGCTCGGCGTCCCTGCTCTCGACGTCTGCCTGCTTGCCTACGGCTATGAGTGCTATCCCGTACGACTTGACGATGGTCACGTAAGCTCGAATAAAGGCGGAAGATCCGTTGACTGTGCCTTTCCATGAAATGATCACTCCTTTGCCGGCGCCGGCGACTGTCTTTTCAATTTTGCCAACCCTTTGCGCATCGGGGACGCTCTCGCTTATCTGGCCGTCAAGGTAGTCCAACACCTGGGGCGAGCCCGGATCCGTCTCACCTTCCGCACTGTCGCCAACGATCATGATGAATTCCCCTTCTTTGGCATTGGGGGGCGTAAGCATGAGGAACCCGTCCATTTCCTTGAGTTCCCAAGTCCGAGGATATTTGAACTTACCGCCGCTGGAATGCGTGTACTCTTTACCGTCTTTGAGTACGTCGGTTGGCTGGGTGCTGTATTTGGCTGGCTGGGCTAATGACAGTGATCCAATTGAGACTGCACATGCAAAGACAAGCGCTCTGAACGACATTGAACAATTATACTAGGTCGGTGCGGACTAGACACGAAAATTCCGATACTGGTAATCTGGAGCTTACGGGCCTATAGCTCAGTTGGTTAGAGCGCACCCCTGATAAGGGTGAGGTCACTAGTTCGAATCTAGTTAGGCCCACCAAGCCTCCAATGGTCATCCGAGCGACTTTCTAAGTTGGGCTACTTCTTTCTGACCGAGTTTCCTCATTTCGCCGACGCGGAGACCTTTAAGCAAAAATGGACCAATCCTGGTTCTTCGGAGGCTCAGCACTTTGTGGCCAACGGAGGACAACATGTTTCGCACTTGGTTTTTACGTCCTTCGTGGATCACCAAAACGACTCTTGATTGTTCGTCGCCTTCCTTTCCCGCGACCAATTCGACTATTGCGGGGGCCGTCTTTCCGCCTTCGATCCAGACGCCTTTGCGAAGCTTATCAAGCGATTTATGGCTTGGTACTCCCCGGACAACCGCCTCGTACTCCTTTTCTACGCCCCATTTAGGGTGCGTCAGCTGGGCCGCCAACTCTCCATCGTTCGTCACCACGATCAACCCGTCGGTTTGATAGTCGAGCCGTCCCACGGGTTTGAGCCCAGTCGAGCTTGGCGGAAAATAATCTTTCACTGTCTTTCGGCCCTGCGGGTCGGACAAGGTGGTCATCACGTTCTTGGGCTTATAGAACAAATACGATTGGTGAGATGGCAGCCCAACTGGCGTACCGTCGACAAAAACAACGTCGACCTCTGGATCAATCGAAATGCCCATGTCCACGATGGTTTCCCCATTGACCATGACCCTACCGTCGCGGATGTACTCCTCTGCTTTTCGTCGGCTCGTGACCCCACTTTGGCCAATGTACCGATGCAACCTCATTTGGCCCATTGCCGGCTCCTATGTCGGAAGAAAACGGCTCCCAGCCCTAAGAGCATGGCTCCCGCCAGCCCGGTCGGGGTAGCTAGTGTCGCAGCTAGGTTGACTTCCTTGACAGACCTTGCGGCGACCAGATTTACTGTCACGGTTTTCCCGCCAATTTCTGCGGACGCTGAACGCAAGACTTCTCCGGCTAAGATTGGGGCGCCGGCCTTACCTTCGTCCCATTTCCAAGAGACGGCTGGTTCGTTAGCACGCGCCAGCTTTACGACTGACTCTTGAGCCACTAAGTCGACCGATGGGACTTGGCCCCTTTCAACAGGAATGGAGCCAACGAGCTGGCCCTTCTCAATGAGGGTCTTAAGTTGAAACTCCTTGAAGGCCCAATCTACCAAAAACTGTTGGTCCGCTACCCAGTTCTGGCTCTTCAGGATGGCTGTCATGACATGCCGGTCACCCTCGACAGCATAGCCGACAAAGCACTGCCCAGCCGCCCTAGTAAAGCCAGTCTTGATCCCTTTGGCACGCGCATCCATTCCAAGCCATCTGTCCCGGTTGACCAACAACGTGTCTTTTGTGTTCATGCTCCGCTTGAGCACGTGCTTCTGAGTGGCAACTGCCTTTGCGAAATCTGGATACTTCATGGCCTGGCTGGCCATTTTTGTCAAGTCTCGAGCGGTTGTCCAGTGTGAGTCATTGGGCAGGCCGTGTGGATTGGCGAAGTTTGTACTGGTACACCCAAGTTCTTTGGCCCTCTCGTTCATAAGTTTCGCAAACTTGGCTTCGTCACCAGAAATGTGGCAGGCGACTGTATGGCACCCATCGTTGGCACTTCTGAGCATCAGGGCGTAGAGCATCTCCTTTGCAGAAAGTCTTTCGCCCGGCATGAGATGGGCACTGCTCTCTTTTACATCCTTGACTGTGGTTGGGGCAACAAGCAGGTCTCCAGGTAGGCACTTCTCTAACAATAAGAGCCCCGTCATTATCTTTGTAGTGCTGGCAGGGGCCAGTCTCATATCGGCATTCTTTTCGTAGAGGACTTGCCCAGTTGCCGGATCAAGGACGATTGCGGCCAACGCTGTCACTCTCGGTAATCCTGTGATTGGGTCAATGCTTGGCTGGGGCTTTTCTGCGGGAGGTTTGGTCTGGGCTTCCTTCTTTCGATGTTTCTGAGGCAATGCACTGAATGGAAGGGCCAAAACCGCTAAAACTCCAAAAA
>JAEURO010000074.1:8853-11846 GCA_016788345.1 Chthonomonadaceae bacterium
CTTGAGCCTATTCAAGGAGAAACGCCCCCTGTTCAGATGGAATACCGTCACCGACGTCCTGTGACAAAGACAGTTCTAAGGGCGGAAGCTGAGTCAGGTCGTCGAGCTTGAACACATGGAGAAACTGTTGGGTCGTCCCATAGAGATGCGGCTTTCCAGGTGTTTTCTTACGTCCAACTTCCCTCACCAGCCTGCGGTCGAGCAACGCGTGGACCCCGTAAGTACTATCGACTCCTCTGACCTGCTCGATTTCTGCGAGAGTCACCGGCTGACGATAAGCAACGACCGCAAGAACTTCGAGTACGGCACGGCTCAGCCTGGTGTTTTGCGGGGCGAGGAACCGTGACAGCACTTCTGAGTATTCAGGTTTGGTGCACAACTGGTAGCCTCCTGCGATCCGGACGAGTTGTAAAGCAGAAGTGTCACGAAGCCGGGCACCGTAATTCTCTAGTTTCTCCTCCACTTCATAGATAGGGCAACCGATGGCTCGAGCAAGCGCATCTGCTGAAACTGGAGTGTCCGCTGCAAAAAGTAACGCTTCAATCACTCGGTCTAGCCTCATGCCGCAGCAGCTCCCGCAAACTGGACTTCTCCCTTGTGTGACCTGACCCTTGCCTGCCCAATTCTAATCAACTCGAGCAATGCCAAAAACCACCAGACGGCTTCGGTCCTTGTGAAATCACCGACAACGATCTCGTCCAAACTTTTGAACTCTAGCTGAAGTGCGCGGGAGACCACGACCATCATCTCACTCAAAGACCTCGCTGGCTTGCGGAATGCGGCCGGCTTGTCTGGAATGGCCCGGGCGACAAGCCGCTCGAACGCTCGGGCAAGGTCAAAGGTGGTCACATCGCCAATCTCAATCGGCAGCTCATAGGCTCCCCCTTTTCCATCGACCAAATCTTGTACTGGGGGCCGGGATTGTCGAAAGAAAAGGCCCCCTCGCTCTTCCGCCAAATCGTTCAGAGCCAAAATGACTTGAGCGAACTCCTGCACGCTTGGCTCCATTGGCTCCGAAAGTTCAGGTGGGTCTTCCGAACTGGCTTCTTCGACTGGCAACAACGCAAAGGCTTTTCGCTCGAGCAGGTACGAAAGAACTGCGATCGCGCTGGCTGCCCTTTCTGTGTCCTCACCCGAAGTTTCGATCAAGTATTCTGCAAAAGCCTCGCAGACTGGAGCAAGCGGGACGCCCAGTAAATTGACCTTGTGATCCCGGACCATGAGGAAGAGTGTCGCCAGCGATCCCGAAAAGGCTTGACACTCTACATAGATGTCAGGCGGAGGAGTCACTCCGATCGCGCTGACTTGCTGAACCTTTGCAGGGGCACTCTGAGCCGACATCTGGATTCACGATACCCCGCACAGCGACTTTGACTGCCCTGCTCTCCAGGTATCCTAGAGGCCCTCATGTCCCAGACTCTGATCCGTCCGGGCTCCCTGTCAGTCCTTGATCGAAGCCAGAAAATAAACGGCACCTATTACATCCAGACCTGGGGTTGCCAAATGAACGAAGAGGATTCGGAGCAAATTGCCCTTTGCCTTGCCGATCTCGGCTTGACTCAAGCGGCGACGCCTAAGCAGGCCCAAGTCGTGGTCCTCAACACCTGTTCTGTCCGAAAGAAGCCTGAGGACAAGGCGTTTTCGTTCTTGGGTGAACTGCGAGAACTCAAGAGAGCCCGCCCTGACATGGTCATTGGAGTCGCCGGATGTATGGCCCAGATCCGGGCTGATGAGATTCGGCGCCGTAACCCCTTCGTTGACTTTGTGGTTGGTACGGCGCAAGTCGCTCAAATCCAGGGGCTTGTTGAGGATGCGATTCAGACCCGAAAGTTTCAGAAAAGGCTCGAATTGCCTGAGCGCAAGGGCACCGTCGTCACAGACGTCCCTCAAAGATTGCTGGAGCGTCCAGGAAAACTGAAGGCCTTCGTTCCCATCCAATATGGCTGCGACAAATTCTGCTCGTTTTGTATCGTTCCTAGCACGCGAGGGCGTGAGCGGTCACGTCCGACGGCGCACATTATCGAAGAAGTCACGAAGTTGGCCGCCCTAGGGACAAAAGAGGTCACACTCCTTGGCCAGACAGTCAATTCGTATGGCAAAAACCTCGCCGAGGGAAGAGTACCCTTTGCTCAGTTACTTCGTGCTGTCGCAGAAGTCCCCGGTCTCGAACGAATTCGGTACACCTCGCCTTACCCACGTGACTTCAAAAGAGACCTCATCGACACAATCCGAGACGTCCCCGAAGTCATGGAGCACTGCCACATGCCCCTCCAAGCCGGGGACGACGGTCTGCTGGCGCGCATGAAGAGGTTGTACACCTTGGAATCTTATGCCGAAATCGTCGGCCATCTCCGAGACGCTGTCCCAGACATTGGATTGACTACGGACATCATCGTCGGCTTTCCAGGAGAGACCGACTCGGAGTTCCAAGGGACACTTGCGGCAATGGAGAGATTCCAGTTCGACGGCGCCTATATGTTCAAGTATTCGCCGCGACCTAACACGCCCGCCGCCGAACTTCCCCAGGTCGACCAAAAAGTCGCTGAAAATCGGCTTGCTGAGCTGATCAAAGTTCAAACTGAGATCACTTTGCAGCGCAATGAAGCGCAGATCGGTAAATCGTTCGAGGTGCTTGTCGAAGGGCCGTCACCTAAAGATCGAGGCTCTCTACAAGGCTACAGTCGGTGCTTCAGGATGCTCCACTTTTGTGGTGACGAAAAGCTTCAAGGCGAGAAGGTCACGGTTGAAGCTGTTTCTTCGCATCTCTGGGGCCTTAGAGCCAAGATAGTTTGACCACAGACCGCACTGACCTATCTTTTTCGTACTCAATGGTTTATAGTTCACGCATGCGCCAGATCACCGCACTTGCCATCGGTACGATGACTTCGGTCGTCCTTGCCCAAGACTTCACAATCGGTTACTCAAAAGTCTCAGGAATGGCTGGCGCGGGCTTGGCCTTGCGGCATGAAGGCACAGGGGCTTATCCACGGAAC
>JAEURO010000075.1:0-233 GCA_016788345.1 Chthonomonadaceae bacterium
AACAGGAATAGCAATGGAACGAGTGCCCCACGTGGCGATCTACATCAGAGTATCAACAATCGAGCAGGCCGACGACGGTCTCTCCAAGGACGCCCAGCCTGCCCTTTGTCTCAAGAAGCTCGATGAGGTGTTCGGCGCGGGCCACTACACCTACGAGGTTTTCGAAGACCTTGGCCGGAGCGGTTCGCTCGGGCCCATGCCTTGGGACACCGAGCGCAAGAAGAAAGACCGCC
>JAEURO010000075.1:243-11828 GCA_016788345.1 Chthonomonadaceae bacterium
GGAAGGTTCACCCACGTCTGTGCGTACCGGGGAGACCGCATTTACAGGAACCACCTGGGGGCCATCGGCTTATACACTGACCTCCTGCGCCCGAACGGCGTCAAGCTCATCTACGTCGCCGAAGACTGGGACGAATCCCTTGGGGGCCAATTGGTGGTCGGAGTTCTCGCGACGGTCGCGGAGCACCAACGAAGGCAGATCGGCGAGAACATCGCGCGGACCCTAGAGTATCGGAGGTCGAACGGCTACTACATGGGCGCTGTCCCTTTTGGCTGGCGGCGGGAGACCCTCGAAGAAAAGAAGAACCCGCGTTTGAACATCGTCCCCGTGCCAGAGGAGAGGGAGGTAGTAATCCGGATCAAGGACTGGTACCTGTCCGGAATGAGCGAACAGGCTATCGCCCAAAAGCTGAACGCAGAGGGTGTGCCGCAGAAGCGGGGCCTCGGAAATTGGCAGGCGACAACCGTCGGCGGTGTCCTGCAGAACATGACACACGCCGGGCTTTGTAAGAAAACCAAGGACGGTCCGCCTTGCCCCGGGCTCCACTTTGAGCAGAGGTTCTACGACGAGGCGGACTATGTCCGGATCATCGAGAGGACTACAAGAAACCGGAAGCGGTTCAAGGGTGTCTCGGCCACTCAGCCCTTCCGGCTGTTCGCAGGGCTTGTCTTTTGTGGAGGATGTGGCCGTGCGCTCCAATCTTCGTTCTACACTGACAGCCCCTGCTACCGCTGCCTCGGCAATGCCGCATCGGGAGAAAGGTCGCACGTCTATGTCTCGGCGATGGGGCTAGAGACGACTGTGGTCTGCCACCTGGAGCAGATCGCTCGGGAGCCGGAAGCCCGTCTCGAGTCCGAACGGCAAATCGAGCTGATCGTCCGGGGCCAGAACCATGAACTGCGGGCCGAAGCAAAGGCCCTTCGGACGGCCATCGACGCACTGGAGTCGCAAGCGAGCAACCTTACAGAGGCGGTCAAGTTCGGGGCCATCTCGAACGAGCGTGCGCGAGCGTCGTTCGACGACCTTGACGCGAAGGACAAGGAGCTTAGAACCCGACTCAAGGGGGTGTGCGACAACCTTGCCGCCTCCGACTCAAGGGCGTCGATAATCCGCGCCGCTAACAAGGCCCTGGACAACTTTCCGGCACTTTGGGGCTCGATGACGGACGCAGAGAGACGCGAGTGCCTGCACTCGATGGTCGAGCGGATCGACGCGTTTGCTGAGCCTGGCAGAAAATGGCTGAGCGTGAAGCTCGTCACTCAGGAAGAACCCGTCATCGTGCCAATGCTCCGAGGGGTCGAGCGCTACATAAGAGAACGGCCGGACGGGCCCGCAGCCCTCACTCCGCGAGAGATTGCGGCGCTTTATCTCGCCAGCAAAGGCCTGGACTACAACCAGATCGCAGTCCAATTCGAGACGCGGCCGTCGAACACTCACACGCTCCTCAAAAGGGCACGTGAAAAGCTCGGGGCTAAGACGAACATGGTGGCTTGGACAATGGTCGAGCCGCTGGTCAGAGACAACTTGTCACAGCTTCCGCTGTTCGGAAAGTCAAAGGAGCCACGGCGCTCGAAGTTCCGACTCCGCACTACCGAATTCAAAGTGCTTGAGTTCGTTCACAAGGGCGAATCCATGGAGAGCATCGCTGACCGGACGGGGCAGCACGTCGACCGTATCCGGGAGCTCTTGGACCGTGCTGTCGCCAAGGCAGGTTGCAGCGTTGTCTCTGAAGCATGGGAGAAGGTAGAAGCTGATCCGAGGCTTTGGCCCAAGACGATGGAAAACCGGGGGCGAATAGGTTGAAGAGGACTGCCGTGACAGTGGCTGGCGTGGCGTATGCCCGGGTCAGCTCTAAGGAACAAGAGGCCGAGGGCTTCAGCATCGACTCCCAAGTCCGGCTACTGCGAAGCTATGCGGCCGAGCGAGGGATCGACTTGGAACAAGTCTTCGTCGAGGCGGAGACGGCCAAGAGGGCGGGAAGAAAAGCGTTCGGGGAGATGGTCCGGTTCCTGGCCCAGAACCCTGGACGCGTGATCCTCGTGGAGAAAGTGGACCGGCTCTACCGAAACTTCGCGGACTACGTGAAGGTGGACAGCCTCCGAGTCGAGTTGCACTTTGTGAAAGAGGGCATGGTCGTCTCGGAGTCCTCGAAGAGCCAGGACAAATTCATGCACGGTATCCGCGTCCTGATGGCCAAGAACTATGTTGACAACCTGTCCGAAGAAATCCGCAAGGGGTTGGACGAGAAGGCCGCTCAGGGAATCTACCCGACCCACGCGCCGCTGGGCTACCTGAACTCGTACGAACCGGGTACGCGCAGGAAGATCATCGTGCCCGATCCTGCAAGGGCCATGTTGGTAAAGGAAATCTTCGAGGTCTATGGAAGTGGCGGCTCGTCTCTCGAAATCTTGACCAAGCACGCCCGCACGATTGGTCTGACGAGCAAGAAAGGCAAGCCTCTTCCCAAAAGCGGTGTAGCCCAGCTTCTCAAACACCCCGTCTACTGCGGCCTCGTCCGGTGGGCCGGGAAGGAGACGACGGGAATACACGAACCGCTGGTCAGCCGCGAACTGTGGGAACAGTGCCAGGCCGTGATGTCGGGCCGCAAGAACAACCACAGTGGTTACGGGGTCAAGGACTTTGCTTACCGTGGCCTCGTGCGGTGTAAGTGCGGAGGCGTCATGACTGGTGAGGTCAAGCAGGGCAAGTTCGTCTATTACCACTGTGCTGGCAGAAAGAAACATATCTGTCAGCAGCCGTTTGTCAAAGAGGAAACACTGACGGAACAGTTCGCCGCTCACCTGAGCAAAATACGTCTCGACCCATCTGACCTGGAGTGGCTAGTCTACGGGATGAACGGTTTCGAAGTTGATCGGAACGCTAGCCGGGACAAAAGGGAAGCCGAGATAACATCCGAGATCTCTTCGCTCAAGGAGCGGCTCGAGCTCCTTTACCTTGACAAGCTCTCTGGCGACGTGAGTCCAGCGTTTTATTGCGAGACGCGACAAAAGTGGGAATCCCTGGTCACAGACCTTGAGCTTGAACTGGCCGCGCTCGACCGGGCCGAGAGTGTGGCGGAGTGGGAGGTGGCCCGGGTGCTCGAACTAGCCCTTGATGCGCCCGTTAGGTTCAAAAACAACAATTCCGCCCAGCGCCGGGAAATCGTCGAAAGAGTGTGCTCGAACTGCCGCTGGGAGGACGGAGAACTGAAGGTCGAGTTCAAAGAACTGTGGGATTTGATGCTGAACGCTTTGGCATCCAAACGATCCGATGCCGATCCCAAGGGCCGTCAAGCGGCGAAAACTGTAGATTGGTGGAGATGATGGGATTCGAACCCACGACCTCTGCAGTGCGATTGCAGATTCGTTAGCTTCATGATTGATATTTAGGTTCAAATTGCAGATCATGTCAGCTCGATTGAGGTCATGTAGTCTAGGAACCTGCGTAGGAACCACCTTTGCAGGTTGAGCGTATAAGCGTCCTCCAAGTTCCGTTTCGTGGGTCTAGGCCGAAAGCCTAGACCCGTCGTATGCGTCAGCGCCTAGTTGTCGAACTTGAATGGCTTACCACCAAGAGCTTTCAGCTCGACTTTCTGCTTCTCGGTGAGAATCTTGCCGATTTCCGCATCGAGTTCCTTCTCCATCTTCTCGCGGGCGGCGCGAGCAGCTTCGCGATCAGCTCCTTGACCCTGCTGACCACCACCTTGACGACCGGCTCGCTGCTTCTCACGGAGAGCAGCAAGCTGAGTCTTTTGGTCGGCCGTAACGGCAAGTTTCGAGGCAACTGTCTCATTGAGGACGGCTCGATTGCCCGCACGTTGGATTACAAGCTCCGCAAGGCGGGCTTCCTGTTTGTCGTCAAGGATTTCCGCGATCTTCTTGTCCAGGTCGGCTTGGTTTGTGCGATTGGCGCCTTGCTCGCTGCCGCCTTGACCGCGCTGACCGCCACCCTGACCACCTTGGCCACGCTGACCACCTGCTTGTCCTCCCTGACCACGTTGAGGAAGCAGGGCAGCGATCTTCGACTTCTGGTCGGAAGTGAGGTTTAACTCGGTTTGGACGCTTGGCATTGCCAGCAGTCGCGCCGCCCCGTTTCCACCGCCTTGACGCTGGTTCTGGCCGCCCTGCTTTTGTCCCTGACCTTGGCCCTTGCCTCCGCCTTGACCACGTTGTCCGCCACCCTGTTGGGCGAAAGCGATTGATGAAACCGCGACGAGCGCGATGATGATTGTGAGTGTCTTCTTCATGTTGTGTTCCTAATTTCAGTCTTTGCCGCCGTTCGGTCGGCTGATGTCGAGATCGGGCTTCGTCGTCCACCGGGGTTTCCACCCTGGTTTCTCGATTCGAGTCCGGAAAATCACCGTGTTATCCAGCGCAAGGTCCTTGCTCCAAATGAACTTGGCGTCTTTGAAATCGAAGTCGTAAAACGTCTTCTTCGGGCCGACTTCCTGCTCCGAGAACTCAGTGGCGTTGCTCCAACCGGAATCGTCAAAGCTCGGTGCGAACCAGTTGGTTGGAACAGGCGAGCGGGCGATCCTAGGGTTTGTGGTGTCTCCATCGAGAGGGCCGGTGAAGAAGGACTTTGCCCTCCAGGTCGAGTTTGAGACGGTTCCATCTGCGAACTTCAAAATAAAGCCACCGTCCCCGATGCTCGTCCCGTATTCGCACCCGGTTTTGGGGTTAGCGTTGTCCATTGCCATCACCGCAATCGTCATCGGGTACTCCGGCAAAATGTCGAGCGTGACCACGTTGTGGGGCAGGAAATCGATGGGGTCAACCGCGACCTGCTTGCCGTTGATGTAGAGGACAAACCAGTTGTCGGCATAGATGCTGGCCTTGATGGTGTCCCGAAGGTCGGGCTTGACAACTCCAGATTGCCTCCCAGCTTGAGCACCGACGATTACCGCCAAACCAGCCAGAGCAAGCGTGGTCCTAATCACTTAGCCTTGACCTCCACGCTGTCCACAACTTTTCCGTTGTCTGATCCCGAGAGCGACTTGACGTATTCCAACTTCGTCGCATTGGGCCCGACGGTGACCCGGATATGGCCCGAGCTTCCCAGAATAGTTCCGGACTTGTAGCCGTATCGCTCAGCGCTGCCTGTCGCATTGTCTCTCGGATGACCTGGCTGAGGAACCTCCAGATAGACAACCCCGTCCTTCTCCTGGCGGACATAGAGGTGGTCATGCCCGTGGAACATGGCGGTCACGCCGTACTTGACCATGAGGGCATGAATCGGTTCCGCCCAGCCTTCTCGCTTGACCGGAAACTCCTCTTTGTTGCCCCACTCAAATCGATCCGCTGCTTCGACTCCTCCGCGTGCCTCTGCCCCGCCAAAGCCGCCGACCAGGTGATGGGTGAAAACGAACTTGAATTTGGATTTGGAGTTCTTTAGGGTCTTGGCGAACCAGTCAAACTGCTCCTTGCCAAGTGTCCAGTTCCAGCCGTCTTCATCGCCACGGGTTTTTCGGGTGGTTGCGACAAAGGGGTCGAGGATGATAAAGGTCGCATCACCCCAGTTCCATGAGTACCAGAGACCTTTCTTCGGCGCACCAGAGTAGAAGCCATTCGGGCGGATAACTGGGAAGTTGGCCTCGCGTTGCTCGCGTGACCACGCCGCCATGTCTCCACTTCCGCGACCAGGCCACCCGACTTCTCCGTCATGGTTCCCTAGGCACAGGAAAACCGACATTTGCGACCCGAGTCGGGAAAACCAATATCGCTGGGCGTCGTATTGTTTGGCCGCGTCCTTGAAGTTCGGGTACTTGTCCACCATGAAGGTGTCTCCGAGGTCCACTAGAAAATCGGGTTTGTCTTTGACAATATTGCCAAGCGTCCGCTCAAGAACCTTCAAGTCGGTGTTTCCGTCCAGATGGCTGTCGGCTTGGATTGCAAAGGTGAATTCTTGCCCAGCCTTTCGAGCCGTTGTAAACCGCCCTTCAACCTTGGATTCTCCTTGAGTCAGGGTGTAATCATAGGTCGTCCCCGACTTAAGATTCGCAAGCGGAACTTCAACGGCTTTCCCGCTGGTTAACTTGATGTTTGGAGTTGAAATCGACTTCGTGCCCTCCCGAATGAGCAAAGAAGGTGTTGGCTCGGCCTTGCCACGGATGCTCAAGATGATGCTGTTATCGGTGGTTGCTCCGGCAATCACGTCAAGCTCGCTGACCGGAACTTCAACGCGATAAACTGGAGGTGGTGCGCCTTGCCTCTGCCCACGGTCTTGCCGCCCCTGCATGGCAAAGCCCGTGATCGAAGCCGCTCCGAGGAGGACTCCGCCGAGAACTGAGATCCTCATCCTTCCAACTCCGTTCCCGAGAGCTTGCCGTCGCTGTTCTTGTCCTGCTTATCGAACATGCGGAGCATCGTGTCGATAGTCTCCTTTTCGGTGATCTTCCCGTCGCCGTTCTGATCCAGCTCCTTGGCGTGAACCTTCATAAACCCACCGATCTCGTTTCGGACGGTGCGAAGATTGGGTAGATCATCCACCTTGATCGCGTCCGCCGTGCCTGCGTAACCTTTGAAGGCTTCCTTACATTGGTCCGTGACCTCGGCTTTGGTGACTTCACCATCGGTGTTCTTGTCCAGGCCTTTTGCATGATCGACATACCAAGGCTTGCGCGGCCCAGGAGGCGGTCCGACTTCTCCCCCACTGCCTTGGCCTCGGCCTCCCTGTTCGCCACCGCGTTGACCGCCACGCCCCCCGCCACCACGTTCGGAGCGGCCCTTGTAAGTCTCGGACTTGACCTTACCGTCGTGTCCCTCAAAGTCGAACTTAACACTGCCGTCAGGGTTCACCTGATAGTGAACGTGGTTGCTTTCGCCTCCGAGCGAGTAGGTCAGCGAGTATCGTTGCCCCTTCTCAATCGTCTTGAACCCGGTGACCTTAGCTCCTCGTAGTGGGGCTGTGGCTTCGCGGGGGCTCGTTGCCCTAGGCTGCGGATGCACCTGCCCTCCTTGCTCAGTCACTTCGCCGTGGAAGCCGCCGTTCAGATATGGATAGGTTTTTGTGGCGTGATAGTGGTAGCCCAGCTTGGGAGTCGTGTGACCGTTAAAGGCATCCAAGTCCTTCGGAATCGTTCCGTCCGGTTCCGAATAACCATAGATGGCATACCCATCAAGAGCATAGGCAACGGGTACGCCATTACCCAAATGGTCCTGCAAGTGAACCGGCGCGATGTGATAGTGGTAGTCGTCTCCCCGACCGCTGTGCCCTCCCCATTCGTCAAGCTCTCCCGCGAGGAATGTATCCGTGCGACCGTCGTTCTTTATCGGGTTGAAGATCGGTACGCCGTTGGCCGCAATCGCGATAGCTCCTCGAAAGAAGTTCGTCTTCGCGCTCATCGGCTCTTTGGCGGGAACGGGGAAGAGTGGAAACTGCCAGGCGTTGGCTCCCGAATACTTCTGGGGCAGGGGCACCTGCTGTTGCCAAGCGGTGATGCCCGTCATCATTTCGTGATCAGGCAAACCGTTGGATTCGACAAAGAAGTACTTGTCATCGGAGCGTGTTTTCACGCCCGGTGCGAACTTGGCGAACGACTTGTCCACTTCCGCCGCCCGTGCCTTCGCATCTTGGGCGTAGAAAGCCCCGGCAACGCCTGAGCCTATAAGAAGGGCTGTTACAAGTGTTGAAAATGAATTGATCTTGATCATTTCGATGCTCCTTTGGGCTTCACGGTATAGGTGTGGGCGATCTCGCCGTGCTTCTTGCCATCAACTTCTGCGGAAGGTTCATATGCGCGGACATAGTCCACTTTCGCCTGGGCTGATCCGACGGTGACCCTGACCAAGCCAGCCCCCGGAACTTTCTCGCCGCTCCGATAAGCGTCGCCATTGATGAGGCTGTTGGTGGGATCAGCGGGGCACGGGCAGGATTGGTAGATCACGCCGTCCAATTCTTGTTTGCAATAGATGTGGTCATGGCCCTGGAAGAAAATGCTTACACCAGCTTTCACAAAGAGCTGATGGATCGGCAAATCCCAGCCTGGACGTTTGCTTTTGAAGAGGTCGCCGCCACGTGGGTCACGTCCACCCCATTCATACAGCGTTGCGTTTTCGATTGCGCCTCGCCCGGTTCCGTTCACATGGTGAGCGAAAACGAACTTGTACTTCGCCTTGCTCTCCAGCAAGGTCTTGGCGAGCCACTTGTATTGGGCGTCGCCCAACGTTATGTCCCAAAGATTGCGGTTTCGCTTTCCGCCACCACCTTCTTCTTTAGGCCCTTTTCCAGCCGAGTTATCGACGGGCGTAGCGGAATGCCAATACGGGTCAATGGTGACGAAGAGCGCATCCCCCCATGTCCAGGCAAAGTAATTTCGGAGCAGACCAATGTGCTCGACCGTCTCGGTATTGCCGGAAAAGAACCCATCGGGGGCGGGCTGGGCAAAGTTTCTGTTTCTGGCGTTCTGCGTCCAAACTCCAAGGCAGTTTGGAGTTCCGTCAAGATTCGCTTTGGCCGCTTGCTCGTGGTTCCCGTTGACCAAATAGATGGGTGACGAATGCCCAACCAAGCCTAGATAGGGAACTTGTTTAGTGTAAACCCCTTCCACTGCCTCTTTGGTGCGTTCGCGCAAGGTGTCTACGCTGAAATCATCGCCGAGCATGATGAAGAAGTCCGGCTTTTGGGATGCAGCAGTCAGAAGAGTTCGCTCGTAAAGGGCTGGGATGTGCATCTTCGGCACCCGCTCTGGGTGCGAGTCGCCCTGAACAAAGAACATGAACTCTTCGTCGGGCTTACGCTGAGTTTGGATACGGTAGGTCGGACTCGTCTCAAAACTGTTCTGACCAAACTTCTTAAAGCTCAGTCGGTACGTGTAGGCGGTGCTCGGTTTCAGGCCCGAGAGCTTCGTTTGGAACGGGGCGCCCGCTTTTAGGTTCAGCTTCTGCGATTTCTGCCCGAACGGGTTGCTTTCCGTCCCATACTCAATGGTAGCCTCGGCATCGCTCTTGAAATGGATCGCGAATTCGGCGGAGCTGTCCGTTACATTCCCCTGGACAATTGAGCCCTCACCCCATGCCTTCGTTGGCAGGGGATAGTCCTTTGAGCGACCCGGATTCTGACCTTGACGGCGAACTTTGCCTTCCCTCTTCTGATCCTGCAGGGCAGGACTGGCCAAGATACAGGACAGCCCAGCGACACCAATCACTGCAAGCTTGTACATCGGCAAGAACTGACGGTATTGCGGGCCGAATGTTCACTGTGCCATAAAAGGCCAAATAGAGGATACGCTTTGAGTGCTCCGGATCACTATTGACCTCTGCAGCAAAGTTGCAGAGGTACACCGGCGCCTGAAATTCACTCGTTGCTATAGGAACGGTACAGGAACCGACTTAGGTTCATTCGAATCTGGTGGAGATGATGGGATTCGAACCCACGACCTCTGCAGTGCGATTGCAGCGCTCTCCCAGCTGAGCTACATCCCCACACAGGCACGAGTCTACCCGGACACTCGGTGAGATGCGATTGGGCGACGCCTTAGGTGAATTGCGTCGGATGGTGAGCCACAAGTGCTCAGATCCTTGCGAGAGAAGCGCCGTCCGTGGCCCTCGCCCGCCAGTCCATTGGCCCAGAGTTTGAGACGGACAATTTTCGGCAAAAGTCTCAGGTTATTCGACGACTTCATAGACTGCGAGGCCGACCGCCATGCTTTTCTCATGCGAGATTGACACATGGACCCGTCCATTAGACGACAAACCGTTCACCGTCGCGACCAACCCCCTTTTCGAGTCAAAGAGGATTTCAACCTGCTGCCACGTGAGATGGGTTCCGACCGCTTTTGCAATGGCCTCTTTTCCTGCCCAGCGCCCGGCAACATACGTTGGACTGTCCCCCTGCATTCGCTCTTTCGGAGTCAGGATTCGTTTCAAAAAGAGCGGGTTCCGCATGGCTCGTTCGATCCGGCCCACATCGACGATGTCGACACCGATCGCTTTGATCACGAATTGGCGTCCTGTAGCAGTTCGGCCAAGTCGATAAGGCGAATTGTTTCGTCTGCCTGCTTCAAACCTGCGTCCAACATGATCCGGCAGAAGGGGCAGCTCACTGCCACTTGCGTCGCTCCGGTTTCCAAGAGTTGCTGAACCCTCCTTTCGCTCGGCCGGTGGCCAGGCTCCTCTTCCATCCACATACGACCGCCGCCTGCGCCGCAACAGAGGGTCTTGTTGGCAAACTGGACGGGCTCAGCCAACACTTTGTTTTGATCATGTTCCCTTGTCAGTGCGTGGAAAAGGGCGGGGCCATCCGTGTTGAGGCTTGTAGATTCGCCGACCAATCTGCGTGGAGCATCGCTTTCGCCATTGACCCTGGCCAAATAGCATGGGTCGTGATAGACTGTGCTGCCCGGGTCTAGTTCGGCTGGCTTCAATTGACCCTCGTCGACCAGCTTGGCCAAAAACTGCGTATGGTGATAGACTTCTAGCGATCCGCCAAATTGGTGGTACTCGTTTTTCAGTGTGTTCAAGCAATGTGGGCAGGCTGTGACCACACGCTGGACTCCATACTTCCGGAACATGGCGACATTGCTCTCGGCCATGGCCTGAAATGTGAACTCGTCCCCGACCCTTCGGGGCGGGTCTCCAGTGCAAGCCTCTTCTTGACCGAGGCACGCGAAGTCCACCCCTGCCTTTGCCAGTAGCTTAGCTACGGCTTTTGTTGTTTTGATCGCTCCAGGATCAGTTGCCCCCGCGCACCCGACCCAAAAGAGCACATCGAACTGGCCTTTATCGCGAGCCAAAGGCACATCCAGGCCCTTCATCCAGTCTTCCCGGCTCGATGCCGCCGCCCCCCAAGCGTTCTGAGTCGATCCGACTTGTCGGAGCATGACCGCCCCGCTGCCGGCAAAGCGCCCTTCCGCGACTAGATGCCTTCGCGCGTCAACAATGAAATCGGTGTGCCTGATCAAGACTGGGCATGCTTCGACACAAGCATGACAGGTCGTACAGGCCCAGAGGGCTTCGTCGGTCAATGTCGCTGCGACTTCCGCACCTGTGTCGTGCGCCCGCTTCATATCGGCCACAATCTTTTTGGGATTGAGGCTCTTTCCGACGTTATAGGCAGGACAAACCTCTGTACATCGTCCACACTCCATGCATGCATCAAGCGAGAGAAGGTGCCAGCGAGTGAAATCTGTCGCATTGGCCGCACCGATCATGCCCGTGGACTCGACCTGCTCCATCGACACGGGGACCAGCTCTCCCATGGGTCGCTCCGGCGATCCAGCCGAGCTCAGTGTCGCTGTGACGATGTGCCTGAGCCTCATCTGAGGCAATAATGCAAAAAAGGCGAACACCCACCCAAAGTGGAACCACCAAATCCCGATGTAAGCTCCGTCTGGCAATCCCGGCAAGAGCCGAGAAAAAGAATAGCCGACCGGCGAGCACCAGTCCCATTCCTGAGGATTGTTTGCGATCCGCGCCGCCTCTACGAGATAACCGGTGAGGCTCAATCCGAGAAGGATGATGAGTGCGATGAAGTCTTTGGTCTCTGTGGTGACCGGATTCTTGTCTTTAAGTTCGTGGCGCACTTTGAACCGCCGGACTATCGCCCATGTCAGGCCAAAGACAAGTAATAATCCCAGAAGGTCAAAA
>JAEURO010000076.1 GCA_016788345.1 Chthonomonadaceae bacterium
TAAGATGCCTCCCAGTTCCGCAGCCTTGATCATGTTTAAGTAGAGTTTGCTGAAAACGCTTGGATGCTTGGCCATCGCCTCGTTAAGGGTGAGTCCGCCCTTAACGTCGTTCCTGATTTGCTCC
Source organism: Chthonomonadaceae bacterium (assembly GCA_016788345.1). Classification (GTDB taxonomy): domain Bacteria; phylum Armatimonadota; class Fimbriimonadia; order Fimbriimonadales; family Fimbriimonadaceae; genus JAEURO01. Next base: position 125 of record JAEURO010000076.1, read on the forward strand.
AGAACCGGCTTTAGGATGGGATCCTTTGTCTGACCAACCAGGATGTCTAGACACCGGAGGATCGGGATTCCCGCATCAATCATTGTTGCGAACTGCCGACTGAAAACAACAAGGGCCTTAGGCTTCATTTTCCCCTTGGCAATCTTAGCTTTGCCCCGGGTTTGCTTGAGTTCCAAGACTTGCAGAGATTCTGCCCGGAGATGCTGTAAAACGAGCGACTCGTTGTCAGCCTCCATCACAGCTTTAATCTGCTTGCCCGCCTTGTCAACGGCTACATAAGAAAAGAACGGCATTCTTCGCTCCAGGCTTTTTGCCAGACCAGAAAAGTCCGTTCCGGCGATGTCCTGAAGAGATTGTCGGACGCCTAAAAGCTGGTTCACCAGGGGACTCTACTGGGTTTTTTCGCGGAGCGCTGACAACATACTCTAGGTTCGGACCGCTTTGCGGACGCCGGGCCCGACCAGCCATTGTCGGCTCGTGCTATCGTCAACTCTAGTGCACAGAGTCGCCTCGGTTCCATTCTTAAACGCTAAACCGCTAGTATGGGCTTTTGAGCAAGGGTTAGTCGACGAAGTGTCCGTCAGTTACGATCTCCCATCTCGACTACCGGCCAAAATTGAAAGCCAGGCCGTGGACGCTGCGTTAGTGTCCTCTATCGAAGCGATCGCCAAACCAGGCAGGGTCATCGCCGATGGTTGCGCCATTTCCTCAAAGGGCCGTGTGGCCAGCGTCAGGATCTTCAGCAAAGTGCCTTTTTCAAATGTCCAGAATCTGGCCCTTGACTCTAGTTCGATGACGAGTAACGCTCTGGCCATGATAGTTCTCCGGCGGATGTTTGGCGTGCAGCCCGAGTTTTCAAAGTGCGACCCGGACGGCGACCAGATGCTGGAAGATCACGACGCGTGCCTCCTCATAGGGGACAAAGGGCTGGTCTACCCTGGTACGGGCCTCTATCAGCTGGATTTAGGTGAATGTTGGCAGCAGTTAACTGGACTTCCCTTCGTTTGGGCCTGCTGGATCGGGAGGATGGACATGGAAGAATCACTGGTCGCCAAGCTGATTGAAGCTAGACAAATCGGTGAATCCAACTTGGCCGCCATCACAAACGATGCCCCGACAGAAATTTCGATTATGGAAGCCCACAACTATCTGACCACGATCTTCGACTACCGACTGGACAGTGTGCACATTGAGGCACTTGATCGGTTCAAAGAGTGTCTCGTGCAGGACGGGATCGTGCAAGATTCACCGACACTCCAAGTTCGATCGGCGAAAAACTTGGTCACAATTGGATCATGAGCCTTCCACAAGGTTCATAATGGGGACATGCCGCAACACACTCGACGAGACTTCCTCAAAAAGGGGACGAGCGCAGCCGTAGCTGCTGCAACTGTTCCTAGCCTAAAGGTTTCAGGTTTCCATTTGTCGAACGATGAAACAATCCAAGTCGCTTTAGTCGGCTGTGGGGGGCGAGGAGGAGGCGCAGCCGTCAACGCGATGAGGGCCAAAGGCGGCCCATTAAAGCTCGTCGCAATGGCAGACGTGTTCGAAGACCGCCAGGCAAACTGCGTCAAAAACCTGTCGGACGCAGTTGAGGAAAGCAAAGGCGCGATGCTGATGGATGTGCCAGCCGACCGCCGGTTTGTTGGCTTCGACGGCTATATGAAAGCCATGGATTGCCTGCGTCCAGGCGACATCGTCATCCTGACGACGCCTCCCGCGTTCCGGTGGGTGCACTTTCAATACGCCATAAGCAAGAAACTCAACGTGTTCATGGAGAAGCCGGTCACTGTCGACGGCCTGTCGAGCCGAAAGATGCTCGAACTTTCTAGGCTGGCCGACACTGCAGGACTCAAGGTAGGCGTCGGGCTCATGTCCAGGCACCAGGTTCCACTCCAGGAACTCTATCGAAAAGTCAAAGGTGGTGCGATCGGCGATATCCTGTTGGTCCGCGGATATAGGATGCACGGTCCAGCCGGATACTCGCACTCTGTGCCGAAGCCAACCAATCTTTCGGAAGTCGAGTACCAGATCCGCCGTTTTCACAGTTTTTTATGGGCGAGCGGAGGCTGCTTTAACGACTTCTACATTCACATTATTGACCACGCAAATTGGTTCAAAGGGGCTGTGCCGGTCTCAGCCCAAGGAATGGGGGCAAAACACTATAAGTCCAGTCCGGAGGGCGAACCCTATGTGGATCAGAATTTTGACAACTACGCAGTCGAATACACCTATCCTGATGGCTCAAAGTTCTACTTTGAAGGGCGCTGCATAGAGGGTGCCAATGGTGTTTATTCAAGCTATATCCACGGGTCGAAAGGTGTCGCGATTGCTAGCCGCGCGAACGACTGCGGAGGGCCCTCGGCCATATACAAAGGCCAAAATTTTGACGACTCAAAGCTTGTTTGGAAATCGACAGACACCACCAACCCTTATCAAAACGAGTGGGACGCCCTCGTCGCTGCTATCCGCACAAACAAACCATACAACGAAGTCCCGCGAGGTGTCGAGGCGAGCGTCAGTAGCAACATGGGACGAATGGCCGCGCACACGGCCCAGGTCGTGACCTACGACCAGATGATGAATTGCGAACACGCTTTTGCGCCCCACGTCGACAAGATGACCCTCGATGGTCCGGCTCCAGTCATGGCCGACGAACACGGCAGGTATCCGGTGCCCCAACCAGGCGTCTTGATCGATCGCGAATATTGAAGCCTGTACCAAGTCAACGTAACGGGCCAATATGGACAAGCGCAGTCTCTTTGGCCCGCGGTGTTGGAACCATAGCCAACCCTGGTCGAGAAGCCAGGACTTCCCCCAAGAAATCCTTGTAAGTAAGGATCAAACCGGATTCGGCAGAAAGCCAATCCTTGGGGTTGTCAGTGGCGTGCGCCTGGGTACCAGCATAGAAAAACACGGACGGGTGGCTTGTCCTTCTGACTTGTAGCGACAAGCTTGTGTCCCCAGACCCACCCACTTTGTACACATAGAGAGGAATTTTTTTCTTGGCCGCAATTTTTGCTGGCTCCTGAAACTCTTCCATCGACGTACGCCAATACCAGCCCATTCCCAACTGCAAGAGCAAGAACACACATGCGCACCATCCCATGGCCCATTTGTCCCATGCCTTATTGCTTTGGAGGTTTGTCAGGTGGATCGCTAAGAGGACGGACATTGGTGCGACGCTTGGCAATATGTAGTGTGGTAACTTTGTTCCAGATATTGTAAAGAAAACCAAGGGCACAAGGAACCAAACTTTGAGATAGGCTTCGGCGCCGGTTCCTAACTTTCGAACTATCGGGCCCAGCCGTCGCAAACCCAAGAACAGGAACGGTCCGAATCCAACAGCCAGCACCAGCGGAAACATCGCCAGGCCCCAAAGTGGAAGGCTGTGTGCTTTGTCACCACCTGCGAACCGGCCAATGTTCTGTCGGACAAGAAACTCCTCGACAAACGGGCGCCCATTTTCTAAGGCGCACGGTACATACCAAACCGCAATGACGCAAGCCATGACAAACACACCTAGCAGCCATGCGCTCTTCCACGCCCCTTTGAACGACTGAACCACAAAGCTTGACACTAGGAACGTACCGCCAAACAAGAGGAAGGCGACTGGACCCTTGGCAAGTACGCCCAAGCCCACGTAGAGCCCAATCAACGTCCAATCGAGCCATCCAGGGCAGTCCTCCTTAGTCCTCCAATCGGAAAGCCGCGTCATAGCGAGCGTAAGGAGAAGTGCGAGCGGCGCGTCCGTCATCATCATCCGCCCGAGTCCAGCAACGAGAAGGTTGCCTGAGTACAACAATGCGGCCAGGACCGCGACTTGGCTCCCAAAGTTCTTGCAGGTCCACTTGAAAAGGACCAATATTGTCGCTAAGGTGCAGAGGATGCTGGGAAGACGGGGGCCCCAGTCGTCACCAAAGGCCATCACGGATGGAATCGCAAGCCAATAAGCCAAAATCGGCTTCTCGAACCAGGGGACTCCGGCCATCGTTGGAGTCACCCAGTCTTGCCTTTGCATCATGTCTCGGACGACTGCCGCGTAAAAGCCTTCGTCGAGATCAAAGAGCCCATAAGTCCAAAATCCGACAAGCGGCAAGACGCACGCCAAGACTATCGCCCATGGTGGTGTCTGGCGTCGATCCATCGAAAGGATTATGACGGGGATGGGATCGGTGTGCCGGCCTCCGATTCAGCCAATCTTCGGCGTGACCGCACAATGTCCACAAGCGCGAGGGCCATAGTCAGCACCAGAGGGCCCGCCATCAAGCCGATGGGGCCCATGACCAACACTCCGCCCAATAGGGCGAAAAATATGGCCATAGGATGCAGGTCGCTTCGGGAACCAATAAAGAAAGGACGCAGAAAGTTGTCGACTGTAGAAATAATGCCAAACCCGATAACCAATAGAACCACGCCTTGGGTGACATGGCCGTCCAATATGAGCTTGGCCGCTAACGGCACGTATATGACTGGGCCTCCAAGCATCGGAATTGTACAAAAAACAAAAGTTACGAACGCCCAAACGATGGGTGAGGGGACACCAAGTATCCAATAGGTCAGGCCCGCGATGACAGCCTGAATCAAAGACACAAGGACAACGCCGACAAACACAGACCTTATGGTTTCGGCCATCTTGGACACAATTCTTTTGGTCTCGTCTTCCGGCAAGGGAACGACTTCACAAACAGGAGCCATGACTCGGTGGCCGTCGCGGAGCATGAAAAACATGGTCAAGAGGGCGAAAGTGAGAGTCAGGATCACCGACCCGGCCTGTTGCAGAATACGGACAACGGGGCCCTGAATCCGCGAGGCAATGTCTGACCGATGGGTCTTTACATACTCTTCGACGTCGAAATCTTCTAATCCAACTTGGACTAGAACAGGCTTGATGACGTTGTCGACTTGCTTCGCAATTGCATTGAGTCCAAAGGAACCTTTCGCACCGTTCTCCTGTGTCACCTTCGTCACGAAGTGATAGGCTTGAACACCAGCGACGCCACCAATGCCAGCAAATGGAATGACAATCAGCATGGCTGTACAAAGGGTCGCAAGTAACGCCGATATGTTCTTCGAAAACCGCTTTGTCAGCCTGGAGTAGAAAGGAAAAATGAGGACGGCCAGAACAACGGCCCAAAGTATCGCACTGACAAACGGCCATAGGACAATCGCCGCCGCAACGGACGTCACTCCAAAGAATATCCAGAAAAGCACCTCGTTTTGTCTATTGTCTGCCTTCATCGATGTTGTTCAGCTTACGATATCGTTATAGTACGAGTTGCGAGCATGCGCGTCCAAAAGGCTATAGGCCCCGGATTTGTCGTCATGTTTCAGCCTACCCTCGACGACGTCTTCATCCAAGAGCGACTTGAGCCTGCCGACCTCAGGACCTGGCCCTAATCCGGTTGCCTCCATGATTTCTTGTCCCGTGAGTGGACTCTTGATTTGGCTGGCCGAACTCACGAACTGGACTTCAGCAATCTTGGATCGAATCGTCTGCATGTCGAGAGTTGAGTTTCCAGGAAGCAAACTGCCTGAATCAGCCTCGACCAAACTTAGCCATTGTCCGACTTGCGGCCCTAAGTCTCTTATTATCCGTCTTGCAGCCGCTGAAGACAGGATCATTGCAGAGCCCGCCCGCATGTGATGGCGGACCAAGTGGGAGACCCGATGAACCGTCTCTTTGGGAAACCTCAACCGTAGCAACTCCTGAGCCACAATCTTGGCCCCGACGGTTTCGTGCGACAAAAACCTTATCCTCCCGTCTGGGTCGATTGACTTTACGGCTGGCTTTCCGCAGTCGTGCAACAAGGCTGCAAGCCTCAACACGAGATCCTGGGCGTCCGTCAGATCGATGACATCTAGCGTATGGCCCCAGACGTCCTTGTGGTGGACTCCTCCTTGTTCGCAGCCGCACATGTCTGCGACGCAGGCAAAAACATGCGGCATCAAGTCTAAATCGACAAGTTCCTGTAAGCATCCAGACGGGCGTGGCAAATGTAGAATTTTTACGAGTTCGTCTCGAATTCGCTCGTGACTCAAAACCGCCATTCGGCCAGATTGACTCTTTAGCGAGTCGACAAGCCCAGAAGCAAATGTGAACCCAAGTTGCGACCGGAACCGGACTGCGCGCATCATCCGAAGCGGGTCATCGAAAAAGGTCTTGGTCGGGTCAATTGGAGTCCGCAGAACCTTAGAATTGAGGTCTGCCATTCCCCGGCCCAACGGGTCGATGATCCTGCGGGTATCGAGACTCTGATAGAGTGCATTGATCGTAAAATCCCGCCGTACCGCGTCTTCATCAAGAGAGGCGGGCCTCACCGAGGGCTTCCTTGATCTAGGGTCGTAGTCCTCAGACCTTGCCGTTGTAAGCTCCACCTGCCTTCCATCTATGGACACCATCGCGGTGAGAAACCTTGGGAACACGATTGGTGGCCTATCGAGAAGCCCTTTGGAATTGAGGACTCCAGCAAGTTTCTGTGCGTCACTGACGGTTACAATGTCAAGGTCAGGAGACCTTGACAATCCAAGTAGCCTGTCGCGAACACATCCTCCAACAAAGAAAGTCTGCCCTTCAAACTCTGTGCCTTTGAGAGCCGCGACCAATCTTGGGCCTAAGGAGTCCATAACCTGGAGTTTACAGTCGAATGGCCATAATTTCTAACGTGCCTTCGCACTACGAGACTCTCGGAATCGATCCCGGAGCCACTGAAGAACAAATCAAGGGTGCCTATCGTGCATTGGTCCGCACCTGCCATCCCGATGTCAACCCTGAGGCTTCGGCCCACCTACTGTTTCTTCAAGTCCAAGAAGCCTATGAGGTCCTAACTGACCCTCAACGTCGCCAAGCCTACGACGGCATCCTAAAGATGAACGTTCAATCAACGCCTCAGGACAACCCTATGAAGGCCGACGGCCGTCGGGAAAAGGAGCTCAGGGAAGCCGAACAGCTCCGCCTCAAAGCCGAAGCAATGATGCGCGAGTTTCGAGAGTCGCAGCAGGTTAGCAGGGTCGACGAAGAGCGGCTGCGCGGGCTCATGAATGCTGGACAGTACCATGAGGCAGAAGAAGCTGCCCTAACCGTGCTCCAATCGAACGCCAAGTCGGCCGTCGCCTATGCCGTGCTTGGTGACGTCGCGATCATTCGGGGAGACAGGACAAAGGCTGCAAAATTTTACGCCTTTGCGGCTCAGTACGAACCAACGGACACAACGTATCAAAAGCAATACGAAGAGCTCTTGTCGGCCAGGCCTGAGCCAAAGCCATCGGAAATTCGATATGACAGCGAAAAGCCAAACACCGCCCTCCTGATTGGTGCATTTTGCGTCGTCGTCATGGCTTTCTACATTGCACTGAACCCCGAGAGACCGATAGCAACAGGCATTCTTCCGGGCCTCACGTTAGGTGCCTGGACCATGTTGCCATTGGCAGGAACCCTGTCTGGGCTGGCTTTGTGCGCTGGAGGTGCGATTGGCCGATGCGACCTGGCTCAAGGAACGACTGTCGCCCGGATTTCGCCACTGGTACTCTTTTCGCTTCTTTCCCTTGTGTCGTTCTGGATCGCCCTACTTTACTATCTCGTCACTGGATTTCGACAGCAAACGTTCAATCGCTCCCTCTCTATCTTGGTAGGGACAACCGTCGCCTTGGTCGTCCTGTTTGGTCTGGCTGGACTGTCGAAAGGCCCTTCGCTGGGATTGGCCATCGTTTTGTTTGGCTCGAACCTTTTGTCCGTCTTCCAGATATTTGGGTGGATCTTGACCAGTCGCGTCAAATACGGATAGCTCGTTAGCCTCAGCGCGACGATGCGCCGGGGCGTCTTGTGCGTCCATAATGCGCTATGCGATGTCAGTCGGCTGTCCCCGTGGTTCTACTTGCCATGGTTGCTGGGTGCGGAGGGTCAAAGAGCGACTTTTCTGCACAGCCAACTTCTTTCTCCGCTTCGTCCGCCTCGCCGAAAGACGCAAAATCTGTGGTTCTGAACGCGATTGCCCGAGATGGCCGCCTTTTGGGGACATACCTCGACGCCAAGAACAAGCCTGCCGTGTTTGGCTGGGTTCCGGATGGACAATCCAACACCATTGTCACGCCCACGGAATGCAAAGTCATCGCTGGAATTAACGAGCTGGGAGCCGTTTCGTGCGCGGACACTGCCTCGAAGCCAGCGAGGATGTTCCAGTGGCAGGGCGGGGCCCTGGAGGGGATCCAGCTACCGAAAGACGCCGTGCTCGACAGCTTTGGCGCGATAACTTACAATTCGTTCTTCCTCACAAACTTGCATGTCGGTGCGGGACAAACTCAGGGCTATCAGCTGAAGATCAACGAGAAACCGAGGGCCTTGACCGCCGCCGGTGGCACTGTTTCAGGCTCGTCGCTGAGTGGGAACATTGCTGGAACAGAGCCTCTTGGAGCAAACAAGCAGGCTATCGCGGTCATCAATAGCAAGAAAAGTGCTTTAGGTCTCCTCGGTGGACTTTCGACATCCGGCGCAAGCATCAATGATGCAGGAACACTGGCTGGAAACCAAGATTCAGAAAACCCGACGACTCGTGCGTTCACATGGTCGAAGGGGCAGTTCACCCTGCTGCCTGTGCCGGCCGGCGCGACCCGCACGTTTGCGCTAGACATTAATAACTTTGGGGTCGTCTGTGGTTACGCAGTTATCAATGGGCAATCTGAAGCTTGCGTCTGGTATCCGAAGAAAGCCCCTGTCCTGCTCAAAGACTTGACGAAGCTAGAGGCGGGAGTGAAGTTAGTGAGTGCCCGACTTGTGACACCGCTGGGAATTGTTGTATGCGAGGGAACCAGGACAGTCAACAACGTGACCAATTCGGAAGTCTTCGGCCTCTTTCCTAGTTTTTAAGATGGACATCGAGGCGGGACAACCCGACGGTCAGAAAAGAACCCTCGCAATGCTATCTTGGTCGTCAGTGGCCTGCGCCTCGGCCCTTATCTCAGTGACCTTGCCCTATGACATGCGCCAACAAAGTCCAATTCTTGTCCGCGCAGAATTGGCAGAAGCAATCCGAATAATCCACAAGAGAACTGGGGCCTGGCCGAAGGACGAGGGCGAGATTCTATCAGCCAGCAGCCTTTCTAAGAAAGAGTCTGACCCAGTCCATGTGACCTGGATGAGATCAAGCTTCGATTCTGCGAAAAAAATTGAGACTGCTGCCTATGACTGTGTAGTGAGGAAACACCGGTCAGTGCTAAAAATTCGTTTTGAGCACAAAGCCAAAGCAGATTGATGCGCCTAGCCGCAGCCGCAGCCGCCACCGCACCCGCCACCAGACCCTTCGGTCTTGAAGGACGATCCACAGCCACACGAACTGACCGCATTGGGATTCTCAATCTTGAATCCACCCCCCATCATGTCATCAACATAGTCGACCGAACTACCATCCATGTATTGAAGGCTCAGACCGTCGACGTAGATTTTTAGGCCGTCCTGCTCAAAGAGGTTATCGCCTTCTTCTGGCGTGCCATCATCTAACGCCATCCCGTAGGAAAGTCCGGAGCACCCCCCGCCCGCCACCCAAATTCTCAAAGCCGCGTTTGGCTTTTGCTGGCTGACCATGAGCTCTTTCAATTCACATGCAGCGCGTTCCGTAAGAGTGATCGACATATGTACCTCAAGCCTGTTCGACGGGCCAAGTTTCGTCATTGTGCCATAGAGGACCCAAATACCTGGGCCAAGTAGCCATCATGGTCCCAGTCTGATGGCAATTTGAAGTCATTTCGACCCATCCGATGGGCTCCATGCCTGAGTCGGTGTACACTCCTTTTTGCCATGCCATACGTCGTCACAGAACCTTGTATCGGTGTCAAAGACAAGTCCTGCATGACTGTCTGCCCCGTAGATTGCATTTATGAGGGCGACAACATGGTGTTCATACATCCTGACGAATGTATTGATTGCGGGCTCTGTGAACCCGAATGCCCTGTGTCCGCCATATTTGTTGATACGGACGTTCCAAAAGAATGGACAGACTACATTGACAAAAATAAAAATGAGGCCGAGAAAATTAGGGGTTGACACACCAATTTTCGCCCTTACCGTGTCCACTTAGTTCATCTGAGCGTCTAAGAAATTAGCCGCTTCGGTATACACTGGTGGGACACTCATGAACAAACTCACGTTGACACTACTTTCGTCCTTATTTGTCAGCTCAGCCCTCTATGCGCAAGGTACCAAAGCACCGGAACCTGGCCAGATTAAGCGGACCCATGTGCAACGAGGTACCGGCCTGACTGTTGTCAAGCCTGGTGTGAACAGGGTCTACGGCACAGTCATCCATGACGGCGTCAAGGGTTCGGTCGTCACAATTGGCATGCCTGGTCTGGGCAGGGTCGTCGTTGAAACACAAGGCGCTAAGATCCGTACAAAAACCGGCAAGGCAGCGACACTCCGCTCCTTGACACCTGGATCCAACATAACGGCCCTGGGATCGAGGGTCGGCTCAACCTTTAAAGCTAAAGAAGTCATCGTGAACTACATCCGGCCCCTTGGAAAGACTAAGCCAGTCACCATCACTACAAAGAAAGTCACGAAGACGAGCGGCTCGAAACGCGTGTCTGGCTAGGCTCACTCCATTCTCAGGGCAGTGATCGGATCCTGCTTGGCAGCCCTAATAGCTGGCAGGACACCAAACAATGAACCCAGCCCAAGGCCGATGCCCACCGCCATGAGCACGGTCGCCGGGGTCATGACAGGCTTAATGCTTGTCGCACGTGCAAGAGCCACGATAACAAGCGAACTGAAGAGAAGGCCAAGCACGACCCCCGCGATTCCTGTCACGGTACTCTCTGTCAAGAATTGCCAAAAAATGTGACGCCGGGTCGCTCCGGTCGCCTTTCGGACACCAATTTCTTTGCGGCGTTCGTTCACACCAAGAAGCATGACCGTCATCACTCCAACGCCTCCAATGAAGAGGCTGATCGCAGTCAAGCCGACTACGAGAGTCCCCAGAATGCCAAATACTTTGTAAATCAAACCAAGTAAGTCTTCTTGAGTCAGCACACCGAACTGCTGCTGGTCGAGGGATTTCCCCAGTTCCGAAGTTACAGAGTCGACCAAACTCTTGGGTTCGACGTCTGGGGCGGTTTTTAGGAAGATCCTATCGATCTGCGTGGCCGGGTTCTCTTTCTTGAGTGTCTCATAGGGGATATATGCGACGTTTTCAAACCCTTGCATCGCGAACAACGAAGAACCAGAAGTGGTCTCTTTGGTCACTCCGACCACTTTGTACGACTTTCCACTGACGGTGACACTTTGCCCAACAGCTGACGCCTTGCCAAAAAGCTCTTCTTTGGCGATTTGCCCTAGAACGACAACATGTCTAGACTCTGCTTTTTCGAACACGGCCCCTTCTGCAAGTTGGACAGGACGGACTGAAAACCATTCCGGACTACATGCGATGACAAACGGAAAAGCCTCCGTGTTTCCTTTTCTGACTCCTCCGCCTGCGAAGGTCAAAAGCGCAGTCTCTACCACTCCGTTCAATCGTTCGAGGCTTTCGGCGTGAGACTCCTTGAGATAGCTCTGGCCCGCCAGATTCGGATTGAAACCGAATCCTTTGTTAAACTGCCCGGGCACGACGATGAGTAAGTTGACTCCCAACCCTTCGACT
>JAEURO010000077.1 GCA_016788345.1 Chthonomonadaceae bacterium
TCTTTTGTGGGCGCGTCGCCTGAAATGAGAAACTCGGCGTTTTGAGACACAATGGCCAAGTTTTCGCTCTGGGACATGCGGACCATGAACATGACTGCCAGAGAGTCCTTTGGCAATAGCCCTTCGGCCAATGACACGCGCCCTCGAAGTTCGTCTCTGTCGAATTGGACTGTCCAGGCAGGTTCGTTTCCTGGGCCACGAGAAGGCTGTACGACGAAATCTCCGATTGAGCTGCCCGGTTTCAGAGATTCTGGCTTGATGGTGTCCGTCCGCCCGAAAAACTTCTTGTCTACAGAACCCGATAGGTAAGCCTTGATAAATCTTCCTTCCATCCGGACTGACTCAATCGACGAGTCCCTGCCAGAGCTTGCAACGAGTTCAAGTACGTCGAATGGAACACTGTCTCCCTCCCTGAAAGCCTTTGAGTTTCGAAACGTGGCCAGGGCGCCGGGTTGCGCCAAGGAAACTGATGGGGCAGGCAATAAGGAGCCAGGCTTTCTCAGCGACCTTTCTACTAAGGCCCTCCAGAAGGGGCCTGTAACGACGTTAGGGACTGTCGGGCCGGAGTCTGACAAGATGACGGCCGAATGTGTCGCACTCACTCCCAGTGCGGTCTTCCAATCCTCAAACAGGCGGGCAGGAAGTGACACGCTTGCCTTGATTTCGCTGAAAGTGTGAAACCCAAGAGTGACCACAGGTGTGTTGTCGACCAAGGTCACTCCATCGGGAACAGGCAGCCCGGGGTGGATGACATAGACCGCTGCGAACGGCCCTCGGTTGACTCCATCGTCCGCGTCGAAGGCTTCATCATTAATCTGCGGTGCTATGACCGTCCTCAAGAACTCTTGGCCTTTGGCCTGGCTGGGCGGACTGCTCAGAGAAACAGGGTTCCATTCAGTCGGGGAAGCGGTCCCATCGTCGAAGTAGAGGTCGGAGTCGAGCACGACTTCAAATTGAACATCAAACGCCCTCGCCGTCACGGCCTCTATACAGCCTTTGAGGGTCGCGAGAGAGGACTTGACCGTGTCCAGGTCCACATCGGAAACGGTGTGGAACTGTGACCTGACGATTCCGGCCTTGGAAACCGAGATTGAGGCTGCGTTTTCGACAATGACAACCTTTATCGGGTATTTGGCTGTCGGCACTGTCGACCGGCTCGCGTCATACATAGATTTGAGGTCTGCCCAACCTCCGTCAACCCTGTACCGCTTCAAGATCTGGCCTTTATCATCGACCATCCACCTCCACCCGGCACTTTCGATAAAGGTAGTGCCTTCGGGAACTTCGATCCCTGCGGGAAATGAGACAGGGACGTCTGTACCAAGGATCTTGATCTTGTCCGGCGCATCTTGCTTGGGGGCCAGCAAGCAGATAGTCAGAATGGCTGTCAACATGGCTTATTCATACAGACGGATGTCAAAGTGAGACGACGCATGTCCGTCTCCCCGGGAGAATTGCAATGAGCTTTTTCCGCCGATGCCGCTGAGATCTGACGGAAGTCTCTGAACAAGGTCTAGGACGACTGCCCTGGCTTTTTCGGCATTACTTTGGAAGACTTCCAAGACATTGTGGGCTGTCACCGCCTCAGTGTCAGCAACGACTCCGCAGTCAAAGTCAGTAACAAGAGAAATGTTAACGACACCCATTCCCAGCTCGTGGCAGAGATAGGCTTCGGGATATTGCGTCATGTTGATGACATGCCATCCCATTTGTGTGAACCAAGCGCTCTCCGCCTTTGTCGAAAATCTTGGGCCCTGGATGACGACCACAGTCCCTCCATCATGGGCAACGATCCCATGTTCACGGATCGTCTCGATTGCTAATCGGCGCAAGGTCGGATCGTACATGTCGGCTGGGCTTACGTGGGTAGTGACGGGGCCGTCATAGAACGTGTCCGGGCGTCCATTTGTCCGATCGACAAACTGGTCAGCGACCAAGAAGTGACCTGGCTCAATGTGCCTTTGCAGCGAGCCGACGGCACAAGGGCTGACGACCGCCTTGACACCCAGCCTGTGAAAGGCCCAGACATTTGCCCTGTAGTTGACCTTGTGGGGCGGAATAGTGTGTCGACGACCGTGCCTCGGCATAAAGGCGATGTTCCGGTCACCGACTTTTGCCACAAACACACTGTCGCTTGGACTTCCGTAAGGGGTGTCTATTTTGGCTTCTGTGACGTTCTCTAACAGGCTGTAAAACCCGGATCCCCCAAAAACTCCGATGTCGATTGTTTCGCTCATGAACCTGCTTTCTCCCGTTGCACGTCACCTACCAGTGTCGACAGGTTTGCGATCAGGCCCTTGATTCTGGCGGTCGTCCTTAGCAGAATGTCCGGTTTGACAGAAAAAACCCGTTTCTTTCGAACTGCGGTCACAGTGGAGAGCCTAGGGTCGGCGAATAACTGACCCGGAGCGTCTGCGGTCAGGATCATTTCCGGGTCTTCCTTGATAAACTGTTCGACCGGAACCTGGGCGAACTTTTGTCCATCTGGCCCGACAATCTCGCCGCCACAGGCCTTGACGACATCAGCGAGAAACGAGCCTTTGCCGGCCGCGTAGAGCGAGGATCCCCCTCCCGTAACGACCGCGACTCTGACTTTGGGGCCAGTTGCAGCGGCCCGGGCAGCTTCTGCGGCGGCGTAGATTTCGTCGGCCGTCTTGGACGCCATCGTCGCTTCGCCTGTCTCGCTTCCAAACTTGAGCAGAAACTCTTGAAGGTCGTTGAGCGAATTGACGTCCATACGATAGAGACGGGCTCCAGTCACTTTCAGCTTATCAATGTCCGCAGCTGCATAGAGCTTGGCGTCGTAGATAATGAGATCAGGCTTGAGGTTGACGATCATCTCGTAATTGGGCTTTGTTCCCTGGACGACGATCGCACCTGCTATTCCCGGCGGATAGTTACAGCTACTGGTCTTACCAACGAGGACGTTGTCCAAGAGGAGCGACCCCAATATTTCCGTCGTGCTGGGGCTGAGGCTGATAATCTTTTTGGGTTCTTTCACCTGTTCGCCCATGACAATGACGCCGTTCGGAGGATCGCAAGCGGAGAGGAACACGGTGACCGCTAGGAAAGGCAGACAACGCTTGAGCATAGGTCCATTTTGCCAGACCTTGAGACAGAGTCCCCCGTCCGGGTGACTCAAGGGCTCGCTCCCTGTAGGTAAAATGTCTGTGCCCTACAGGGGTGTAGCTCAGTTGGTAGAGCAGCGGTCTCCAAAACCGCAGGTCGCGGGTTCGAATCCTGTCGCCCCTGCCATTTCTCCGTGCCAAACTAATGCGATGCCACGCATAGTCGTCCCTGCCGCCGAGGAATTACTCGACCAGGAGTTGCCCGTTTTGGACAAGGGGTTTGTCCGTATGGTCGATTACCTTGGTGGGGACGAACGTATTGTCCAAGCGGCCCGAGTCAGTTATGGGTCTGGAACTAAGAGCTTTCGACAGGACAGAGGCCTGATCCATTACCTCTTGCGAAACGAGCACACGTCCCCTTTCGAGCAGGTCGTCCTGACGTTTCACTGCAAGATGCCTGTGTTTGTGGCCCGACAATGGGTCCGGCACCGGACTGCCCGCCTCAATGAGATCAGCGGCCGGTACTCAATCATGAAGGACGAGTTTTACGTCCCGGAAGCTGATCAAATGCGGGGGCAAAGCACCGACAACAAACAGGCTCGTTCTGACGAAGTTCTTGGATCTGCCGGCGAACTGGTATCGGCATTGAAAGCCGAGCAAGAAAAGGCCTACGAAGCCTACGAAGGCTATCTAGGGCTGGGCCTCGCCAGGGAGGTTGCACGGATCAACTTGCCTCTCAGCCTCTACACGGAGTGGTATTGGCAGATTGACCTTCACAACCTCTTTCGGTTTTTAGCACTTAGAATGGACGCCCACGCCCAATATGAGATCAGGGTCTATGCCGAGGCGATGGCCCGATGTGCACAAGCCGTGTCACCACTTGCCTATGAAGCGTTCCAAGAGCACATCTTGGGGAGCGTTAGGTTCAGCAAAGCAGAGTGCGAAGCGATGGCCGCCCTGCTCGATGGCAGAGAGCCGACGCTTGAACCGAGACCGATGGAGGTCTTCCAGCAAAAGCTAACGAAACTCAAACATGCGCAGGCAACGGATAAGATCGAAGAACCTTCACTCCCGTGAGTAAAGTGCCGAGGCGCGACAGGTCGTTCACAAAAGCCTTTGCCCTAGATTTCCCGATTGCATTGGTCGCCTCGGTCGGAGGTGGGGTAGGCACTTCCGGCTTCTTCGCCGCAGACCCTTTACCTCTCCGTCTCCTCTTGATCAGCCTAGGCGTTGTCTGGTCTGCAATCGTGTTTTCGGCCACGCTAGCTGCTGCACAGACATGGATCCTGCCCTTGATGCGTTTTCCTTCTTTTCTGCTGTCGGTCCTCGGGACATCTCTGGCCTATCTTGCGGTCATCGTCGTCGGAATCCCGCTCGGTGCCGCGGGAACTGCCGCTCTTTCTGCCCACGGGCCTGACTCTCTAAAAGCCGCTCTTTTTGCAGTCCGAATGGTTTTGAGGCCCGAGATGGTAGGCATAGCGTTCGCCCTCATGGTGTGCATCACCTTTTACTTCATGTTGAGCAAGAAACTCGGCCCAGGTGTCCTCAAAAATTGGATGCTGGGGAGATACTACCGGCCTAGACAAGAGTCTCGGGTCTTTATGTTTTTGGACATAAAGGACTCCACACGGCTGGGCGAGGAGCTTGGCGACCTGAAGTTCAGCCGGCTAATCCAAGAGTTTTTTGCTGACTTGACCGGTCCAGTCCTGAGCACCAAGGGTGAAGTCTCGCACTACATTGGTGACGAAGCCGTCTTAACTTGGAAAGTCGGTCCCAAGCGCGACCCAGCGCTTTGCCTTCAATGCTACTTTGAATTGGCAGAGCTTATCGCTCAACGACAGTCGGCATACCTTGCGGATTTTCGGGTCGTTCCCAAGTTCAAAGCCGGTGCCCATGTCGGTCCGGTAATCGCTACACAAGTCGGAGAGATCAAAAGCGAAGTCGTTTTTCATGGTGACGTGCTCAACACAACGTCACGAATACAGAGCCTTTGTAACGACTTGGGGAGCCCGTTACTCGTGTCAGAACAACTTTGGGCCCAGGTCAAGGACAACCCAAAGTTCAGGTTCGTCCATGCGGGCACACACAGCGTCAAGGGCAAAGTAGACAGCGTCGTCGTTTATGCTGTCGAGCGCGTTAGGCCCTGAATGTTGAAACTTCTGAGCAGGCACTTTCGTCTAAAGAATTCCGGAAATCGAGCTATGCAGGTTGACAAGTTCAACTTTGCACGGTATCATTCCGGCCTGCGCCATTAGCCATCGGAATTCCGGTAGCCGGCGCCAACAATCGAATCGCCATTCGACCGGATTAACGGTCGGAACAGGCATGGGGATTAGGTGCGAAGACGTACGGCGGTCCCCCTGCATGTCGGGTATACGAACGGCCCGCAGGTGGTTCGAGTGAGTCGTTCGGACGGGTTTTGGCAAGGAACTTGTTTCCTTCCAAGACAAACCGAAAGTGAGGAAAACTTGATTGGCAACACATTGGATACATTTGGTTAGCTTGGCCGTCCCGGCCTCTATCGCCCCTTTAGTGACCGGTAGGGTCACTTGGCTCGACCGGTTTTTCCGGCGCAATAAACCTGCCACAGTCTTGGCTGAGCCTCCTCGGATCGTCAATGACGCAGGGTGGCAGCTTATCCATAGCGAGAGCGTAGATTCGTTCAAGGAGTGGCTGGGTAAAGACTCCGAAGGACTTCCGTTTGAACCAGGCGAAATGCCGTCCCTGGGTTCGCACCTGCTCATCGAGCTGTTCGGATGTGACAAAGAGACTTTGGAACTTGAGCGATCAGTGGGAACAGCGATGCGGGACGCGGCTTATGAAAGTGAGGCCACAGTCGTCGCGGAATCATTCCATGAATTCAAGCCTTGGGGCGTTAGTGGCGCCGTGATCATCCAGGAGTCCCACTACACGATCCATACGTGGCCAGAGCACGGTTATGCTGCCGTCGACCTCTTCTACTGCGGCGGGACCGTGCATGTGGATAAAGCTGTCGATGTCTTGCGCCGCAGATTTAAGCCGACAAAGATCAAATTCCTGGTTGTTCGACGAGGGATCCAAAGCGAAGTCGAAAGCTGACCCGGTCGCCGGGTCAGCTCAGGCGCATGGCCTGCCCCGAGTCTCTGAGCCAGCGGGTCCAGTCTGTGTCTTCAAAGCCGTCCCATCCTTCGGCATGGGCGAGACCCCGCAGGTGGCCCCGGTGGTAGGTACCGTGGTTGAGCACGTGACGGGCCGCGTCAAACCCTCGGAAGCGCCATTGGCTACCGTCTGGCCGGGTTACGTCAAAGGTCGTGGTGCCGTCAATCCGATTGAGCGTGGCCTTCCACTCCTCGGAGACCTTTTCAAACGCGGCGTCTTCGAGCGGCGTGGCGTCGTAGACGTCGAACGAGCCGTCGATCCCGTTGATCTTATCCAACCAGAAGCGTTGCGGTGCAATGATGTGCACCATCACCTTCCGGGCACGGTCTTGGTCGCGGAACTTAGCGAGCTGCATCAGCCAATGCCGGTTGGCCCAAAGCTCGTAGTCCCATCCTTTCAGCAAAAACTCTCGTTCATCCATATGTTGATCTTAGCTTAGTCGAGGTGGGATTCAGATGCGGAATCATCGATCGCCGGTCAAGCTCTTGGGAAACTTGAAGGGTTCTCCCAGTATCGTCGTCCACTTTAGGGTTTGCTCTGTCGTTAGCAGTTTCGCCAATTCAGCAAGGGCTGTTTCGCGCAGCTCCTTCATCTTCTTTTTGTCGAGCTTCCGCGTCTTTTGAACGTCCATTAGCAGGGTCAGCGACTCCTTGTCGTAGGCTTTGATCCGAGATTTCACGGTCGAAAGCGTTTCATCTGGCAGGCCGAGCAGGTCTGAAACGTCCTTTTCCGAGAGGGCTAGCAGCCCGTTGATCTGAAGGAACAATTGCTGAAGGCGGGCCTTTTGGTCTGGTTCAAGCGATTCCGTCGCTTTGACGTCTAGACTTCGGGTCGGATAATGGAGGTCAAAGCCTGCACCGAACTGGTTGGGATCCTTTTGAGCCTGATCCATGAAGTTCGAAACAGCTTTCTCTTGCTCCTTCGTCAATCTGATTTCTCGCTTGACCTCCTTGGCTTGCAACAACATGAGTTTGCCCGTCAGCCCGAACGGCATAGCCTGTGGCACTGTGGTCAAAGTCAGGATAAGACAGAGCGAGGTAAGCATGGACGGATTATACGGCACAAGGTCGAAAGTGGCCCCCTTTGAAACGGTGGGGGTGCGCCGACGATTTTCGAAGACTGTGGCTTTGGCAAACTGGTTCGACATGGTCGATCCAAGCACCGGTTGCGAGCCGAAACATCGCTGACCAGGATAAGTATGGCTGGGCACGCCATGTGCCATGCTACAGGCATCTCAGGTTTATTGGATTCCGAGCGCCACGTCTCCCTGGCCTTAGCCCGGGTCGGACTGGCGACGATTGGTGCGAATGTGCAAACGCACCGCCTCAACATGGGCCTCTCGATCCGGAACTTGGCTAAGCGGGCCATGGTGAGCAAGAGCACGATTGTCGCGCTGGAGCAGGGACGGTCATGTCGCCCGGCGACGCTCGCCAAAGTATGCGCGGCCATGGGGTTACATGTCGAGCGGTTCCTGGATCCTACGGCCGGGGGCCAAGCGAAAGAGTTGGTCCATAGACGAGGCGGAGAGGAGTGGTTTGCCTTGGACTCGCTGACTTCAGGGCCTGCGAGCGAAAGTGAAGGGGCAAGACTCGTGATGTTTCAGAACATCCCTGCAGACGCGGGGTTTCGTGCAGGCCTCATTGAGCTTCGAGACGTGACCCCCGTCCGCGAGCACCTTGGCCGGGAGTTTGTTTACGTGCTCAAAGGCAGTGCCCTCATAGAGATTGACGGCCGGTCATTCACCCTTGTAGCTGGCGAGTCTGCTTTTGTGCCGGAAGGTGCGCCTCACGCCTATGGGCCCGCCCAAGGCTCCGCAGATCCGGTCCAATTGCTGTGCGTACGGGTTGACTAGGAGTGTACCAAATTTGGTACACTCGATCTATGCTCGCAGCACTTGCCTGTCTCGCCAGCCTCACCGCATCCCCCCACTTGGACGTCCGGGTCGATCCGAGGATCGAACTCTTGACCATCGTGTTCCGCTTGGCCGAGGCGGGTGAGTTTAGTCAGCCATCTTCCGAGTCGCCTTATTCGAAGCGGGTCGACGCCTATTTCGCCAAATACAAGACACACCCGGCGGTATTGGCGGCGGCTAAAGTTCGGGAGGAAGACGGTATCAGTTTCAACGCGGTGACGAACCTGGCGGTGCACCTCAAGGACACAAAGTCGCTAGGCGAGCAGGTGCCCTTTGATCCAACTCCGGGTCGATGGGACCCGCGTTGGAAGCCGGCTGTCGCTCGAGCGTTCGTCAAGGAGCTCAAACGGTTTGTGAATGACACCAGATTCAACGACTTTGTTGCCAGCGAGTCCACCTTCTACAAGAAGGCGGTTGGTGGGATGCGCAAGCTTGTCGCCAAGTACCCGGTTGACCGGTGGCTCCCGCCGTTCTATGGCGTCGCGCCGAAGAAGAAACCCTTTGCGATCGTCGGCCTTTTATGTGGCGGAGGCAACTACGGGATGAGTGTCCAGTTTCCGGACAAGTCGCTTCTCATGTGCCCAGTGTTGGGAGCACACTCGTTCGACCCCGAGGGAATTCCGCAATACGACGCATCGAGCGTCGCCACTGTGGTCCACGAGTTTTCCCACGCCTATGTCAACGATCTGGTCGAGCCGTATGTCCCACGACTAAAACCGATAATCGAGAAGTACACTCCGACTCTGGCCGATGTTTGGTGGGCGGGGGCTTATGAAGGGGCGGCCACGATCGCTTATGAGTCGTTCGTGCGCGGGGTCGAATCGTACATGGTCCGAAAGCACTTGCCCGCCAGGGATGCGCTCGAAGTGGTCATCGACCAGCGGTCGAGCGGCTTCTTGTGGACCTCGGACCTGGACGGAGCCTTGGATCAATACGCATCGAACCGAGCAAAGTTCAAGACGCTCAGAGATTTTCTGCCGGTGTGGATCGAGGTCTTTGAAAAGGCAGCCCGGGCACCAGAACAGCTCTATGGCCGGTGCCCGAAGGTGACGGGAGTCGAGACGGAATTCGGCGAGTTGGACGCAGACCACCAAAGCGTCAAAGTCACCGTGCGGTTCGACCAGCCGATGATGACCGACAAGCGAGGGTTCAACATGGAGCCGGCGGGCTATGAGGTCATCGAGAAGACCCACTATGCCGCTGACGGCCTGTCCCTGTCGCTGACGCTCAAGATTCAGAAAGGAACCGAATACACGGTTCATCTCAACCGTTTCGGCCGAGGATATGTGAGCGAAACGGGCTACCCGGTTTTGCCCGTCAACCGGCCGCTCAGGGCAGCAGGCAGGTGACGGCACGGCCAAGGATCTAGCAACTCGATTGTTGCCACTGTGAGCGCAATCCAGGGCTTATCCAGTGCAAATCTTTAGGCCCTCGCGAACCGGCGGTGGCCCGCCGACGTTATACTGAATTGACAGCTGGGGGCGAAAGGGTTCGACAGGGTCGATCCGAGCACCGGTTGCGAGCCGAGGCGCCGCTGGCCTCGTAAAAAGCGGCAAAAAAGTAAACGCGAATAACAATCTCGCCTACGCTGCCTAACGTGCAGCGCGTTGCCCGGAACCCTGCCAGCGGGGTCCGCCAGTAGCGACGCAAAGGCTGGCTCGAAGGAAGGGCTTCAGTCCGTAGCCTGACCTTCTAAACTCAACCGGACTCGGCGGAAGCTTCGCTTGCCTCTCGGCAGGGCCCCGCCTAAACCAATGAGAGGAGACGCTCGTGGTGACCTATGCGGCGGCGATTTTGGAACAGGGTTCAATTCCCTGCGCCTCCACCAGTTTTCTCCGTAGCGCGGATTTCTTAGTCCGGAAGCTTACGTCTAAGTTCTTGCCGACCGGCGCCGCCGATTTCTGAGCAACGCGATCAAAGACCCGCCCAGAACGGCCAGGCTTCCCGGTTCAGGCACCGGTGTCGCTAGGTAGCCGTGCTCGACGCCGTTGATGATCCCCGTCCCCACGATCTGGCCCCGGTTGTTGACGTCATAGGCCCATTCGAGAGTCCAACCTTGGCTCGCGGCGTCGAGCATGCTGTCGAGCCTCGTGTGGGTGTTCTGCCGGTTCCAGACGAAGGCGCGGATGTCATGGGTGCCGTTGATGGCTCCCGCGCCGACCACGACGTCGTTGTCGTTGATCGCTTCGGCCTGCAGCCCCACCATGTCGTCGCTGAAGAGGCGCTCATGGCCGCCCGAGGCCGTCCAGAGATACGTCCACGAGTCACCCAGGTTGCTGACACCACGAATGGCCACTGTGCTGTGGTTGTTGACTCCCACCGACCGCCCCGCGTCGAGCCCCTGCATCAGGCCCAGCTCTCGATAGCCGGAAGTGGGGTCCCAAAGGTAGGGGAAGAGCCTAGTCTCTTCGGTGGTCGAGGCGCAACCGACCTGGCCAAGGTCGTTCATGGAAAAGAGCAGGACTCCCCGCGTCCCGTTAGGGGGCCCGACTTGCACGGAAGTTCCGTCCCGGTTCCAGAAGATCATCTCAGTCTGACCATCGGACAACCGCTTGTTACTCCCAAGGATGGTGCCACTGGCGTTGATGTCTATCGCAGTGCCAGGAGTGTAACCACTCGTCCGGGCCAAAGCTTGGTACCCCAAACCTTCGGACCACCGAAATGGCCTCGACTCAATCAAGGCTCGATCTGTATACTGGCCACAGATCTCTCCGTCGTTGTTGATTTTCCCGCCAGTAGGGTTCTCGGAATTCTGTGGGAAACCTAAACCTTTGGGCCCATGGCCAACATTGCGGAAAGCCTGCCGAGATGTGGGGCCCTGAAACGAAGTCCCGACTGCGTCGCCTATGTCGTTAACCCCTGTGGCGTATGAGAACCGATAACCTGGCACAACTCCCAAATCTTGAATATGGTACAGGCTCTGAGCACGACCTAAAGCACCGAAATAAAGGCACACGAAAACACCGTAAAGTCTATTCACTAGCTCGTCACTTCGTGATGGCGATCGCTTGGTCGATGTCGTACGACCAGCTCGAACTGGCCGGAAGAAGAGGGTCGGGGATAGTGACCTTCACCTTGACTTGGTTGTTGTTCGACGTGTCGATGAAATGGCTGAGTGGGTGTTGCGAGTCACCAATTTGCACGTCATAGTTCCCGATGCCTTGGTTGAGACTTAGGGTCGTAAGTTGCCGATATTCCTGATCCGCCCAGTCGTAGAATTCGAACTTTTGCTGGAAGATCCCGCTGACGGTGACTCGGGAGGTACAGCGGAACCAAAGCTCGGACACACTCGAGGACGCCAAATTAATCGTGGCTGTCATGACTATAGGAGGTAGGCCAGACTGGGGGACGATGAACTTAGAGAGCGAGAGGAAGTCACGGTCCGGCTTGTTCAGGCTTCCCAGGTTGCCAGAGTTCACCTGACCGTAAGTCAGAGAGAAGTTGCCCGGGTACGTTCTCCGGTAAGCACTCGGCTTGGCCCGCACTGCGTGGCTGGTGTCCATTGTCCCGGTGAGGACCCCCGATGAGTTCACGCCGCGAAGGCTCGAAATCCGGTGAGTT
>JAEURO010000078.1 GCA_016788345.1 Chthonomonadaceae bacterium
AGAAAGGCATTTTCATCGTCAATGTGGACCGAGGGTTCTTGCAACCCGTTGCAGACATCTTCATCGAAGGCGACAATAAGGCGTTCGGTCGGAAGTCGGCCGAATACATGGTCAAGAAGTTGAACGGCCAAGGAAAGATCCTAGTCCTGCGTGGAATTCCCTGCACCGTCGACACAGACCGATACAATTCGGCCATGGAGGTCTTTAAGGCCGCTCCAGGAATCCAAGTCGTTGGGGAGGCGCCAGGGATGTGGAACAGACAAAAGGCGCTAGAAGTGACGGAAACCTTGCTCCTGAAGAACCCGGAAGTAGACGCCATCTGGGCTAGCGACGACGACATGGCTCTGGGGTCCGAACAGGCTCTCAAAGCTGCAGGCAGGGCTGACAAGACTTGGATTCTTGGCGGCGCAGGGATGAAAGACATTGTCAAGCGGGTCATGGACGGCGATAAGATGTTTCCTGCAGACATCACCTATCCACCATCAATGATCGCTACAGGCATGACCGTCTGCGTGGCGTCTCTACGTGACGGGAATCTGGAAAAGAAAAGGCCCTATCTTCCAAAGCATCTCATGTTGGACGTTGAAATTGTCACGCCTGACAATGCTAAGAGCTACTATTTTCCGGAGTCGGTCTATTAGGAATCGGGAACTCCCTCTCTGTCTCTGATGGAGAGGGAGTGAGACGTTCAATCTTGTGTCAGTCGCTTGACCATTCTTTGTTGACACCTCGGACCGCATCGACAAAGGCGCGCATTTTGCTGTGGTCTTTGACACCAGGGCTGACCTCTATCCCGCTACTCACATCAACCCCATAAGGGCGTACGATACGAATCGCTTCCGCTACATTGTCTGGGGTCAGTCCACCAGCGAGGAGCACAGGAAATGGTTGCGCTGAAACGAATCGAGCTGCCCAGTCTGTGCTGACTCTTTGGCCAGTGCCTCCCCCCTGGCCAGGGACAAAGCTGTCGACAATTAAGGCCCGCACGGACTTAAGATACTGTTCCCCCAAGCTTTTGAGCCAGCAGACGACCTCCGGTTCTGCCTCCGGATCCAGGTCAGGTGCGGCGCGAACCGTAACGATCCGATTATGCGAGCCAGTCGAAATCCAACTTTTGAAATTCTCGGATTGGTGCCAGGCACCCTCGAGTTTGTCTGGTCTGGATAAATTCTGGTGGACCAGCACCGGCGTTGGATCACCAAGGAACCTTGAAAGTAATTTGGCAACTTCAAGCCTGACGTACCGCCGGCTTCGACGATCCCGGACGAACCCTACAAAGTCGACCCCCAATTCATTTGCGAATTCAACGTCTTCCTCCCTGGAAAACCCACAGAACTTGATCTTTGTCACCAGCCCATGACCTCCTTGACTCTTCTCCCCGGATCAAGCGAGGCACAAAACTCTGTACCGATCAAGACAGCGCGGGCTCCAAGACCACCGACGTGTGTCACGTCATCAAGAGATCGCAGACTACTTTCGCTGACTGCAAGCGCGTGTTGGGAGACGGTCGGTAGAACCTGGTTTGCAGGTGTCATCGACTCTTCGAATGTGGCAAGGTCGCGATTGTTGACACCGATCAACTGTGCACCTAACTCAATCGCCAATTCGGCCTCGACAAGTGTATGGACCTCCACAAGGGCATCCATGCCAAGCTCGATCGACAATAAGTACAACTCTCTTAATTCTAAATTAGACAAACCATGCACTATGAGAAGGATCGCGTCGGCCCCCATCAACCGGGCCTCGTAGACGTGGTACTCGCTGACTGTAAAGTCCTTTCGAAGCACAGGAATCTTTGTGGCAGCTCGGCATTGGACCAGATTGTCTGTTGAACCTTGAAAATATCGCTCGTCTGTCAATACCGACAGGCAGGTCGCCCCTGCGTCTTCGTACGACTTCGCGAGGCCAACCGGATCAAAGTCAGCTCTGATGACCCCCCGGGAGGGCGACGCTTTCTTCACTTCAGCGATGAGACCCATTGGTTTGGGCTCAGATGACAACGCTCTCAAGAAGCCACGGGTCGGCCCCACGTCTCTGGCTTCCGCCTTCAATTCAGCAAGAGGGCGTCGGATTTGTGTGTCTTTGACCGCATCTCGCTTATGAGCCAAGATTTCATCAAGAATGGTCATCCCGAGGCCTCGATCATTTGGTTGAGCTTCTTTTCCGCCAATCCTGTTTCAATGGCACTTTTTGCAAGCGCGGCCCCTTCTCCTACCGTCTCTGCCAGACCAGAAAGCAGAATTGCAACCGCAGAGTTCGGTACAAGCGCTAAGGACCGCGAAGGGTCGCTCCCGTCAATTGCCGACCGGAGGATGTCCGCGCTCGTGCTGATCGAGTCACCAGGATCCATACTAACATGATCAGAATCTGACAGCCCAAAGTCCGCCGGATGCCACTCGCCTTCTGAAAGGTTGCCATTAACGATTTCAGCGTAATGAGTAACTCCTAAGGGTGAAACCTCATCTAATCCACCAAAGCTATGAACTACAAACCCCCTTTTGCAACTTAGGAGGGTTAGGGCTTCGGCAACCACGGGCACATACCGCGCTTCATAGACTCCTATCACTTGCAATTGGGCTCCTGCTGGGTTGGCCAAGGGCCCCAAGAGGTTGAAGACAGTTCTTACGCCCAGTGCCCTTCGCACAGGCCCAACAGATTTCAAGGCCCCATGATGGTGAGGTGCGAAGAGAAAAACGATTCCCAGCAAACCCAAAAGCCTCTCTAGCCGTTCGGGTTCAGTGTGCAAGGACACACCTAGCTCTTCAAGGACATCCGCCGAACCACACTTGCTCGTCACGGAGCGGTTCCCATGCTTAGCGACTCTAGCTCCAGCAGAGGCCGCCACAATAGCCGCGCCAGTAGAGAGGTTGAATGTCGGGGGCCCACCCCCTGTCCCACATGTGTCGACTAAGTCAGGAAAGCTGTGCGACAGTGGCACGGCTGTTCGACGCAGATAAAGGGCCATTCCCGCCAACTCTTGGGCGCAGACCCCCTTTGTCTGCATAGCAACCAACACGCCTGCGACCTGCTCGGGCGATTGACCCCCACCGGCCAAGGCCTCCATCAATCCATACGCCCCGTCCATCGATAAGTCGCGCCCGCCGACCAATTGGTCGAGATACGAGGTCAGGGCCATTTCGGACTTAGTTTACTGGTATGCTTGAAACGATGTCCGGTGAGTTGGTCCCCATCCTCATCTTAGTTCTCTTGGCGGCGGTCGTCTGCACGGCGATGGTCACTCTTAGCTACGTTCTGGGCCCCAAAAAGAAGACCTCCTACAAGGCGTCGCCTTACGAGTGCGGGGTCATGCCGCTGGGAGACGCCAACGAGCGGTTCCCCATCAAGTTCTATCTCGTCGCGATCCTGTTTGTCCTTTTTGACATAGAGGTTGTGTTCCTGTGGAGTTGGTTGACCGTCTTTAAGAAATCCAGCCTGGAGTTTCAGATCTTTAGTGGCATCGACGTGGCCATCTACCTGGCCTTCTGGATCGTCGGCTACATCTATGTGGTGCGGACTAACGCCTTAGACTGGGACGAGGCCACAAGTCTGGCGCCGGAAAAACTTGGCTCTCAGGAGGCCGCCTAATGCCGGCGCCTATGTCTGGCACTGAACGACTTGAGATTGCAAAAGTCAGGGACAAGATCGGAGCCAGACTGACAAAAGTTAAGGAATGGCGAGGCGAAACCTACCTCTGCATCGCTAAGGAAGCTCTTCTCGACACCGTTCTCACCCTCAAAAACGACACAGACCTTGACTACGGCTACTTCGCCGAGTGCGTCGGAGTCGACTATTCAGACTGGCCGCACGAGCGGGATCTTTCGGGCCGGTTCGAGGTCGTTTACAACCTCTTTTCACTCAAGCATAACAGCAGAATTTTTGTCAAAGTCAGCGTGAATGACGGAGAGACCGTTCCCACGCTCAAAAACGTATTTCTTGGCGCCGAGTACCCTGAGAGGGAGATTCAGGATCTGTATGGAGTTGTGTTCGAAGGAAACGGCCCTGTGCCTGGAGAGCGGTTCCTCCTACCCGATGACTGGGTCGGGTACCCCTTGCGAAAAGAGGTGCCACTAGGCGGTGAAGACGTGGTTTTTGCCCATAAAACGACTGGGCCTGCGGTCGAGGATCTGCCCATGCCACACGCGGGAGAGAGCTGGGACGGCCGAACCGGCACGCAGGATGTCAGCGGCCGCTGAAGCGGAAATTCGAAGAGAAATTTCTTTCCAACTGCACCATTCCGTAGATTTTCGCGGCATAATGCAGTTTAGGTTCAACGGCGGCACGCGATTGGACTTGGTTGGCTAAAAATACTTCTGGAGACCTCATATATGAAACGAAGAGCCTTCACGCTCATAGAACTTTTGGTCGTCATCGCAATCATCGCGATCTTGGCGGCCATCCTCTTCCCCGTTTTCGCCCAAGCTAAGGAGTCGGCAAAGAAGACGGCAGACGTCATGCAATTCAAGCAGATGGGCTCTGCCATACAGATTTACATCACTGACACCGACGATGTCTTGCCCAATGCCTTCCCTAGGAACATGAACACTAGGCTCTTCGTCACACCGGTCAAACGCCTTGAATACCTGAGCGAAGAGCTCAAGAGCCTACATGGAAGCAATTGGGCCAATGCGATCATTCCTTATATCAAGAACCTGGACATCTACAAGAGCCCTTGCGCAACAGTTCCCTGGTATCCAAACCAGGGCAACCCGGACGGCAGCTACAAAGAGTTCACACTCAGCTATTTCATGAACAGCTATCTCAACCTGTGGCCCTCTACCAATCTCGAAGAGCCATCGGCTGTCCCGCTTGTTTGGTTGGGGACGGGAAAAGCCCACACGCCGGGCTGGTCGTTCTCCTATCCCCTGATTCGGCTGGCAGGCAACAGGTGGCTGAACAGCGACAACGTGGTTCGCGAGCCCTATCTCTTTCAGAGGGACGGTCCAAACTGCCCTAACGCCTATGGCGTGTTCGGCGGCCTCTACGAAATGTCGGACATGAGGATGTTCCGAGGTGGGATGAATCTTGTGCGTGCCGACGGCCACGTTAAATGGGTCCGCAACGGTGCTCCGAACAGTCCGAACGCCGGAGTTCGAGAGTCAGATGGAAGATTGATGACCTATTGGGTCGACCGTCACGACTGCTTCGACCTCGGCTGCTGCTACTCATTAGCGCACTCCCCCTACCGGACGACCCAATGAAGCGCTGGCTAGTTTTCGCGTCATTGGGTCTGTTGGTGCTCGGCTGTAGCTCAGGGCCAGAGGCGGAAATCGAGGCCGAGAAGCCCGCCAAGGGACAGGCTACGAAAGACATGGGTTCGGAAGCGTCCGGAAACATCGAAAGCGTCAAACCTGACTCCCAGTAGGCTCCAAGCCAGTACTTTCACCGGTTTTTTTGGATCCTGAGATCGATTTGTGCCCGACACGTTATGATGTCGTCACAATTGATAACATTCGGTCCAATATCGGGGTGCAGGGACTAATCATATGAGGTCCGCTATATGACAACACAACCATGCCGAAACCTGTTGGCCTTTTCCATGGCCACTTTATTTGTTGCTCCAGTTTGGGGACAGTCGCTTCAAACGGGAATGGGAAACTTGTTGTTCTGCGAAAACATCCAGGGCGATTTTGCCACCGTCGGTGCAAGTACGCGCACAGCCCTCTATGACGGTGCGCAGAGCATGGCTTTTCCATTGCACGTCGGATCGATACCAAACGGGGCGAGGGTCGTCGCCGCGTACGCTAATTGGTCGTACCTAGCCAACAATCCTGCGGACTCTAACCTTATCTTCATCAATGGGATGCCAGTGCTTGGAGACTTGCGTGGAAAGGGCGAAAGAGACCTGGCATGGGGGTTCGAGCACGCCGCCGCATACACCGCGGATGTGACTGACATATTCCAACAAAACGCAACATATACGGTGGTCGGCGCAACAGACGACGTGACAGAACAAAGGATCGGTGAAGGGATTTCGATCGTCATGGTCTATGAACTCGCTGGAGCGTCCACAAAAGAAGTGAGCGTCTATGATGGATACACATCGTCAATGACCTCCGACGGTTCCGCGCAACTCAATTTCTGTAACGAATATGCCGGGGGGCCACTTCATTTCTTCACAAACGCCCTAGATGGCCAACTCATCTACGAAGACAACTTCCAAATCAACAGTATGGACGTCAATGGAGGACTCGGGACAGGGGTCGCTCCAAACGCCTGGCGAGGGAGCCTAGGGCCCGGAGCCGTAGGACACAACTTCTATGACCATGCCGAGGGAGACGCCAGCACCTGGGTCGGCGCGGGGTCGATGTCAATGACCTATCGCACGCTTGGATTCGACAACATTGGGGCAAACGGTGCCGACGCGATCGGCCACTCATTTGCCGCCGTCGCCTTTCAACCTGTGCCAGAACCAGGCACGCTCCTTGCCTTGACCCTGGGCTTCGCTGGCCTGGTCGCTCGCCGCTCAAGAAGACAAAAACAATGAAACAAACCTTCGCATTGATTTCATTCTTGGCGGCCACACTGGCCCCAATGCAAGTGGGAGCGCAGACAGACTCCCTCCAGCAGTTTGCCGATGCCTTGCAAAAGCTGACTCCATTCCTAAAAGTTGAAAAGGAGGAGAAGGGCGAGTACGAAAAGGCCTTTAACGACTATTACGTTCGAAGGATCAACCAGAATGGCCTTGCCGATTGGGGTGCTTATGCGACGGCCTTTCGACAAGCATCAGCCAAGGGCGTGCCTCGGGCGCCGGGTGGAAGCTACAAACGCGTTGGGCCGTGGAAGGAGCTTGGCCCCTGGAACTTAGACATTCCTTACAAGCCCTACTACGGTTCATCAAGGCCCACGACGGGCCGGATCACTGCCGCAGCATGGGACCCCACGAGTTTGACCACCTACTATGTCTCCTCCGCAGGCGGCGGCGTGTGGAAAACAACTGATGACGGCGCCAATTGGTCGCCACTAAGCGACACGGCCACATGGCCGCACCTCCAAGTTGGAGGCATAGTTGTGGATCCCCGCGACAAGAATAAGATTTATGCTGGTTTGGGAGATTCAAGAGGTTTCTTTAGGTTCTACAGCTCCGGAGTTATGGAGAGCACAGACGCTGGCGCGACTTGGACCTTGAACGCGACTCCAGCCGGAAATCCAACGACGCGAATGGCCATCGATCCGTCAAAAGGAAATGTCTTGATGACGACTGGCAAGTCTGTCTACTACGACCTCTACTCGGCATCATATAAGGCCGAGGCTGGAAAAGTCTATATCAAAAAACCTGGTGGCAACTATGTGGAACCTGCAGGGTTGCCTGCCAACACCTTGTGGCTAGGTTGTTCTATCGGCGCCAAGGATCGAAACCTCAAACGCACCTACTATGTCGCCGGACTTCAACTCGATGGAGCAGGAGGCGGTACCATGCAAGTTTGGGCAGGTAAAGATGGTGATAACTGGCAAAACCTGAATGTGCCTGGAGCAGCGGTGGCTGCACTCGGCCCGTCAAGCGGAATTGACATTTCAGCTTCTCCAGCTAATGTCAACAACGTCTATGTCGTGAACGGCAACAACAGGCGGGTTTATCGGTTTGACTTGGCCGCGGCGACTTGGAACGACATCACGACCCCGACGTTCCCAGTGGACTTGTCACCAGGGGACAGCTACAATTGGTCGCAAGCCAACTACGATATTCATATCTCGTGTTCTTACACTCCTGGAGGCAACCGAGATGTCTTGTACTGTGGACTCATCACATTCGCCTCCAGCGACGACGAGGGCGCGACTTGGACCGATATCGGTCAAACCTATATGGCTGCTCCAATGACGCACAACGACCAGCATTGTGCAGCGTACTCGCCATTGGATCCAAGCTGGGTCCTGTTCGGTAACGACGGCGGAGTGTTCGGGGTCAAGTACAACAAAACCACGCGCAGCTGGAGCAGCGTTCTGAATGGCATCAATCACCCGAACGTCGCCCAGTTCTTCCATGGCGCTGTCGCCATGAACTCAAAAGACAATGTGATCGGAGGAACCCAAGACAACGCGAGTCCAAGATCATTCGGAGCCTCGAGCCCGAATGACGCCATGGCCCCGAGCTTGGGCAATTGGAACAATTGTGGTGGAGGCGACGGCGGATGGTCAGCGGTCGATGGGTCAGCTGCACTGACAAGCTATACCGCAGAAACTGGCGAACTTTGGGGAACGACCGACGGATGGACGATTCGTGCGACCGGAAACGGCAACGCGAGCGTTTTTCCCATACGCACTCCCTTCTGGCCAGATGGCCCCGGGGGCAACTTCCTCAGCTACGACTCAAACTCCTTTGTTGGAGCCGGCAGCCTGACTCATACTGGCGCGACTCTGTACTACGCCGGCTACCGTTACCTCTTTAGGTACTCGCGTGGAAACGCATTAGACGGAAACTTTTCACGTTTTGACAATTCGGCGTCAGGAATCGGCGGCGGCGACGGACGGCCACGCTATCGAATGGGGACCGACGATGCCTTGTATCAGAGCTCTGGCACGTCGTTGCCCAGGACGAACATTGGATTCATAACGACTGTCTGCGTTGCTCCAAGTGACCCTGCCACTGTTTATGTAGGCACAAGCGACGGCTATGTCTGGGTGACACGGAACGCGACGAACGCGTCTCTTCACGGCGTCACGTTCACCAGGATTGACCGCAACCTGCCCCTACGTTCAATCAATGAAATTGTCGTCCATCCTTTTGACAGTGAGAAAGTGTGGGTCGTTTTAGGGGGCACCGGCGACACTAAAGACTACGTTTGGCATTGTCCCGACACCCGCACCTTGTTCGGTTCAGCACCTTGGATAAACCTCGATTCACAGGGCCTGTTCCCTGTGTGCCACAACACCATCGCACTGGATCCGAAACGTCCCCTTTCAACATTTTACGTTGGGACAGATGTTGGTGTCAAAATGACGACAGACGCTGGGGCAACTTGGTCTTCCATAACAACGTCAGCCTCGCTTCCAAACGTCCAAGTCAACAAGCTGGCCGCAAGCGGCTGCACGTCCAGCTTGACCGCGTTTACGTTCGGCCGTGGAGCCTGGCAGATGCCTGTCGACAATGCCGCGATACAGGGGTTTGGGTTCAGTCCTTCGACGTTAAAAGGCGGCGACGGTACAACTCTTCGCATCGTTCTGTGGGCACCAGCTCCGATCTTTGGCGCGACCATCGCCCTTTCGCCGCCAAACCCCTATGTGCCAGTTCCAGGGCTTGTCTTCATTCCACCAGGAATGCAAGAGGCAGTGCTTCCTCTTGGGACGACGCCTGTATTGGCGCCGACTGTTGTGAGCATCACGGCGTCGTATGCAGGAGAATCCAGGGTCACGCCGATCACGCTCCTTCCATAACAACCTTGACACAAATCAATCCACTAGTTGACCGTGTTGTGGTGAGCATTGGGGGTAACCTTTTGGCTTAAGGTCAATGAGCACGCACACCTTCATCCCTAGCACCGAAACCGTTTTTGAGCGGATCGGCGAAAACACGATGATTGTGAACATGGGCCCGCAACACCCGAGCACCCACGGGGTACTGCGGGTCATCCTTGAGCTCGAAGGTGAGACGATCATTCAGGCGAAGTGCGTCATCGGCTATCTCCACACCGGCATGGAGAAAGAGGCCGAGAGTCAGACCTACCAGAAGTGCGTGGTCATGACCGACCGCATGGATTATCTGAATGCCAACGGGAACAACCTCGCCCACGCTCTCGCTGTCGAAAAGTTACTCGGAATCGAAATTCCGCGCAGGGGCAATTATCTTCGAGTCATCCTGGCTGAATTGAGCCGGATTGCTTCGCACTGCGTCTGGCTCGGCACTCACGCTTTGGATCTCGGGGCAATGACCCCTTTCTTCTATATCATGCAGCAGCGCGAGCTGATCCTGGACATGTTCGAGATGTTCAGCGGCGTTCGAATGATGCCGTCTTGGATTGTCCCTGGCGGGCTCCGAGGCGACATGCCCGTCGAATTCCCCACACGGCTGCGAGCGTTTCTTGACCAGTTCGGCGAAGAACTTCAGATCGTAGAAAACCTTTTGGTAGAAAACCCCATTTGGAAAGAGCGCACAATGGGCGTGGGAATCCTCTCAGCACGCGAGACCTTAGAATTAGGTTGCTCTGGACCCATCGCGCGCGGGAGCGGCGTAGCTTGGGATCTCCGAAAGTCGAACCCCTATTCCAGCTACGAAGAATTCAATTTCATGATCCCCGTTGGGGAGACAGGCGACGTCTATGACCGGTTCTTAGTTAGAATCGCTGAGATGCGTGAATCCGCCAAGATTATTCGTCAAGCCATTGATGGCCTGCCAGAGGGACCTTGGAACGCGATCGACCGCAAGGTCGTCCCCCCATCCAGGCACGAACTCGATAACTCGATGGAGGCGGTGATCCACCACTTTAAGCTTTGGACCGAGGGCTTCAGGCCCCCGATCGGTGAAGCTTATGCAGCAGTCGAAGGCTCAAAGGGCGAGCTCGGGTTCTACATAGTCAGCGACGGAACCAACAAGCCCTATCGTTGGCACGAACGACCCTCGTCATTCATGAACCTAAAGGCTCTCGAAGTCCTGGCCGTCGGACGTCTGATCGCCGACCTCATCGCAATCATAGGTTCGGTCGACATCGTCTTGGGCGAGATTGACCGGTAATCCGTCGCCTCACGGGTTATCGAAGCACATCGCTTCGCGCGCGGAGCCGGCGATGAGGTGCTTTCCGTAGCTCTGGAACCTGGGCCAGGTCGGCTTGTAAAGTAAGCCCTCCAGCCTGTTGACCACGGCGTTGCTTGCCGCATTGCGCACCACGACATTGTCCCCATCGATCAGGGCCTTTCGCCCTTTGTTGGGCTCGAAGGCCAGTTAATGCTCGACCCCGTAAGCCAACTGGCTAGCTGTGCTTCTCAGCCCTTGGTCCAGGAACGTGGCTTGACGCCTCGCAGCCCGAAGCCCGAGCAGCACTAGGACGCCGCAGGCCAATAGAAACCAATCACCCAGCACTTGATACAAGGTCCATTGGCGCCGAAGGTCTACCCGAACCGTGGCGACTAACTCTCCGACCCCCAGCACCCGTGAGCGACCAAGGCCATCGGTAACACTCGAGAAGGCGGTCGTGTCCGCGCGCAGAATGGCGATGCCGTTCTCTGCCGAACGGAAAGGTGAATAAGCGGCATGGATCGCTTGGGCCACACCGAACCGGGTAGGCGGGTCGAGGGTGGGAAGGGCGATAAAACGCACACTGGCAAGCGACGCAGTCTCGCGAATGATGGAGGGAAAACAAGAGTCAAAGCAGACGTTTAGGCCGAAAACGGTTCCCTGTCCTCTAACGGCCACTGCCCTGTCTCCCGGCGTGTGTAGAGCCCGCTCAGCAGCAAAGAGTTTGCGTTTGAAATAGGTCTCAGAACGACCGGTCGGAAAAAACGCTGCGCAGACGTTGTGGGGCTTGGAATCGTGCTTGTCGTTGTACGAAGTGACAATAGCCGTGTTGTTGCGGCGTGCGAACTGCTCCAGTTTTGACGTGTCTCCACGAGGGCACGCGTCGATGCCTGCAAGCTCGGGCCATATCGTCAAGGTGGCTTCTTTGCTTAAGCTTGCCTGAAGCTTCGCAAGCTCGGT
>JAEURO010000079.1 GCA_016788345.1 Chthonomonadaceae bacterium
CAAAGATGGAGGCGCGAAGTTCACTGCCATCTCAGGCTCGCACAGCGATTGTCACGACCTCTGGGTCGACCCTTCGGACAACAAGAGGATGATCGAGAGCAACGATGGGGGGGCAAGCGTCAAGGTCGATGGCAAATCCTGGACGGCCCAAGACTTTCCGACCGGCCAGTTTTATCATGTCTCGACAGACGATAGCCGGCCATATCGGATTTTGGGGGCGCAGCAAGACAACAGCACTGTCCGCATTCTCAGCCGTGGCGGCTCAAGAGGTATCGGGCCCACGGATTGGGAGGGCACGGCCGGAGGCGAAAGCGGCTATGTCGTGGCCAAGCCGGGTCAGCCTAACATCGTCTTCGGTGGTTCGTACGGCGGAGATTTGACGATGCTGGACCACTCCAGTAACGTCGCACGATCTGTCGACCCTTGGCCCGACAACCCGATGGGACACGGTGCAATCGACCTCAAGCACAGGTTCCAGTGGACATTCCCTATCGTGTTTTCGCCGCACGACCCAGGTGTTTTGTACACATGTTCTCAGGTCGTGCACAAATCGACGAACGGAGGAGAAAGCTGGCAAGTCATTAGCCCAGATCTCACCCGGAACGATCCTCGTACACTTCAGTCAAGTGGCGGACCGATCACTCAGGACAACACGTCAGTAGAGTATTACGGAACAGTGTTCACGTTGTCCGAATCGCCTATTGCCAAGGGCACATTGTGGGCAGGGTCCGACGATGGGCTCGTGCACTTGACTCGTGACGGAGGTAAAGCATGGATCAATGTCACGCCGCGCGGTGCACCAGAACGTGGGCTTTGCTCGATGATCGACGCTTCTCCACATAAGCCTGGGCGTGCGTTTTTGGCTCTCGATAACCACGAAAACGATGACTATGCTCCCTACGTTTACCGGACGGATGACTATGGAAAATCCTGGGTCAAAGTGACATCCGGCCTGACGTCATTCGTTCGTGTCGTCCGCGAAGATCCAGTCCGAGAGAACATGTTGTACTGCGGAACAGAGGCAGGCGTCTCGGTGAGCTTTGATGGCGGTCAGAATTGGCAGCCCTTACAATTTAACCTGCCCGTGACGCCAATCCACGACCTGACAGTCAAGGACGACGACCTGATCCTCGCAACCCACGGTCGTGGGTTTTGGGTTTATGACAATCTGGAGTCTCTCAGGCAACTCAAACAGGGTTTGAGTCCAAAGAGTGCTTTCCTGTTTAAGCCCAAAACGTTGCTTCGTGGCGGCGGCGGGGGTGGAGGGAGAGGTCGTGGCACGCCTCCTCCGGCGGGAACACAATTTGGTGAAAACCCTCCTATGGGCCTCGTTGTCGACCTTTATCTGCCTAACAAAGTCGACAAGGTAGAAGGGAGCGTAAAGGATGGGAAAGGCTTCCAGGTTGCCAGCTTCTCGTTTTCCTCTCCGCGGGCAGGGTTCAACAGGGCGAGCGCCTCCGGCTTCAGGTACCCAGGCATTCGGTCGTTCCCCGGCATGATCACATGGGCAACAAGGAGCGGGTCGCTTCCAGCCCCTCCCGGCGACTACTTTGTTGAGATCCAAGTAGGAACCGAAAAACTCACGCAGAGGTTCCACTACGGCCGTAACCCGCAAACAAACTCATCCGAAGACGACTTGAAAGAGCAATTCGCCTTGGCATCAAAAATTGTCGCACGGACGAATGAAGCCAATGACGCCGTCGTGATTATTCGGGACATCCGAAAGAAAGCCAAGGACGCGGCTGCGGCAAAACCCGAACTCAAGGACGCGGTAGACCAACTGGATCAAAAACTGACGCCAATTGAAGAAACAATTTATCAGACCAAAAGCAAAGCAGGGCAGGATCCTCTCAATTATCCAATCAGGCTCAACGACAAGCTAGGTGGGGTCCTCGGGGTTGTTCTGTCTGGCGATTGGAGGCCGACCAAGCAAAGTTATGAAGTGTTCAATCTCCTGAGCCGAGAGCTTGAATTGCCACTGACAAAGTTGGCCGCCTGTATCAAAGACGACCTTGCCGCACTTAACGCAAAGCTTGAGGCCCTGGGCCTCAAGGCGATTGTTCCGGTTCAACCAAATGGTGAAGGAGGCCAGGGTCGCTAGGACAATGACCCGGGCTTTCAACGAGGCGACGACAGCGACTGATTGTAGTTCACCGTACACACGCTTTGCCCGTTCGACCGAAAGGCTCCATATTCGAGCCTGGGGGCCAGATGATGCCGAAAGCGCATTTAAGATGTATGGCGATCCCGAGGTCGCTAAGTACCTGACCGGCCAGCCGGAAGAGAGCGTCGAGTCTCAACGGAAGATGCTCGTCACGATATCGGCCAGCTACTCCCGGTTCGACCGCCCCTTTGGTTCATTTCCGCTGATCAGAAAGACTGACGGCGAACTCGTAGGAGCGATTCTCTTGAAGCCACTTCCCAGGACAGAAAACCTGGATCAATGGCGGGCCTTTAGGGACGGTTCGGACATCCTTCCCGATGTCCATGAAATCGAAGTGGGGTGGCACCTGCGCCGCGAGGCTTGGGGGCATGGATATGCGACCGAAGCGGCGCGTTGCGTTGTGGAAGTCGGGTTTGTCGAGATGGGGCTGGACGAGATCTACTGTGTGCTTTACAACGAGAACAAGAAGTCTTGGCGTGTCGCCGAACGTCTCCACATGAAGCACCTGGGACAGACGGACAAATTTTATGGGGTCAGTCTTGAGCACTTTGTATTGACCCGTAAAAGTTGGGAAGCTGGACGCGAACCAACCTAGGCGACCATAGACAAACTCGTAGAAACACGGTAAAAAACCGACCCATAGGCACCGATAGTCCAAGTGTGGACCTCTACGTCTCGCAAACATCTGACCCGATCGTCGCAGCCCTTGAAAACTGCATTCTGAGTTTGGATGGAGTTGTAAAGGCTTGTGTCTGGGTCAAAGACGACAAGATCATGGCCAGACTCACCGTCACCGACCTGTTCGGGCCGGAGGAAGCGGAGGTCATGGACAAGTGCCGCTCCCATGTTGGGACAGCACCTCATTTAGTCATGCTTGAGCGGGCAATCCGGCAAGCAGCCTGAAGCTGGTTTTTGCAAAAGTCGCCCATAATGGGTCATGACCCGTCTCGGCATGACTTCGCTCTTTGTGCTGGCCTTCGCTCCCGCGTTCGCCCAGCAAAAGACTTACATTGCCCTTGGCGATTCGCTTGCATGGGGATATCAGCCCAACGACCTGACTCGTGGACCAGGGGACAAGGGCTACGTCAAACTCTATGCCGATTGGCTCGCGACGAAACAAGGCGTAAGACCCCGGTTGATCAACCTTGGCGTCCCGGGAGAGACAACCCAGAGTTTCAACGACACGTCAGAAATCGGAGCCCTTTTGAACTCAAATTACCCCGTTTTTGGGAGGAAGAGCCAAAAGAACACGTTCGTTGACAAAGTCAACCAAGAGACCAGCGCTGGGCGAATCATTACTCACGTCACATTCGACATTGGCGGCAACGACCTTTTGGACCTCCTGACGAACCAGTTCCTCGCTTTGCCGTTTGAGACTCAACGAGCTCAGGTCGACCAAGAATTGGCCTTGCTTGACATAAGGCTGGCCACGATATTCTCGCAGGTACGTCAGAGCCTGCCTTCGGCGGTCATCGTCGTGCCAGGCTATTACAACCCTTATGCCGCCTTCCCTGGCTCGCCCAGCGACAAGATCGCCAGGTATGCAATGCCACGTCTCAACCAGTCGCTTTACGGGAGGGCCCTCCAATACAATGGGCTCTTTGCTGAGACCTATTCGGCTTTTGTCGGACATGAAGCCACCCTGACATGGATCGGACAAGACGACATCCATCCAAACAGTGCCGGATACGTGGCCTATGGGCTGAAAGTTGTTGCAAAGGCCGCTAACCCCTTGGCAGACCGAAGCTATGTCCACGTCAATGACAAGTGACTTTGCCAGTTCTCGGACGGGGGACCGGTCGCGGTGAGGCTCCATAATAGGTTCCAGACTTGCCGACTCTTTACGAAATCCTAGGCATCGAAAAGCGGGCGCCGCACGGCGTGGTCCGCTCGGCTTATCGGAAGTTGGCAAGGACATACCATCCGGATCTCAACCCCGACCCCAAGGCCCATGAACGGATGGCCAAAATTAATGCCGCGTTCGAAGTTCTCAGCGATCCAGTCAGGCGCATGGAGTACGACACTTCGATTGGCGTCGCGCTCGACGCCGAACCGGACTTTAGTGCAAACGGAGCCAACAGGCCCGAGGCCGTGAAAGTCACCCTGGTCCGTAGGATCAGGGCGCATAAGACCCCCGTTTATGGCATGGATTTCACACCCGATTCGCACCGCCTGGTGACCTCGTCGTTTGACAATGAGGTCTTTTGGTGGGAGACTGGGACACAGGCCGCAGAGCGAAAACTGAAACTTGAAGGCGGGGTCGTCAACCGGATTGTCGCCACAAGTGACGCTGACGTCGTTGCCTCCGGTGCCACTGAGCAGCAGCTGTCCTGTTGGAGAGTCAGAGGTGGGCAGGTCTCAGTGTGGCGAAAGGTCCCGAGCGATTGGATCATTGATGTGTCACCGTCGCCCTGCGGACGGTACTTGGCCACGGCCAGCCATGACCGGACAGCGAAAATCTGGACAGTCTCAAAGGGTGAGGAAGCGCACCGGCTTGTCGGACACCAAGATTCGGTGACCGCAGTAGGTTGGTCGGCAGACTCAAAACTCCTGGCCACGGGATCGAGCGATGCAATCGTACGGTTTTGGAGCCCGAAGTCGGGTGAGGGGGCCGGGGAACTACACCAGGTCAGATCTGCAGTCACTTCGCTGGCGTTCAGCCCAGATGGGAAGTGGCTGGCGGTTGCCGCAGTAGACTTCTCAATCCGCATCTTTGACCTACAGTCATTGACCCTGCGAAAAACTTTCTATGGGCACGAACGGCCGATCGAAAAGCTCGCCTTCCACCCGCAATCATGGCTTTTGGCATCAGCCTCTCGCGACGGGACGCTCGGACTCTGGAACGTTGTGAACGGCATCGGTCACGGCCGAATCGAGGCCTCTTTGCAGGCGCTTAATGTAGTTTCATTCAATCCGAGCGGGACGGAAATGGTGAGCGGAGGGCTCGACAAAGTACTGAGGATCTGGCGACTCGGATCACCCAAGTAGTTTAGACCAGCATTCTCGCGAGTTCGTCAACTGTCGTAAATGCCAGGCAGGTCACTGTGTCCGCACCACCATAGTAAACCGCCATCCGTCCGGTTGGTGGGTCCACCAAGGCAGCGCACGGAAATACCACGTTCGGAACGTCTCCCACCTGCTCATAGGGCAATTGAGGCGACATCAAATACTTGGGGCACCTTGCCAACACCTTCCAGGGTTCTTCCAGATCCAGCAAGCAGACTCCCCAATGGTAAACAAACCCGCTACAACTCGTGAGGACACCGTGATAGATCAAGAGCCATCCCTCGTCCGTCTCGATGGGGACTGGCCCTGCCCCAATCTTTGTGCTCTCCCAAGGTTGCTCAGCCTTCATGACCCACCGATGGCGGCCCCAATGGACAACATCATCGCTCTGGCTCAGGAAGATTTCACCAAATGGTGTGTGACCATTGTCGCTCGGTCTACTCAGCATCATGTAAATACCCCTGATCCGGCGAGGAAAAAGCACTCCGTTCCTATTGAACGGAAGCAACGCATTTTCAACCATATGGTAGGTTGAAAAATCGTGCGTGTAACCGATTCCGATGCAGGGACCGTGGAAGCCGCTACACCAGGTCACCCAGTATCTGTCCTCCATCCAACAGACCCTTGGGTCGTATCCATAGTCCGGGGCAGCCACTCCTTCAGGGCAACTCCAAGCGATTGGTTCTTCATCGATCAGCCAGTCGATCCCGTTCCGGCTCCGACCCGTGTGCAAGCGCATTTCGCGCCGCTGGTCGTCGCACCGGAAAACGCCAGCAAACCCATCGCCAAAGGGGACCGCAGCGCTATTAAAGACACTGTTGCTCGTTCGCGTAGCATTTCGGCAGACAACTGGGTTGTTCGAGTGTCTCCAAACCGGAGTCACACAGCCTTCGGGCTTCGCTTCCCACGGAATGTTAGGCAGAGGCTGGCCAGTAAGTCTCATGTCCGACATTGTGGTCGAGACCCTGCCCCAGGTTCCAGGTAACAAGGCATAATGGATCAAAATGGTCACTCCTTATGACTGGCAAGAAGCGATTGGGCATAGGGCGCAGTTCATAGAAGCCCGACTGGCTTCAGCTGTGCCAGTCGTGGCCGTCTCATTGGACGAAGGGATTGTCGCGGCAACCTTCAGGAAGCAGACTTCAAAGATTTACGAGATTTACGACCGTCTCATGTACGCCGCCATTGGTCAGCAGTCTGACATCGAGTCTCTACGGGTCGCAGCCATCGATTTCGCCCACCGCGAAGGTTACAACAGAAGCGAGCAAGACGTGTCTATTCAAAGGATAGTCACTGCGATGAGCCAGCCGATCAAAGACTCTTTTGCCAACTTTGCAGCCGCACCTTGGGTTGGCAAAGCCCTGTTTTTCGAGATCGGAGAACAACCATCTGAAGATCGCTATATGTGTCTAGAGTACGACGGTGATTATGTGACAGACCACCAAGTCTCTTGTCTGCACGGAACCTCCGAGGGGGCAGCCATTATCCTAAAGTCTCTCGCGAGCCTTGACCGCAAGGGGTTGACTGCCAAGCGGGCGGTCAAGACCCTTCGCGAAATCATCCTGACCTCTTTGTCGGAGGGCGAGGCTGACGGTGAAGAGTCCATCAAAGCCCTTGAGTATGAGGCAGCTGTTATGGCCCGAAACCAGGTCGGCGACCGGCATTTTGAACGGATTGTTTGACTTTAGAGTGCAAGGAGCGTGCGACTCGATGGATAATGCACCTGTGATTCGCCGGGCATTCACTCTGATCGAGCTCTTGGTCGTGATCGCCATCATTGCCATTTTGGCGGCCATTCTCTTCCCTGTGTTCGCCAGAGCTAAATCAGCCAGTATCAAGACCACATGTATGTCCAACTTTAGGCAAGTTGGAATGGCGGTCATGATGTATGCCGACGATGCGGACGACATGTGTCCAATGTTTTTTACTTCCGAACGCCCATTTGAGCGGTACAGGTTTGGCCAGTTCAATAGGCAGACTGGCGAATTTGACCCCCATAAAGGCTTACTCTCGCCTTACCTAAAGGCCAAGGAAATTGGGGATTGCCGGGGAGCCAAAGACCTCCCGGGAACTCGTTTCTATGCTCGGGGGCGTCTAGAGTTTGCTTTTGGAATCAACGACCTTTATCTCTTTTCCGAAGGCGCCCCCAATTGGGGCAAGTATCCGACAATCACTCACTCCCTGACCGAATTCTCCCATCCAAGTGAGACAATCATCGTCAACGATTCGGCCTACATTGACCGGAACACCTTGACCCGGATTCCGTTCATAAACCCTCCGAGCTTCCGGGACTGCCCGACTCAACATGGTCGGCACAACGGAAACCTGAACATTTCCTGGGCAGACGGTCGCGCCTCAAGCAAGAGGCCGTCGTTTTTCCGAAGCGACCTTGGAGGTTGCTCTCAAAAAGACCAACGTGCCAACAACCTCGGCGACCTATTGAAAGGGCCAATTACCCGCGATTGGCGCATTGACGATTATTACTTTCAGATCCAAGACCACAACTAGTTACGTGTTGTGCTCAACGGCGCAGTGAGACGTGCGGAACCAGGAACCGCAAAGGTTGCCTCACCAATAACTAACATGTTAAGCCTGGAGAACTCGACACCTTCATAACTAAAGCTCAGACCCACGTAAGAAACACGAAAAATTACTTCATTAAGTTTACAACTAGGCTAACTAAAGGTGGTAGAGTGCGACAAATAAGGATCCGAATGAAACGAGCCTTTGCCTTTGCCTTGTTGTGGTTTGGCTGCGCAGCCGCTGTGGCTGCTCCAAATCTGACTAATCCAAGTTTTGAGTCAGCAAACTTGGGCCGGAACGTTTGGCTTTACCGCCCAACAACGATCACGGGCTGGACATTGTCCAACAACTCCGGCGCATGCAACGGCCGGTCTCCTTGGGGATCGCGCGCTCAGGACGGACAGCAGTACTGCTTCATTCAGAGTGCAGGCAATCCGGGGCGAATCTCACAATCGGTCTCTGGTTTTGTCCCAGGGCAAACCTACCGCGTGCGACATTGGATGCAAAACCGGTCGGGCTCCGCCGCAAATCAGATTGATGTGCAGATAGACAATGTGTCGATCGGAACACCTACCGCTGGTTATGCTGGAATCTGGATCGAATACACGTCGGATTGGTTCACTGCGACAAACTTGACACATGTCTTATCCTTTGTAGGTCAATCGACAACCAACGACTTTTCGTGCATCTTGGACAACGTCGCTATAGAAAGTGGCCCTGTAGCTTTTGGCCCATTGTCAAACACCAGCTTTGAGTCGCCAGACTATGGCACAGGCAGGATGTACGACAATCCAAAGGGCTCCACCTTGGCATGGACCTTCGCTCCGGGCTCAGGAATCGCAAATGGATTTACGAACGTGGGTGACGCCGCTGCCCTTGGCCAACAGTATGCCTATATCGGGCAGTCAACGTCCGTCAGCCAACCAGTCGGGCAACTTGATCCAACCAAGGAGTACGCAGTCAGGTTTTCAGCAGTAAAGGCTCGGAACACTCCAGCCCAACAGATAACCGGTTCCTTCGACAATTTGCTTTTCAACGAAAGCTCCGTACCTGGCTCCACGTGGTCGGAGTTTGCGACCCGCCCGTTCGAACCTACTGCGACGGAAGGCAGGTTCTCTTTTGGTGGGGGCACGGTAAGCGCAGCAATTTCCTTGATAGATGCCGTGCGATGGTTCGAGACCACTCCCCTGCCGCTGACCAACATGAGCATCGACCGTGGTGCGATAGTCTCGGGAGACCTAGACAGTTTGCGACAAAGCGACGACCAGAGGCTTGTTCTGAAGCCCGCACTCGTGCTCCAGGCCACAGATCCACCTATTGCTTTGACTGTCTCTGGACATGCACCGAGTTCGCACCTTGACTATATTGCCGTAAGGCTCGAGGGTTTTGCCAGTTCCAATGGACTCACCGCAAAAATGGAGATTTACGACTTTGAAGA
Organism: Chthonomonadaceae bacterium; assembly: GCA_016788345.1. GTDB lineage: Bacteria > Armatimonadota > Fimbriimonadia > Fimbriimonadales > Fimbriimonadaceae > JAEURO01. The sequence continues at coordinate 9,132 of JAEURO010000079.1, forward strand.
TGGCATCTACTTAGACGGAGGAACCCAGCTAGTCCGCGGTACCGACAGGGTGACGGCGATTGTGCACACCGAAGACAGCAACGCGTTTGTCAATCCGCTCACAGGCGAAACCAGGGTTCGGTTGAATTTGCGGGTCGTAGGTCCACTTAACACAGCTGATTGGCGGTACCACATCGACCGGGTCGCCTTTTCGATCGAAGAATTTGGAGGACAAAACTAATGAAAACTAGACTCTTGCCCATAGTGGCTCTTATTGGAATTGGTGTCGCGCATTCGCAAGCCCAAGTCTTGTCCAACCCAAGTTTTGAGTCGCCAAGTTTGAGTACGAACGGGTGGACATACGAACCTCTGAACGCATCTTGGCGTTTCGATCCGATGGCCGGAATCGCCAACGGTGACAGTCCATGGGGACGGGGCGCGGTCCAGGGCACACAGTACGGCTTCCTGCAGAGGAACAGTGAGCTCGACCAGACAATCACGTCATTAAGTTTGGGACACAACTATGCCTTCACCTTTTGGATGATGCGCCGAAATGGCGGTTTTGGAGCGGACAATGGAGTCCCGCTTAAGGCTCTCCTCGACGGATCAATTGTCTTCCCTCAGATTTTTTATGACCTTCCCACATGGAAAATCGCTGGTTCCCATGCCTTCACTGCTTCATCGTCGTCTGCACTACTCAAGTTTGTGACTTTGCCGGACATCGAAGACAGGGCCGAGCTTATTGACGATATCAAGATCTTTGAAGTGCAACGTGCACCAGTTGCATCGATGGTGCTGACCAGCGGAATTCTTGCAAACGGGACGTCAGGAGACATCTTGGCTTCGGACGATGTCTATTGGAGTCTTAAGCCAGAACCTGGGAGTGACCAAGTGACCACGCCGATCCGTGTCGCCGGAGTTTTTGGAATCTCAACGGCCTCGCCGCGTTATCTCAGCGTTCAAATTGAGTCGGCAGCCTCGACAGGTGTTCTGAGGCAGGTCGTCAAACTGTACAACTTTCAGACAAACATCTTTGATACAGTTGGAAACACGGTGTTGCTTTCATCGGACAACCGCACCCATGTCGTGGTAGTTTCCAACCCAACCTCTTATGTAGACCCATTGGCGATGTCCGTGCGTTGTCAGATCCAAGTCGACAAGACCTCTTTTCCAAGAAGTAACAGCTGGCGATATCGTATCGATGAAATCGCGTTTTTCTGGAATTGACAGACGTCTTGGACATGAGGTCCGCTGGCTGGCTTCACGCCTGAAAAACCTGTCTTGTCCAGACAAGATGTGACTAGAAACAGACTAGGGCTGGCATCAGGCAGCCGGCTTTTCAACGTTGGGCCATATCGCTTCCAACAGCTCGTTGACTGAGTTCCCATCCTGTGGGGCAGCGGCATATTGCAAATTGACTTTGACAGAGCTGGCCGCAGCCCTAGTCGTCATCCATTGCGTCACCCTGCGTACGAGACGCTCGCGGACCAGCTCGCCATTAGAGCCACAGTTCGGCATGATGATTCCAAATCCAGACTCGCCGACACGGCAGACGACATCCAGGGTGCGAACCGAATCGCGAAGGAAGCCTGCCGAATCTGCAAGAAAGTCCCGCACAGACGATTCGCCAAAAAAGTTCCGAAGTCCCTTAAGCCCTGAGTACTCGATAACGATGAGGCCGACATTTTCTCCCGTACCACTTGCCCGATGAATCTCTTCGGTCAGGCGGGACATAAAGTACTTCTCACTGTATGAACCCGTCACATTGTCAAGGATTTCCGAGTTGTCGACAGCAGACTCAAGTGCCACAGAGGAAAGCTCATCGTTAGTGAGAATCTTTCGGAGCTTGCTGTGTGACTGTCGAAGGATGTGCGAGACGTAATTGCACGAAATGTCGAGCTTGGAAGCGATTTCGGTTTGATTCAGAGAATCAAAGTGGAAGAGCACAAGGACTTCCCTTTCCAGGTCGCGCAATTGTAGCATCGCCGTCTCTAGAACCAGCCTTTCTTCGACACTGACCTGGCCTTGGCATTGACTGGTCGCGTCTAGTTTATCGAGGTCGCTTTCGCCTTCGTCTTCGTCCTGGACAGGCGCGTCCAACGACGTGACCCGGAAGAGGTCTTGTGTGGCGAACACTTCTCGGACGGATTGTTCACTCACTCCGCAGTGCTCCGCCACTTCCCGCTCGGTCGGTTGCCTTCCCAGTTCTGCTTGAAGCCTGACGGTCGACTTAGCCAGCCGCTGCCTTAATTCTTGGTACCAGGCCGGGTGGCGAATGATCTGTGACTTGTCGCGCAAATAATGCTTGATCTCACCTGCGACAAGGTGGGTCGCGTACGTGTTGAACCGGACGCCTGCATTCTGGTCAAACTTGCTCAGCGCGTTGAGCAGTCCAATGTATCCAACTTGAACTAGGTCGTCGAGTGGCTCGATGCCTGCGAACCGTCTTGCGATTCGCTCG
>JAEURO010000007.1 GCA_016788345.1 Chthonomonadaceae bacterium
CGCTTACCCTCCCGAGTATCGCAAGTATTCGACCAACCGCCCTTTGCTGTCTAGCATAGCTGAGATAACTGGCGGACGTGTCCTTGATATTGCAAAGCCATATGTCGGCACGCGATTGAGGAACCCCGGCGAGACTGTCGCAGAGCTTTGGCCCTGGTTGGTCGGAGCGGCATCGGTTGTGTTGCTCTTTGACGTTGCTGTTCGGCGGCTGGCTGTGAAGTTTTTCGCTTTGCTCGCCCAATTGTGGGCCAAGGCAACTGGCCGACAAGTGTCCAACGAGGTTCAGGCTCCTGCCGGTCGATTGTCAAGGGCCAACCTGTCGCAATCTTCAAAGCCGTCCGTAGCATCAAGCCCGAGCCAAGCACCGCGGCAGCCTGGCCAGGCAGGCCCTGTCGAAAACAGCGTGACCAAGGCAACTCCCTCATCGCACGTCTCTGCCGCCACGAAACTGCTACAAAAGCGGAAAATGCAAGACTCCGAAGATGATTCTGCCGGATGAGGCGCTCCTGTAAAGCAGAACTCGGCTAGTCCATAATTTATGGATGCCCAGCTCAACTCAAAACAACTTGTTGCCAAATTCGTGGTCGACCTCCATGGGGCACACCGGATTGGACGAGCTGGTTTATGCCTCTAATCTGCTGGGAGCGGACAAGCGAATCACAAATTTCGGCGGAGGGAACACGTCGGTCAAGTGCATGGAAATTGATCCATTGACCGGCCAGCCTGTCGAAGTCCTTTGGGTCAAAGGCTCAGGTGGAGATTTGGGCACAGCCACGCGCACAAATTTTGCGTCGCTGTACCAGCAAAAGGTCACCGAGCTTAAGAGTCTCTACAAGCAAAAAGAGCTGCACGAAGATGAAATGGTGTCTCTTTACTCCCACTGCACTTTTGGGCTGAATCCGACAGCATGTTCCATTGACACTCCGCTGCATGCGTTCGTTCCTTACAAGGCCGTCTCGCACATGCACTCCGACTCCGTAATTGCTATTGCTGCCAGTCAGGATGCGGATCGGCTCTGCGAAGAGATCTGGAAGGGCGAAATGGGTGTTCTGCCATGGAAGCGGCCAGGATTTGACCTCGGATTGATGCTAAGTGACTTGATCGAAGCGCAGCCTGGTATTCGGGGAGCCTTGATGAAGTCTCACGGCTTTATCTGTTGGGCCGACACTTGGGAAGAGTGCTTTCGGTTGACCATTGACATGATCAACCAAGCGCAGGCCTATATTGATCAGAATACAGCCCCCTGGGGCACCGCACCTTCGGGACAATCGGACAAAGGATTTTGGACAGGCTTCGTCCCGAAGTTGCGTGGCAAGTCGATGTATGACGGCAAAAGGTTGTTGGCAGACATCAATGAATCTCCCGAAGTCCTAGACTTCCTGGCTTCAGAACAGATGGAGGCGCTCGCAAAGCTCGGAACTAGCTGTCCTGACCACTTCTTGCGCACGAAGATCGCGCCGATGGTTTATCGGCCTGGCGACGACCTAGACGCCGAACTTGAGAGATTCCGTTCCTCGTATGCAGCCTATTATGGCCGGTGTAAGCGACCCGACTCTCCAGATATGCGCAACCCAAACCCGAGCGTCGTCCTCGTCCCCGGAAAGGGCATGGTCTCGCTAGGTAAGAGCCCCCAGGAAGCACGAGTGACCGGCGAGTTTTATCGAAACGCAATCCGCGTCATGAAGGGCGCAGAAGCCGTGTCCAGATATGTTGCGCTCGACGAGCAAGAGGCATTTGATATTGAGTATTGGCAGCTGGAAGAAGCCAAGCTTCGCCGAATGCCAGCTGAAAAAGACATGTCGCGGCAAGTCGCTATTGTGACGGGTGCCGCCCAGGGGATCGGCAAAGCCACCTGCCTGTTGTTGGCTGAGATGGGTGCGAACGTGGTCTTAGCCGATATCGATGAGGAGAAACTGGACGCAACGGTCGCCGAGATCCCGGGCGCCATTGGTGTGCCTTGCAATGTCACCGACCCAACCTCGCTCAAAACACTGTTTGAAACCGCAATTCTTAAGTTTGGCGGTGTCGATGTCTGTGTCGTCAATGCAGGAAACGCCCGGAGAGGGACCGTCGCTGACACGTCCCCTCAAGACTACGGGTTTCTCAGCGACCTCTTGATGAAAGCCTATTTCGACACAGTCAGCTTGGCTGTCCAGACGATGGTCGACCAAGGGACAGGGGGTTCAATTGTCGTGGTGGGATCGAAAAACGGTGTGGCTGTCGGGTCAAATGCCGCACTCTACTCGGCGGCCAAAGCCTTCGAGCTCCATCTCATGCGGTCAGTCGCAGTGGACTTCGCCAAGCATGGAGTCCGGTGCAACGCTGTGAACCCAGACGCCGTCGTCATCGGAAGCGGAATCTGGAACGATGAATGGCGAAAGCAGACAGCTGCGTCTTTAGGAATCGAGCCAAATCAGATAGAAAGCCACTACAAAAACCGGACACTGTTGAAAGTCGACGTTCGCCCAATGGACGTGGCTGGGGCAATCGTGTTCTTGGCAAACGAAAGGCAATCGTCCAGAACGACCGGCTGCGTGATCACAGTCGATGGCGGCAACAGAGAAGGATTCCTCCGGTAAAGTCGGATAGCCACTATGTACGATGCCGTCGCGGTTGACCTTGGGGCCTCGTCCATACGGTTTGCCCACGGGAAGCTCCTCGACGGTGCCATCCAATTCGACATCATCAAACAGATTCCAAACACTCCAAATGGACGGTGTTGGGACTTGGAGCTCTTGGCCGGGTTCTGCCGAGAGGGGGCGGAGTTCGCCAGCCGCAAGGGTGCCAGCCTTGGCATCGATTCATGGGGAGTGGACATCGGGTTTCTGGATTCCAACGGTTTGCCACACTCAGAACCAGTCATGTACCGTGACACCAGCCATGTTGTAGCTGCGCAAGACTTGGCCGATAAACACCAAGACTTTTTTCATGAAACGGGGGTTGCCTTTCAACCCTTCAACACGGTTTTTCAGCTTATGGCCCGGGCCAGGGAAGACTCGTCTTACAAAAACCTATCCTGGTTACCGCTTCCTGATTTCTTGGGTTATCTCATGACTGGGGTCAAGAACGCGGAGCTGACCGAATGTTCGACCACGCAACTCATGACAAAGTTTGGGTCGTGGAGCCAAGACGTGTTTGACGCCATCGGCTGGCCAGTGCCCGAGGTCGAACTCCGGGCGCCTGGACATGTCTTAGGGCATTTCGACAGGGTGCCGGTGGTGTCAGTAGCTAGCCACGACACGGCCTCGGCCATTGTCGGATCCGGTTCGATCGAGCCAGGCGACATCTATCTTGTGCTCGGCACTTGGGCCTTATTAGGGGTTTTGCTCCCTGGGGCGGACGTTTCGGTTAAGGCATGGGAAGGCGGCTGGACCAACGAGCGGGCCCACGATGGGAGGATCCGGTTCTTGAAGAACATTCCGGGGCTCTATATCGCCAACCGGCTCCATGAAGAGCTTAGAATACGGGAATCTGTCGGATCATGGATCGAGTCGGCCGAATTCTCTGAGGATATGGTCGTGGACCCACTTCATCAGGAGTTGTATGCACCTCGGTCCATGTCCAAAGCGGTCGCCAGCCTCTTGCCAAGAGACCCCGCAAACTGGAAAGAGTGGGCTGGCTGTGCGGTCGGGAGTCTTATTTATGGAATTGGCGCAGGCGTGTGTGAGATTATCGATTTGGGCCATATAGTGTCAAAGATCAAAGTCATGGGAGGCGGTTCTCGTAGTGCCCGAATCTGCCAGATGATTGCGGATCGGACAGGCGTTCCAGTGGAAACCGGCCCGGTTGAGGCGACGGTGCTGGGCAACTTGGCCCTTCAGTTCGTCGCGTCAGGTGCGCTTGACATAAGCCAGGTTCCTGGAGTCCTTGCCGCCAGCCACCGCCCAGCAACCTTTATCCCCCGAGCAGGCCAATGAAAGTCCATTTGATGCTGACCTGCCTGGCTGACACGTTTTTTGGCAGAGTCGGCACTGCCACAGTCCGTGTGCTTGAGCATGCTGGATTTGAGGTTGAGTTTCCACCGCGACAGACATGCTGCGGCCAACCAGCCTACAATTCTGGGGACTCGCGCACGGCAATCGATATGGCAAGTCACACGATCAAGGTTTTCGAGTCGGCAGAAGTGGTCGTCACTCCGAGCGGGTCATGTGCGGCCATGGTCACCCATGGGTACCAACGTCTTGGCGCCCCCATGTTGCCGCCAGTGTATGAGCTCACGGCCTTTCTCGACAAGTTTGCTTCGAACACGATATGGTCAGGATTCAAAGAGCCGAAGCAGATCGCCCTCCACGAATCTTGCCACGGTCGTGCAGTCGGAGCTGGTGCCGCGCACCAGCGAGTGTTGTCGACGGTCCCGAACTTGACAATCCTCCCGCTCGCTGAGCCGGAACAGTGTTGTGGCTTTGGAGGAACGTTCTCGACAGACCGCCCGTTGACGAGCCAGCTAATAGGTTTAAGAAAGTTAGAATGCCTCACAACCACTGGCGCGAAGACCGTTGTGAGTGGTGACCTCGGATGCTTGATGCACCTCGATGGACTGGCTCGACGGGAAGGTGTTTCACTGGAGTTTCTCCATGTTTCGGAGGTGCTCTCGTCAGCAATTTGAACCGTTTCGAGGCGTTTGTTGAGCAACTACCCCAGGCGGCTCGGCAGAGCGTCTCGGGTGCGTGTCGACGGGTTTCGGACGCCCGTGCGGTGACTTTGGCCGAAGTCTTCGAGGACTTAGACGCTGCGCGCGGGCAGGCGGCGGCCACCAAGGATGTCGTTCTTTCCGACTTGGAATCGTATGTAGAACGTTTTGCCAAGAAATGTAGCGACAATGGGGCTACCGTGTTCCGAGCGAAAGACGCTGCGGAGGCGAACACCGTGATTTCGACCCTATGTGCGCGGCACTCTGCTCCAGGCGACGTCATCGTTAAGGCCAAGTCTATGGTCTCAGAGGAAATCGGGCTCAACGAACACCTGGCCAGCGAGGGTTATAACGTTGTGGAGACAGACTTGGGTGAGTTCGTTATTCAACTCGATCACGATACTCCCAGCCACATTGTTGCCCCAATCATCCACAAAGACCGATATGACGTGGCCAGGACTTTTCACAAGAATGGGCTTGGCCCCTATAGCGACTCGCCTGAAATTTTGGCGGAACAAGCGCGTTCCTACTTGCGCAATAAGTTCCAGCAAGCGGCAATCGGCATTAGCGGTGTCAATTTTGGAATTGTCGATTCTGGCAGGTTAGTGATCGTTGAGAACGAAGGGAACAACAGACTCTCGACCACTGCCCCCAATGTCCATATCGCTGTCATGGGGATCGAGAAGTTGCTCCCTTCCGATTCGGACGTTCCGCTGTTTCTGAAGTTGTTGGTAGGCTCCGCCACGGGACAGCGGGCACCGGTCTATACGCACTTTGTTTCTCGGCCACGTGTCGCTGGGGAAGTCGACGGTCCGAGCCATGTCTACATCGTCTTGCTGGACAATGGCCGCTCAAGGGTGGCAAATGGACCCTATCGCTCTGTTCTGCGTTGTGTCAGGTGTGGGGCTTGCATGAATGTTTGCCCAGTCTATAGGCAGAGCTCCGGCCACGCCTATGCCGAGGTCTATTCTGGTCCAATTGGCGCCGTGCTCAACCCTGCCCTTAAAGGGCCAGAGGCAGCTGGAGACATCGCAAAAAATTCGACGCTATGTGGAATGTGCGAGGTAGTTTGTCCAGTCATGATCCCGATTCCAGATTTGCTGGTTCAGGCCCGCGAGGATTTGGCGAAGGTGTCTCCGGGTCTAAAAGCCACTTCAGGATTGGCTGTTGTAGGGCGTAAATTATGGCTCTGGAACCTGGTACGAAGATTCGCAACTTTCGCCTTTTGGTTCCCCAATCCTTGGACGGAAAGAAAAGAGGCACCGAGACGCGACAAGGAAGACTTTCGGGCCTGGTGGAGTACACACCGCCACAGGGCAGGCAGCAGACCAGCGACTGCCACGCAGGCCCGCACAGAGCGACCGTCTGAGCCAGGGCCTGCCAGAGGGACAGATGCCTTGTGGTCAATGTTTAACGATCGCCTTGTCCAACTTGGCGGAAAAATTGCGACGTGGGCAGATGTTGAAGAACTGCCGGACCGGTCTTGGTGCGTAGAAAGCAGTTTAGAACTCCCAATGTTGTTTGATGCGGCTAGCCCCTGGAAAGCGACTACTGGTTTCGTCGTAGGTGCGGTCGCAGTGGCGGAGACCGGCTCGGTTCTTCTTAGACATGGATCGAAAAGCAGGCGGCTGGCCAGCCTTGCCCCTCCCCACTGTGTGGTGGTGATCCCAGAGGGCCAGATCGTCGAGACACTTGCAGAAGGGCTAGCCAATTTGGGCGAAAACGCTGTCCTCGTGACTGGGCCCTCGCGTACAGCGGACATCGAAGGCATTCTGGTCAAAGGCGTCCACGGGCCGAAAGAACTTTGGATTGTCCGAAGCTCGTGACCTGAGTCCGAGAGGACGTGTTTCCGACAATTTCAAGGACGCATGGCCCAAGCCGAAGCCCCCAGGCCAAAGAAGGCCCCCAAGAAGAAAGAACCCGACATACAGTCCTTAATCGCAGACCTCATGTCGGTCGTCGAAGGTCTGAGGGGCGAGATTTCTGCCCTTCGAGAGCAGGTCGCCGAAGCCGGAGTCGTTCAAGAAAGCATCGAAGTCCGATCAATAGAGGGCGAGGGCCCGACAGCTGAAGTCCTGGATCTTGCGGAAGAGGTTTTTAGCCGTATGACCGAACAAATCGCCGGCGCATCGTCCTTGGACAGCCAGGACATGGAGGCAGAACTGGCCATGGCCCTCTCTGAATCCAACACCGCAGAGCCATCAGCCTCGGATGACAATGGGGCCACAATCGACTTGCCCGCGAACGCCGAACCTGACCTAAGGCTTGTAGAGGAGCCTCAAGGCGAAGGCGAACTGACCGAAGCGGAAATTTCGGCCCTCTTCCAGGCCACGGGACTGCTTGGCGGCGAGGCAGCTCCAGCTGATGAGACCGCCGAGGCATCCTCGGGCTTTACAGACTCATCTGACTCAAATGGGTTTGAAGTGGGAGAAATTGAGCCAATAGGAGACATGTCCGATGGAGGGATGATGCTGTCCGACGCAGAAATCCAGGCTCTTCTGAATCCAGCTGCCGCAGGGGAACCTGAAGTCGCCGCTGAAGTCGTTTCGGCGGAAGAGATCCAGGCCATGCTTGGATTGAAGGATCCTAGTACTGAGATCCAAGAACCGGTTTCAGCCGAAAGTCCGGCCCAAGCAGCCGATCTGGCCGCTCATATCGAAACTGTCGAGACACAAGTAGAACCGCTAGACCCGGTACAAAGCTCAGAAGGTGAGACGGCTCCGCCATCACCAGTCGAGATCGAGCCAAGCGCTGTGGCCAAAGTTCCGGGTGAGCTTGCAGCCAAGTCCTTGGCGATTCCCTTCGCCGTCGTCGATGGCGTGCTTCACTGCCTAGCAGTCGAGCCTATGGAAGAGGACGATCGGAAAGCCTTCGAGGAGGCGGCTGGAATGCCGCTCAACGTTGTCTATGGAGACATGGCGAAGGTTGTGGACGAAATCAGGGCCAGGTATGGGGAGCAAGACGATGTCCTCCTGTGCAAATCGCGAGACTACGTCCCGACGCTGTTCGACAAGATCCCGTTCCTCAAGAGAGGCCAGAAGTGACGATCGTCGTCGCCAACAAGAAAGGCGGCACGGGCAAGAGCCACGTGGCCTCTAATTTGGCGTATGCCTTGGCTGCGGCCGGACATCGAACACTGCTTGTCGATCTCAACTTAGATCTGCCATCGGTACCCTTGTGGTTGGGCGAGCATGAGGCTCAGCCGGTTGAAGTGAGCGAGAATTTGGTCGTCCAGTATGGTCAAGCAGAGTGGTCAGGCGACGGCTTTTCCCAAGTCGTTATCGATTGCCCTCCAAGCTCTGACATGCCATCAGGGGACGTGCTCATGCTAGTGTCTGGACCATGCTCCGCTGGATTGATCGGCGGTGTCTCGACGGCACGTTGTGGCTTGACCAAGGGGTTCTCCCAGATTGGCCTTGTCGTCAATGATGTCGTGAGCGGCGCCCAGGGGCGCCACTTGGTCTCAGATGCCAAGTCTGCCTTCAGGCGATGGCTGAGCCGCGAACTAGATTTTAGCGCCGTTTACCCGGCAGACCCACGGGCAGGCTTGCAATCCAGTTGCCCACCACTGTGCTCTCAAGCGTGGCCAAACGGACCTACTGCAAAAGCCGCGGCTCGGCTAGCCATGAGTTTGATCAACGTCGGAGTCAAGGCGGATTCTTCCAATTTCATGGAGTCCTTGCGAAAGGTCGCCTAAAGCATCTAGACTCGTAATCTTGCTTTGAGTGACATTCGCGGCCTTCTGTCTTACAGTCCTGTCGAAGTTGCAGCGCGTCAATTGCTTGGCTGTGAGTTGACTGTCCGAGGAAAGACTGTGGTCTTGATCGAGACAGAGGCCTATGGCGGCCAAGATGATCCTGGAAGCCATGCCTTTAGGGGCCAGACCGGCAGGAACCAAGCTATGTTCGGCACGCCAGGCCACCTCTACATGTATTTCATCTATGGCAACCACTGGATGGCCAACATTGTGGCCCGCCCTGCGGGTGAACCGGCGGCCATTTTGTTACGCAGTGCGGTTCCCAAGGCACTATTCGATCATCAAGACCGCCAAAGTGCAGCGCACTCCTGGATTGGCCCGGGACGCTTGTGCCGTACCCTTGGCCTTGGCCAAAGCGATTATGGCCGTGACCTATTCTCAGACTCAGAATTGAGATTGGGCTTAGGCGACGCCCCGGCCCAAGTTCTGACCGGGCCGCGGGTCGGCCTGGCCCAGGGCAAGGGGGATACGATTTCTTGGAGGTTTATCGATGCTGAATGGGCTCGTTTTGTCGCGAAGTCGCCTCTTGCTCCACTATGACAGCCGCATGTTCCGGCACAGTTGGACGGGTCCATATGTACCAAGTCGCAAAAACGGCCGCCCCTGCAACAATCCCTTCGACAATGGGTTTGGACCAATACATGACCGCCGAAACGATGACGGCAATCCACATGGTCGCTAGGGCGATTTTTTTGGTCCTCAGCCGCATGCCTCGATACGTCTCCCACTCGCGCAATGTCCGCCCAAACCAGGGATGGTTGAGCAACCAGCCCTCGAACTTGGAACTCCCGCGCCTAAAACAGTAGAGGGCTCCGATTAAGAACACTGTTCCAGGAAGGCCCGGCAAGACGTATCCGACATAAGCCAACCCCACGCACGCCAGGCCTGCGGCCATCCACGTGCCCTGCACGACCCTCACTAGCTGGCCGCCTGGTCGGTTTGAGGCAGTCTTGCCAAGATTTCCTTGGCGTCGACTGGCGACTCTACCCTTTCATCGCTCTGAATCATGCCGTCCCTGAACCGGACAATCCTCTTACAGTGATCGGCGATGTCCTGTTCATGGGTCACGATAATGACGGTCTTACCAGCTCTGTTGAGTTCCTGGAACAGTGCCATGATTTCTTCGCTCGTGCGGCTGTCCAGGTTGCCGGTCGGCTCGTCTCCCAAGATGATGACCGGATTGTTGACAATTGCCCGTGCAATAGCCACCCTCTGTTGCTGCCCGCCTGACAGTTCGTTCGGCTTATGGTCGGATCGCTGTCTCAGCCCAACGCGCTCCAATGCGGCCATGGCAGGCGTCGTTCGATCCTTGACTCCGGCGTACATGAGGGGAAGCTCAACGTTTTTGAGGGCAGAAGTCCGTGGTAAGAGATTAAAGGTCTGGAACACAAACCCTATGTCTTTGTTCCTCACAGTCGCTAATTCAGCGTCGTTGAACATTGACACTTCTTTTCCGTTCAAGTAGTACGAGCCACTTGAAGGCCGGTCGAGGCAACCGACCATGTTCATGAACGTCGATTTGCCGCTTCCCGACGGGCCCATGATAGCGACAAACTCACCTTCTTCGATTTCTAAGTCGACCCCTCTCAGCGCGCGGACGACCGTCGTGCCCATGACATAGTCCTTGCACAGGTCTCTGACTTGGATCACGCTCATAAGTTCATATTATCTGGTCAGGTCGGAAGAGTTGCGGTCCGCAGGTCATATGGACTGAGTGTGCTCACTCGTAGCGGAGGGCCTCAATGGGGAGTAAATTGCTGGCCCTGATCGCGGGATACAGGCCGAAAACAACGCCCACGACGGATGAGAATCCAAACGCCCAAGCAACTGCCGTCGCATTGACCACCGCAGGCACCATGAGCAAAGTAGCCACCAAAGAGACTGAACCCGATCCCAAGACGATGCCAATCAATCCGCCCAGAACACACATGACCACACTTTCCAGCAGGAACTGGGTGAGGATCGTGTTTCGATGGGCGCCGAGTGCCTTACGCAGCCCGATCTCCCGGGTTCGCTCCGTGACAGAGACCAGCATGATGTTCATGATGCCGATCCCTCCAACGAGAAGGGACACCGACGCGATTCCGGCCAACAGCATCGACAAAAGGAACGACTGCGTCTCGATCTGCTGAAGCGATTCCGCTTGGTTAAAGACCCGGAACAGGGCCTCTCCAGAGGCATTCTTGCGGTTCTCGTTCAAGACGTCTTCGACATCGGCTTGAGCGACCTTGAGCACGTCACTGCTGGACATTTGCATCGTGATGTAGTTGATCCTGTCCTTCATCCCAGTCAAGCGGTTCTGCGCAGTGGACAGCGGCACGTACACTTGGTCGTCTGGATTATTGAACCCAGTTCCACCCTTGTAATCCACGACCCCCATCACTTCGAAGTTTTGGGAGCCTATCTTGACCGTGGCCCCAACTGCGTTCTCGCCATGGAACAACTCGTCATAAACGCTGTATCCAAGCACACACTTGCGTTCCATTAAGGCTTCACTGTTTTCGTCGTACCAACCGCCGCTGTGCATTCTCGTGGCGTTCTCAATGAACCGGATCTGCGGTTCTGCTCCAGAGATCCCCGTCCGCTTCGAATACGACCCGAATTTGACGGTCGATTGACCAGAAAACCGTGTGCTGACGACTCCGGTGATGTTTTTGATCAACGGCACCCGTGCCTTGAGCTTCTCGACGTCTTCCATTCGAAGAGGGCTCGTGTCATTGCCGCCCATGCCGCCCCGTCCCCTCCCCCAGTTGGGCATGACAGTTATTCGGTTGGATCCCAAGATTTCTAGCTCACTTAAGCTCTTCTGCTTGGTCCCTTCGCCGATCCCGATCATGGCGATGACGGAGCCAACACCTATGACGACACCCAGCATCGTCAAGACAGACCTCAGCTTATTGCTCGAAATGGACCGAAGTGCGCTGTCGAAACAGTCGCCAATATTCATCTTCCGGATCCTCCTCGTGCTCCTCCTCCTCCGCCGCTGCCTCCGCTACTGGCTCGCGATTGGCTTGGGCCGCCTCGGTTCATAGATCCAAGTCCGCCGCCTTGCTGGACTTGGTCCATCTTTGCTTGGCGGTCTCGCATTGCCTTCAAGTCGATTTCAGCAATGACCACTTCTTCACCTTCTTTCAAGCCCTCAAGAATTTCAATACCGTCGTTGCCAGAAACGCCGACCTTGACTTCACGGACTGTCGGTTTCTTCGGATCGGCCGATTTGACTCTGACGGTCGTTTTCCCGCCTTCTCGTTTGATCGCCTGCTGTGGGGCGACCAGGACGTCCTTTTTCGAGAACTGGATGAATTCGCACGTTGCGTTCATTCCGGGCCTCAAGACCGTTTCGCTTCGTTTCTGTCCGGTACCATTTCGCTCTCCTTTCGCTCCTGCAACTATGCCTTGACGCGAGGATTTTGCGCCTGGATTGGATTCTGATGTCTCCTTGCCTTCGATTTGAACCCTTACTTTCACAATCGTTAGTGAGTTGGCTGTTTCGGCGGCAGGAAAGATCTTCTTGACACTTCCTTTATACGTTGTACCGGGATAAGCTTCGACAACAATTCTAACTTGTTGGCCAAGGTTCACCGAACCGATGTCGGCCTCGTCGACCGAACATTCGATAAACATCGTCGTCGTGTCTGCAATCTGGACTAGGCTCGTGCCTTGTGCGAACGTCGATGTCCCCGGAGGGATGATGGTCCCTTCTTCGAGGTATTTCATTGTGACAATGCCGTCCCTTGGCGCAACGACTGTCGTGCTGTCCAACTGGATCTTCGCGTTCTTCATCGCAACCTGGCTCCTAACGGATCCTGCTGCGGCCGTTGCAATGTCAGACCGTCGAAGGTTCACATTGAGCCTGGCTGTCCGCGCCTCGCTCAAGTTGACTTCAGCGGTCCGCACGTTGTTCCTGGCTTCCTCGAGTTCGTGTCGCGAAATTGGAATCCTGTTTTCGTTGGCTTGGGCCTGAATCAGGGACTGTTCGGCTTGGCGGACCCTGGCTCTTGCAGTTTTTAGGTCCGAGTCAATCTGCGTCTCAATCGTTTTCAGCCTCTGCTCAGCCAGTCGATAGGCCGTTTCAGCAGTGACGAGCGCCGACTTTTGTTTTTCTACTGCGCTCTTTGACACATATCCTTCCGCCAAGAGGTTCTGCTGGCGTTCCAATTCTGCCAAATTCGTTTCCCAGTCAGATTTGGAACGGTCATACTGGCCCTTCGCGTCTCGCCTTGTCTGGGGAACGGTGGTTTGTTCAAGTGACCGCAAGGCTTCACGCGCAGTGTCCAGGCTCGCCTGTGCCGACTTGATATCAGCCGAAACAAGCACAGGTTGAACCCTGCTCGTTTGCTCGACTTTGGCCAACCGCGTCCGGGCCAGATAGAGGGCAATCTCTGCGCCCTTGACCCGGTCTACAGAGTTGCCTTGTTCAATTGTCGCATTGATACGGGCTTGAGAAACCCGGGCATTGGCCGACGACACATCGGCCTCGGCCTGCTGGTAGATCGCCCGAGTGTCTTCTGGGTCAATCAAGGCAATCGTCTGACCAGCTACAACCGGAGTCCCTTCTTCCACAAAAAGTTTGACGACTTTTCCGCCCGCTTTCGACTTGACGTCAACCTTAGTCAATGGCACAAGGACGCCTGTGCTAGAGGTCGACAGCATCAAGTCGGACTTACTGACGGGCGCGTATCGGTATTCAATGTCAGACACGGCTTGTGCGCCGTTAGAAACTACCCAGAGGGCCGCCCCTACTAATACGACCCCTCCGATCCCAACTGCCCATTTATTCATCTCCGTTGTCCTCTATTTATAGCTAGGTTCTCCAGGAATAGGGTCACCGACGACTTGCTTGAGCCGAACGTCAGATATGAGTAAGTCGTAATACGATTGGACATAATTGGACTCGGCGGTAGCGAGGCTCACTTGGGCAGTCAATTGGTCTAGCACTGTTCCTGCTCCTTCACGGTACGCCCCTTCTGCTGCCTTGAAATTGAGCTGAGCCGCCTCACGCGCAAGCCTAGACGCTTCCAGTCTGTCGAAGTTCTGCTTAAAGGACTTATAGGCGGCTTCGATGTCAGCTTTTACATCACGTTCCGATTGAGTCAAAGAAGCCTTGTCAGCGCTGTAAGCCAACTCTGCCGCTCGGACCGACTCGCTTGATCGAGACCCGTCATAGAGCGGGACACTGGCTGTCAGCTGAAAGAATGTGCGGTCAAAAACGCTCTCACTGAAGCTTCGGTTGTAGTTGGCGACCCCCTGGAACGACACACCACTGTTTAGCCTTGCCAATGACACCGAAAACCGGCTCCCCTCGATCCTCTTGCGTGCGGCCAGAAGGCTCGGTCGGTTCTTGAGTCCATTAGCAAATGCCTCTTCAAGTGTGTAAGTCGCAACGTTTGGAATGGAAGATTGGCTGTCGTCGAGTGGCGGGAGGGTCTCGTCGGGCCAGCCGATGACTGCCTTAAGTGTCGCGGCGGTCGTGCTCACTTGGTTCTGCGAAGTGAGCACATTGACTTTTGCATTCAGTGCGTCTGCCCTGGCTTGCAAGATGTCTTTTTTGGGTCCAGAACCAAATTGCTCTCGCTTTTCAGTCGCGTCTTGGAGCTTGAGCGCACGTTCTAGGCTCGAATTGGCGACCTTGAGAAGCTCTTGTGACCGTAGCGCGTCGAAAAACGATGTATGGACGTCCACGAGGACGGCTCTGAGCGTGTCCAAGGTGGAATACATGGCTTGGTCACGTTGAGCCCTGCTCCTCGCATAGCTCGCTGCCCGTTCGCCGTTGTCGAAGAGCAGCCACCTTGCTGTCACGCTTGCATCGGTCGTGTCGAATGTGTCATGTCCCCGGTTTGGCCCTGTATAGGTGTTCGTCCGACCGTTCTCCTGCGAGAAGTTTGGAGTGACCGTCGGGAGGTAGGACGAGTAGTCGGCACGTGTTGACGCCTTGGCCGCCTCGAAATCTAGCTGGGCGGCAAGCACTGTCCCGTTATTGGATCTGGCGGAGACTAAAGCGTCTTCTAAAGTCATTTTTGCCTGACAGGGGGCCAAAACGGACAAAGCTCCAAGAAGCAGTGACGTGCCAAGTAGTCTCATCAATTATCCTTGGGCCCAAGCGGCCCGATGCCTAATACTGCCACGAATGTGGTTGGAGTTTCAGAAGTCATGACCTGAATGGCCCATTGTTGGATCTGCGCATAGGTTTTGCCAATTGGTGGCGTCTGTCACGAATTGCGTCACAATAGGGGTATGTCCATGAACTCCTTCCTCAAAAAAGCCACGCAGAAGCTCGTGACTGATCCAGAAGCTGAGGTCGAACATGGCTCAGACGTGGACGCATCGCTCCACGAAAAGCCAAAGCACAAGGTCGACAAACCAAAGGCCGTGAACACAAAAGGTGCGTCAGCGCAGAAGAACGTCGGCAGGAAAAAAGTCTGACGCCCGGCCGGGAAATTGAATGTCTTTACCCCAAGGCGCACGAGACTAGATCCGGAGGCTCAAGCGTTTTGGTGTGAGGGACGGCTCCGCGCTCATGCCTGATACTTCCCAAACTATCGCGTCGGGCGAATATGGGAACAGATGAACTTGCCCTGGATGTTGAACCAGGCATGAGAACATTGGCTCTCGTAGCAGTGCTTATCTTGTCAAAAATATCGTTCCCTTGCTGCATGGCGTCGGATGGCTCTACCGTGAAGCTTGTCGGTGAGCAAGTCGTCATCGTGTGGGACGCGGACAAGAAAATTGAGCACTTTGTACGGAAGGCGACATTCGACACATCGGCCAAAGACTTCGGGTTCATCGTGCCGACACCCTCGGTTCCCACGCTCGCCGTCGCCAAGACGGATATTTTCGGGAAGTTGAAGGCATATGTCGATTTCCAAAACCGTCCTCCGTCAATCGCCTGCTCGGCACCACTGGGCTCGGTTGATGCCGCCGCCGGAGGCGTTGAGGTCGTCTCGGAGCAGACCGTGGGAGACTATAAGGCAGCGATCATCCGGGCGAGCGATGCGTCGGGTCTCGGCCAGTGGCTCAAGGCGAACGGCTACGTGTCCCGCCCTGCTATGGAGGAGTGGTTTGACCACTACATCAAGAAGAACTGGGTTTTTACGGCCCTCAAATACACCGGCAAGAAAGGAATGGTCACAGCCACCCAAGCCGTTCGGATCAGCTTTAAGACCGACGCGCCGCACTACCCCTACAAAATGCCAAAAGACACTTGGCCTGCAGGCTGGTATCGACCCCTCTCCGTGTACTTCATCTCGACGAGTGACGTTCGCGGTGACTATCTAGGCAAGGGGTCGGCTTGGGAGGCACGAAAGCGTTGGAGCGGTTCTCTCAACCAGTATATGGTGAACAAATTGCTGACGGATTTGAACCTCAAAGGTTCTGACATGCCAAAACACCCGGTGCTGACGCAGTTCGACAACTCTAGGAACGCCATAGGATACGACGACGACTTGGTGTTCCGGCCTCAGGAAGCGTCTATCTTGAACCCAACAACTTTGGCAGTTGGTGCGATTATCGGATCCGTTTGGATGATTCACAGACGCCGTCGAAAGACCGTCTGAGTTGACTCAAAACCTGCGTGACAGGGCACATTGAACGGCCCAATGTTGGGGAATCCATGCAGATACTGGGGCCGACCCTGGCAACGCCACGAAGAGCGTTGACCGCAACCACGACGAGCGCGATGTTCCCGAAAATGTTCTCATATGACCCGCATGGCGTGTGGAACAGTAGCCCGAAAGGCAGCCAGACCTATTCGCCTGGACATTGAAAAATTGTCCTGTTTCCTCACGATTTCCTCATAAAGATATCCAATCATAGTGACTGCAACGACCGACGTTGCAAGGAAAACCAATGAAAATGACAATCGCTATCGCGCTTTTGGCGTTCTCCATGGTCGGTCAAGCACCGGCCCAAAACCAAGTGCCTCCGCAAGAGGGTGGTCGCCCACCCATGATGCGACGGCCAATGGGCGGGCCAACCCTTTTGTTTGCGCCTGACGTTCAAAAGGAGCTAGGGCTATCTGACGATCAACGACAAAAACTTGCCGAGATCCTCGGCGGAAGACAAGGTGGCCCTGGTGGGCCTCCTCCGGGCCAAGGTGGCCCTGGTGGGCCTCCTCCAGGGCAAGGTGGCCCTGGTGGGCCTCCTCCGGGGCAAGGTGGCCCTGGTGGACCCCCTCCTGGTCAAGGTGGCCCTGGTGGGCCTCCTCCGGGCCAGGGTGGCCCCGGTGGCTACAAAATGCCTCGTGAAGCCATGGAGAAACTTGCCGAAGAGAATGACGCCAAGATCAAAGGCGTTCTTTCATCAAGCCAGTACACACGCTACCACCAGCTCGAACTTCAATTCCGCGGGCCATCGTCGCTCCTTGAAAAAAAGGTCGGTGCAGCTGTAGGGTTGACCGAAGAGCAACGTAACCAAATCCTGGCCGTGCTGGAGTCTGGACGCCAAAACTGGCAACCGCCTCACGAGGGCCAACGACCCTCACCAGAAGACATGGACAGGCAGAGGCAAGAGGTCGACAGGAAGATTTTGGCTGTTCTCGACCAAAGTCAACTAGACACTTGGACCAGTATGCTTGGCAAGCCTTTTGCCTTCCAAAGACGTGGAGGCCGGGGCGGCAACTGACCCTGAACCCTTCCATTAGGGGCCGCAAGACATAGTCTGCGGCCCCGTTTCATGTCCCAACGTCTGAAACGTACCGATGAAAATCTTGGTGATCGAAGATGATCTAGTGATCGCTGAGCTTCTGTCCAGGACATTCGAAAACGAAAAGACTCTTGTCGATGTCGTTCGCGATGGAAACGAAGGGCTCTCCGCCGCGTTTCGCTCCACCTATTCAGTGATCGTTCTTGACATTATGCTGCCTGGGATCGACGGATGGGAGGTGTGCCGACGGATCAGAGAAGCCAAGATCATGACTCCGATTCTAATGTTGACTGCCAGAGACTCCATTGACGACCGAGTCAAGGGCTTGCAGGCTGGAGCCGACGACTACCTCCCGAAGCCGTTCGATGTCCGCGAGCTCTTGGCCCGGATCCAGGCTCTTCATCGCAGGGACAAGGTCAACAAAACAGGATTCATCAAGATCGACGACCTGGTGATCGATACGGTTGGTCACTCTGTGACACGAGGTGGACAGGTCGTCAAACTCACGCAGCGAGAGTACTCTTTGCTCGAAGCCCTGGCGCGTAACGAGGGCAGGACGCTCACAAGGGAAGTCATTTTGGAAAGGGTCTGGGATGAAGAGGAGAGTCTCCTGAACACTGTTAATTTTCACATCGCGTCGCTCCGTAAGAAGATTGACGCAGACCATGACGTCAAGCTGATCCGAACGGTGCATGGAATCGGATATTCACTTAAACCGCAGAGGGACGAATGAGCTTTCGATGGCGGGTTGCGGCATGGATTGCTTGCGTTGTTGTCGTCCTACTGACCACATTCAACTTAGCGATCAGCTGGTCTAACGCGCGGCGGATCGCAGCTCGTATCGACGAGGACTTATGGCGAAGAGCAGATGAAATGACCAATCCTCGCCGGCCGCCCCTCCGGCCCCCTTTTGGCCAACCCATGGGCCCACCACCAGACTCGCCATTTCCAAACGATGGATCGAACCTTGTCGCGTCAATCCGCCGCCCAAGGGTGATCGGGATCGCTGGGAACCTCATAGGCGGTGTCCGAGGTGACGAGCTTTTCGACCCTCTGGCATACAGGCAGTCATTGTCTGGCGGACGGGTGTACTCAGTGGTGACCCTGGGTGGTTCTCGACTGCGAACCCTCTCGGCACCTGCCATGAAAGATGGGAAGGTTGAGTTCGTCGTCCAAGTCGCACGTGAATTGGAGGACTATGACTCAGTATTCAGGATCCAGGGAAACACCTTGCTACTTTTCTTGCCGCTTGGAGTGGTGCTTGCGCTGGCTGTCTCGTGGTTCTTGACCAACAGGGTTTTGCGGCCAATCAAGGATCTGAGCGACGCGGCACAAGCGTGGAGGGTGGGCAATTTGGAAAAACGAATTCCAGTTTCAGGACATGACGAATTTGCAGTTCTTTCTAGGGCTTTCAATGACATGGCAGAAAGTGTTCAGCTCTCTGTTACCGAACTCAATGCAGCCTTGGATCGACAGAAGAGGTTTACAGCGGACGCGTCTCACGAGTTACGCACTCCTCTAACCCGGCTGATGATCGCGACAAGCACTGACAATGTTTCTGAGGACGATCTGCGGTCCTCTCTGGCCTCGGCAAACCGCGCTGCGCATGACATGGCGAAAGTGACGAGCCAGCTTTTAGAGCTTTCCTATTTAGAATCGGGAGATATTGCGTGGTCCTTCCAGGACATCGACCTGCGTCTCGTTGTTGCCGATGCGGTCGAAAAGTCCGGCGGGTCGGCCGACATGCAGGTTTTCCTCCCAGAAACGGCAGTAACTGTCTTTGGGAATGGAGACGTGCTAGGAAGAGCCGTCCTCAACCTCTTGGTCAACGCACTCAAGTACGGTGAACCCTCTGTCGAGGTGACCCTGACCACAGTCGACAGCATTGCCAGGGTGTCAGTGACAGACCATGGGCCTGGAGTGCCGACAGAATTGGTCGGCTCGCTTGGCGAGAGGTTTTTCAGAATCGATCCGTCTCGCTCGCAAGAGAATGGAGGCACAGGGCTGGGGCTGGCTATCGCACGCGAATCAGTGCAAAAGAACAAGGGCTCGCTCAAGTTTCTGAGCGAGCCTGGTTCAAGCTTTACTGCAGTGATCGAACTGCCACTTAGTGGCCGCTAAACTTGCTGGCCAGCGACGAGTCCAACCTTACACCGGGGCCCATCGTTGACGACAAGGTCATCGAGATTAAGTACCGTCCCTTTGCCGAAGCCGGCTTCGTCCGAATGATTGCGTCGACCGCCGCTTTGAAGTTGTCGGCGAGCTGCTCATCCGTGAAGTTAGCCTTACCTATCGGCATGTGGATGACGCCGGCCTTGTCGACACGGTATTCGACGCGGGTCGCGCCCTTGATTTCTTTCACAGCTTGCCCGACCGTGTCCGTGACTGTGCCGTTTTTCTTGTTAGGTGTCCTGGTCCCTAGGATTTTTCCGATTTTTCCAATCTGCGGAGCCATGTCGTTCGTGGCAAGAATGACATCGAAGTCCTTCCAGCCGCCTTGAATTTTGGTGATGAGGTCTTCATCGCCGACATGGTCTGCGCCGGCCGCTTCGGCCTCTTTAGCCAGGTCGCCTTTGGCAAGACCGGCCACCTTCTTAGTTTTGCCTGTTCCATGAGGCAAGTTCGTGATGCCTCGGACGTTTTGGTCGCCTTTCCTCGGGTCGACGCCGAGCCTCATGCTCAAGTCGACGCCCTCGGCGAACTTGGTGCTAGCAGTCTTCTTGACGAGTGCGATAGCTTCGACGGGGTCATATTGCCTGTCTGCTTCGACTAGTTTTGCAGCCTCCAGAAACCGGCCGCTGTGCTTATTTTTTCGTTTTTGATTGCGCATAGGGGTTGTCCCACGTGGTTTTGATGGCCGCGCATGGCCTCCCACTAGTGCAAGTGTACCTAGGCGGGCCAGGCAGTCCCAAGATGTTCAAGGATGAAAGGGAGCAGGGTCCACAATGCCCGTATGGCCTTGTCGCAAGAAGAGCTCCTTAGGTATGCCAGGCATACCATTCTTCCAGAAGTTGGCCGGGCTGGGCAAGAAAAGCTCAAGGCAGCCAAGGTCCTGCTGGTCGGGGCAGGCGGGTTGGGCTCCCCGTCCGCGCTTTACTTGGCCGCAGCAGGGATCGGACAACTCGGAATTGTCGATTTCGATAATGTTGACCTGACAAACTTACACAGACAAGTCATCCACGGCACATCCGATTTAGGAAGGCCAAAGGTCAACTCCGCGGCCGAAACAATTCGTGACATCAACCCGCACGTCCTTGTCGAAGAGCACCCAGTCGCGTTGAGTAGCGCTAATGCGATCGATATGTTTAAGGATTATGATTTAATCTTAGATGGAACAGACAATTTCCCAACGAGGTACCTCGTCAATGACGCATGCTGCTTGACCGGAAAAATAAATGTCTACGGATCGATTTTTCGGTTCGAAGGACAAGCGACTGTCTTTGCGGCCCCGGGCGGGCCCTGCTACCGCTGTCTTTTTCCAGAGCCGCCACCGCCTGGGACGGTGCCGAGCTGTGCCGAGGGAGGAGTGCTCGGTATTTTGCCCGGTCTCGTTGGATTGATCCAGGCGACAGAAACGGTAAAACTCATCCTTGGTGTCGGAGAGAGTTTGATCGGTAGGTTCCTCCTTTTTGACGCCTTTGGTATGAGGTTCCAGGAAGTCAAGATCAAGCGTGACCCACGCTGTCCCATTTGCGGGGACAACCGGAGCCTGCATAATCTGATCGACTATGAGGACTTTTGTGGCATGAAATCAGAGCCCTATGTTTCAGAGATCTCGGTGGACGACTTGCATCAAAGCCATGCTTCGATCTACCTTATTGACGTGCGCGAACAAGACGAATTCGACGAAGACCGTATAGACGGTTCGATCCTTATTCCTCTTGGCGAACTTCCGGGCAAGCTCGATAACATACCGCGAGACGCCGACATTGTTTGTCACTGCGGCTCAGGGGGTCGGAGCGCAGAAGCTTGCAAATTCTTGACGGCCCAAGGTTACGGGCGTGTCCGAAACCTCCATGGTGGGATCCGAGCCTGGCGCTCGAAGTTTCCAGAAAGTTGAAACCGGCCACCGATCGGTGGCCGGTTTCAACTTTCAAGCGTGGAACACGCCCAGGTCGTTTGGCGAGAAGTCCGGGAAGACGGTTCCCAGGTTCGCTCCGTTTTGGAGCCTTTTTGACACAATCTCGGCAAGGACCGACCGGTAGTCGGTCGTAGCATACAGGTCTTGGTTGTCGAGCAGGTTAGTCAGTCCTGGCCATTGACCATAGACATGGTTCCCATTGACCCCACCACCCATGACGAACATCGAGCTCCCTGCGCCATGGTCGGTGCCGATCGTGTCGTTTTGGCCGGCGTTTCGACCAAACTCGCTCATGACGACCAAGGTGAAGTCCATTCGCCCGCTAGCATTCATGTCCTCATGGAATGCAGCCACATTGGTGCCAAGTTCCAGCATGAGTTGCTCCATGTAACCGTCGACCGCTCCCTGTTGATTGTGTGTGTCCCAACCATCTATGTCAATATGAATGGCTTCGACGCCAAGATTGGCCTTGATGAGGGCGGCAGACGCCTTCATTGAATACCCGAATCCGTTGTCACCATAGACGGCTCCACCCGCCCCGTGATAATTGGCTACGTCAAGAGACTCTAGAAGCTCAATTGTTCGTTTCGTGTTTTCGACGGACGGCCGGCAATAGTCGTTAGCGGCCACATAGTTTTGAAACGTTGTGTCGCTGACTTCTTGAAAGTCGGGAAGATAAGAGTAGTAATCAAAGTTGTCTGGGTCGGCAATCGGGAGAGATTTCGGGCCGCCGTTGAGTGTCCGGACCATCCCATAGGTCATGCTGAGCCCTCTTAGCGGCGTTCCGGCCACCATTTCGGAGGATGAAGCAAGGTGGCGGGCCAGCCAGCCTGAGTTCAAGTTTATATCGCGGCCACAGTTCTCCATCCATCTTTGGGCGTCGAAGTGCGACCGGCTCCAGTTATCCGACCCCACGGCGTGGACAAAGGCGAGATGACCCGCCCGGTACGCAGGCTCGAGTGCATAGAAGCCGTACGGAAGTCCAAAGAACCCATCGAGGTCTCTTGCACGCTTCACATGGCCGCTGTTCGGAGGAGGCACCGCGATGTCAGGGCGCAATTGATAGTATCGGGCTTCACCATGGGGGACGCACAAAGTCATTCCATCGGCGCCACCGCGAAGGAAGACAGAAATTAAGATGTCTCGGTTCGACTCATGCGACTGGGCATAAGCGACTTGGGGTATCCACGAAGGGACAGCGACCGCAGCCGCGGTGGCGGCGGTCGACTTTAGAAACGATCGACGAGAAAGTGAGTTGTACTCTTTGCAGGCTCTTGATTGATTCGATGAAGAAGACATAAAACAGACCTCAATAATATTGGAAGCTAGGCGAAGCAAGGGCGATTGCATAGGCGGCCCTCAGCCGGACTTCGGTCAGTGGTCGCGAAACCAGGAAGTTGTTGATCGACGTGCGATCTTGGTTAGAAGCCTCGCCTCCAAAGAGACCGTTGTTGATCATTGTCAGGGCTTGGTCTGCGGTCAGACTGTCCCACCTGTCCTTTGGTTGGTAGTCGATTCCCCAGACCTCGTTGTTGGCAAGCCCATATCCGAACTGGAGTCTTTGGAGGGTGCTTGCAGCCCAGTAGTCGATTCTATCCGGGTAACCGTCCGGAGGCTCCCAGTTGAATGGCACTTGGCCCATGTAGGGTAGGTAGAACCATCGCAGGAAACCCATGTCGTGAATGTGCGACTCGTTTGTCCGTAGCCCAGAAACTGCGAGGTGGAACGGCCTTTTCAGTTTTGCCGGTGCAGATTGGATGACCAACGGTGATAATACGACCCTTAACATGGACTTGATGTCTCCACCTGTGCTGAGATAGACGTTGGCAACTTGTTGGACAAGAGTCGGATCGGGCGTATGGCTGACAAAGCGGGCTACAAGCTTCTTTGCTATGAATTCCGCGGTTTTTGGGTGCATACCAAGCCACGCGATGATGTCTTCACCCTCGCTTTGCTGACCCATAGGGATTGCATGTCCCATAACCGATTTTTGGCCGACAGAATGGTAGTACGATCGGTATTGGAACCGGCCCTTGTTCGCCTGACTCACCGACCCATCGTCGACCGACCAACCGGTGAGGGCCCGCGCCAAGTTCTTGATGTCGGTCGTCGTATAACCGCCCGTGACGCTGACAGTGTGCAGCTCCAAAATCTCGCGTGCGAAATTGATGTTTGGAAAATCACCGTAGTTATAGACATTGTCCAAATAGATAAGCATTGAAGGGTGCCCGAGGACACCACGTAAGAGCGTCGGGAAATTGGTCAAAGCGTTGGGGCGAATGACGTCTCGGACGCAAGTGATCAGCTGACCACCCCACGCCTTGTCCGCCCACATGTTGAAGTGGTCGCACCAAAGCTCGACCATCTTTTCTTGAAGTTGCTTTCGAGACTTGACCGCTCGAAAAACTGTTGATTGGACAAGGTGGTCAGTACTGATCCAATCATCGTTGATCCCATAGAGCTGGGGTGGCTGCCAGGTCGTCCTCGGCCATCGCTTGACAATGGTCGACTCCAGGGCCTGCTCATGGATGGCTCCCGGATTGAGCTGCTCCTCGAGATAGGCTAGGAATCCAATCTGCGCAGCCCGCTTAGATTCCTGAGCGGTGATTCCAAAGGTGATCCGTCGAACAAGTTTGTTCGTCAGGCTTGTCCAGTTTTGCCAGGGGTCGCCACTACCAGCAATGCCGGCGTCCCCGCCTTGACCTGCGAAGGTAAATGCGAATCCTGCCCAGTTTGAAAGTAGCGTCCGGCGGGTCGCGGAGGGAGGCAGTTCGTCTAAGTGATCCGCCAGGCTTTTACTTTTTGTACCAGAACGGATAAGAGGTGAAGAGACAGAAGAGTGATTTTTCAGTTGTTTGGCCATGGGGCCACTCCAATCTCCCCTCGAATTGTTCCTATGTTTATCAAGGCGCATTCGTTGCAGGATCGACAAAACTTCACGATTTTCTTATGTGCTGAGGTTATCACCCTACTGACTGGTCGGGCCAGCAAACACCCTTGTCGGGTATCTTTAAGGCCCCGCAAATGACACCGAGACCCCTTGCTGGACTCCTTCTTGCCGCCGGAAAAGGAACGCGGATGAAGTCCGACTTACCGAAGGGGCTCCATGAGGTGGCGGGAGTGCCGATGGTCGAGCTAGTGGCCCGGGCTGTCTCCGGCGCAGGTGCGACTAAGACTGTTGTCGTTGTCGGCTATCAAGGTGACCTCGTTCGAGAATCTTTGGGCGACAAGTGCGAGTACGTCGAGCAAACCGAGCAACTAGGCACTGGGCATGCGGCCATGATGGCTGCCGGGGCTCTGGAAGGGTTCGAGGGCCCGGTCTTAGTCACTCCAGGTGACACGCCGCTCTTGAGTGCCGAGACCCTTTCCAGGCTCGTAGAGAGCTTTCACGAATCCGAGGCGACCGTCGCAATGGCGACGTTTGTGACGGTCGACCCTCAGGGCTATGGTCGGATCGTCCGCGACGCTAACGACGAGGTCGTCGCCATCGTTGAACATAAAGACTGCTCCAAAGAGCAACGTCTAATCCTCGAAGTTAATCCTGCGGTCTATGTTTTTGATTGCCAGACGCTGCTCCAAGTCCTGCCTGGGCTAAAAAACCTTAACTCACAAGGCGAATATTATCTCACTGACGCAATTCAGGCAGTGCGCGACAAGGGCGGTAGGATCGTCGCCACCGTCTTTGACGATCCTGACGAATTCATGGGTGTCAATGACAGGTGGCAGCTCGCTGAGGCCTCGCGGATCATGCGGCTTAGGATTTTGAGGGAGCATGCCATGAATGGCGTTACGATTGTTGATCCGACCAGCACGTACATTGGTCTGAACGTGGTCATCGAGCCGGATGTGACAGTCGAACCAATGACCGTCCTCGAAGGCGACACGAAGGTCATGACGGGGACTAAGCTGGGGCCGAACACGTGGATCAAGGACAGCAAGATTGGGCGAGGTTGCCGTGTCTTCATGAGCCACATTGACCAGGCCGTTATGGAAGACGAGAGCCGGTGCGGACCCTTTAGCAACTTGCGGCCCGGCACACACCTGCGTAAGTCTGTCAAGATCGGCAACTTTGTCGAAATCAAAAACTCCGAGATTGGCGAAAAGACGGCCGTAAGTCACCTGACTTACGTCGGCGACGCCAAAGTAGGGGCCAGGTCGAACATTGGTGCCGGCACGATCACCTGCAATTACGATGGATTTAGCAAGAATCGGACCGAAATAGGTGACGATTCATTCATTGGCTCCAATTCGACCATCATTGCGCCACGTTCAATAGGGAATAATTCGTTTATTGCGGCTGGGAGCGTCGTCACACACGACGTTCCTGACGGGGCACTCGCAGTCGGACGGTCAAAACAGGAAAATAAAGACGGATGGGTGGAATCTTGGAGGAAACGGCAATCGCGGCAGTGACAGCGGCTTCAAATGGCTACGACTCAAACGGGCTTCAGGACATGAAGCTATTTGCTGGCAATGCGCACGCCGACTTGGGACAGAAGGTCGCGGACTATCTGGGCATCGAAATGGGCCGGGTCACCTCGACTAGGTTTTCAGACGGTGAAATCAGGTTCCAAGTTGATGAGAGTGCGCGAGGGACAGACGTTTATATTGTCCAGCCCACTTGTGCCCCAGTCAACGACACCTTGATGGAGTTGCTGATCATGCTGGACGCGTTTCGTAGAGCCAGCGCAGACCAGATCACGGTCGTCATGCCTTACTATGGTTACGCGCGGCAAGACAAGAAGCTGAAACCGCGTGAGCCTGTCACAGCTCGACTAGTCGCAGACCTCATCGAGGCGGCTGGTGCGCACCGCGTCGTCTGCGTGGACCTTCATGCCGAGCAGATCCAGGGCTTCTTCGACATTCCTGTCGACCACTTGTACGCGGGCCCGATCTTGGGTCGTCACTTTGGCGAGCAGGGTTACCGTGAAATGGACGACATCGTCGTCGTCAGCCCGGATGTTGCAGGTGTCACAAGGGCACGTGCGTTGGCCGAAACGTTACATTGCTCCCTGGCCATCATTGCTAAGCGCCGGCCTGAGCCCAACAAAGTCGACATCGTCGAAATCATCGGTGATGTAGAACGGAAGACCTGTATCATGATCGACGACATGATCGACACTGGCGGATCAATTATCCAAGGTGCTGAAGCGTTGCTCAAGCGAGGCGCAACGTCGGTCATGGCAGCTTGCACACACGCAGTCTTTAGCGGTAACGCCTCGCAAAGGCTGCAGGATTCTGTCGTGTCACAAGTCGTTGCACTCGACACCGTTCCCATTCCAAGTAGTAAACAGTTCCCGAAGCTGACGATCTTGCCTTCCGCACCGCTTTTGGGCGAAGCCATCAAGAGGATCCATACAAATGGGTCGGTGAGTGGGCTGTTTGACGGCTGGCGGTGAAGTTTGTGACGATTCACTTCGTCTAAGCTTGTATGTCGGCTATGACACTTGCTTTTGCCCTATTGGGGTTGGCATCACATATTCCTCCGAGCGCGACCAAGCTAATCGACGCCACCCATTCTTACTTTCAGAGTCAGTTTGATAATCTCGAATTGACCAGGTCAGGAAAATTTGGTATGTCAAGAATTGAAGTCAGTTCAATCGGGTCTCATGTCCGTTCGGGAAAAGACCCGTCCTACTCGAACAAAGAATACGCGACAAGTTTTAGGATTTTCGGGTCGTCCGGGCACCCACTATCTCCCGAAACGGTAGCACTTCGCTATTCACGATTTCCAGGGGGTGGACATTCTGACGACAGCCTGGCCAGCCGTTCATGGGCCATTCCTGGATTCGATGAGGGGAAAAAGATAAAAACTATCGTCGCCGGGCTCGCAAAAGGCGTTAGCTGGCCAGTACAAGGCCCAAAGTCAAAGCTGATCTGGCAGGCGAGGCCCATAGTTCTCTCCAAGAAAGAATGTCTTTCCTGTCATTCAGGGCTTTTGGTAGGCGATCCGGTGGCAATAGCCGTTTACGTCTTGAATCCGATTGTCAAGAGAACAGGCGCAAAATAGCCATGGCCAGCGTTTGCCGGCCATGGCACTTTGGTTAGCTGTACCTATTCGCCGTGTTCGGCGGTCAAGTACATCAGTTGGTAGTCTTTCATATTGACTTGGCCGTTATCGTCCATGTCGCAGATTTTGTCCCAGCCTTCTGGTAGTTCTTTGCCTGCCTTAAGGTAGTCGTGGTAAAGGGTTTGAGCTTCGTTGACCGTGACTTTGCCGTCAAAGTCGACGTCGCCTTTCCTGTACACAATAATGCTGCCTTGTTTGAAGAGATCGACATGGCCACCGCCCTTTCGGAACCGGGCAAAGATGTTCCACTTGCCGACCTCGAACTGGTTGGTCAGAATGTTGACCGACTTGACGTGTCCAGGCAAGCCTTCAAGGCCGTCTACTACTACACCATCGCTCGCGTCCTTTGTTCGGCTCTTAAAGATCGAAATGTCGGTCGCAGACGATTTCTCGGAGTCGTACTGCCAAGACATTGGAATAGTCTCATACGCCTTTTGGACATAGGTGGTGCCTCGGGTGGCACCCTCGGTTTGTTGCCCGTCTACCTTGACGATCGGTGGCGTAGGTCCCGCCGGATCAATGGTCAACCAATAGTTGGGATTATTAGTGGTGGTCGCTCGAACAACTTTCACATAATATGTGCCTGCTGCCCGGCCACTTAGCGAAATTTGCTCATAGTTATAAGCACCGGTGCTGCTGGCCAGGAGCGTCCCTGCGCTGTTGTAGAGTTGGAGGTCGAGGTCGCCTGTCCGCATCCAAGATGACTGGATCCTTACGTAGTCTCCCGACGTTCCAGTCTTACCCATTCGGAATTTGAACCAGTCTTGCGAATCGTTCATCGAAAGCTTTTTGAGCTCTTTGATGCCCTTCAACAAACCAAAGTTTGGACTGTTGACCCCTGACTCTGGCTTCGAATCGACTTCGGCAATAGAGTTATTGTTTTCAAAGGCGTCTGGCTGTGCGCCCGGGGCCGTGCCAATGCTCAGCGGAACAAGGACGTGGTTGTTCGCTTCGTTCGTCTCAATCACTTGTCCGTTCGGGTCGATGAACCCTTCAAGCCAATACTCGCCGTCTGGGATGCCAGTCAGATTGATGTACTGCCCGTCTAACGACGACCCATATACGTCCGCCCAGCCTGGCCTAAGACCTTGAAGTTGTCCGCAAGAGCTGTAAGAGGGCTGGGTGTTGTGGCCCCCGAGAGTGTTGTCCCACTCAACGATCTCCAGGATACAGAAGCTTGTTTTTGCTCCGGTGCCGACGATTTCGCCAACACCGTTGTCCTTGTTACGCTTTCGAAGGATGAACTGCGTCCAACTTTCGAAATGGATGTGACCGTGGGATGGGTGGTAGATGAACCATCCGGCCGCTCTGTCGTAGGTCGTATTGTCGCTTCGATAAACCCGCTGGTATACGCGTTGTTGGTTTCCACTGACCTCGCCACCTCTGAGTTCGAGCCGGCCTGGGCCATAGTTGACGGACGCGGTAGGGAACCTCAGAGCCTTAGTTCCGCCAGGGAGCTCGGGGTTGGAGGTTGTCACAAAGGCCTGGGCCAAGTATGAGGGTAAGAGGGA
Organism: Chthonomonadaceae bacterium; assembly: GCA_016788345.1. Lineage (GTDB taxonomy): Bacteria > Armatimonadota > Fimbriimonadia > Fimbriimonadales > Fimbriimonadaceae > JAEURO01. Next base: position 28,690 of record JAEURO010000007.1, read on the forward strand.
TACGTCTGGCAAGACGTCTTCGACAACAAGATTGGCCATCGAGGCTAGCAACGATACAAACATGGAGCACTCCACTCCTCAGTCGCCTGAGAAGCACATTTCAGTTTATCCTAATTCAGTGACAAAGGCTCCTGGTAGTTATTCCAGGGGCCACTTTTTAATTTCGATTTTCGTGACGCTGACAGCCTTTTCGGGGTCGACACGGCCGTTGGCTTGAGCGTCTCCGGTCATAACAATTTTGTCGGCGACGTCCATTCCCTTGACTACGATCCCGAACGCTGTGTACTGTCGGTCAAGAAACTTCGAGTCCTTGACACAAATAAAGAACTGGCTACCCGCAGAATCTGGATCACTAGATCGAGCCATGCTCAAAACCCCCCGGGCGTGTGTCTGGTCGTTAAATTCCGCCTTGACATGTGTGCCGGGGCCACCCGTCCCCCAGATGTTGGCCTTCTCAAGATCTTTTGAATTTGGGTCTCCTCCCTGGATCATAAACCCTGCGATGCACCTGTGAAACCTAGTTCCATCGTAGAAACCATCCAGCGTAAGTTTCTTAAAGTTTTCGACATGGTTAGGCGCCTTGTCAGGGAAAAATTTGAGGACGATCTCGCCTTCCTTTGTAGTCAGGACCGCAACGTCCTCTCCTTTTGCTGGGGCGGAGGCGGTAGGTGCGGCTGTCGGGCCCAGGGTGTCTTGTACTTCCATGATCGTTCGATGTGGCGGCGCCACGAGAACCGGGATGGCAAAAATGGCGAGCATAGACTTCTATTATGCGGGTGATTGGTCGTAAGTGTGGGGCCACCATGAACCTGTCGTAGGATTTGGATACTAGTTTTTGTACAGATTTCGCTTCGAAACGGTCCCACAAGGCGAAGACCTTTGGCATACTAGGACTTGGACTTGTCTGGACAGGCAAGACAGTGAATTGATATGAACCCAATTTTGGTGGCAATGATAGCCATGAGCCCAAATGGGCCTCGTGACATTAGTATTGAAGTTTCGCACGGAACAACAAACCTTGTTTTCGCGGGCAGCACCTTGCGGACAACCCCTTCGACGGTCAGAAATCTCACCTCGCTTCCAGTCGGTTCGACGAAAGTCTGGACATGGGATGAATCTGGCCGTGGGGCGACGTCGCGGTACTCGGCGATTTCGTTGAATGGTGACCGGATCGACCAAGTCTCGGCTGCATCAGACAAGATTCATTTGCGCTACGGAAGCTTTGACCCGGTCAAGGGAGTCCTCGCCGTGGATCCGCAATTGAAGGCATCCCAGGGCACACGCTCTTTCATCGTTCAGTTCAGGACCCAACCTCTGGAGGAATACCGTCAGGGTGTCCGAGACATCGGAGGGGAAGTCGAAAACTACCTTCCTGACAACGCCTATGTCGTTTTGATGTCGTCTGAACAAGCGGACGCTGTCCGATCATTGCCTTATGTCCGGTGGGTCGGCCCACTTGAACCAGGTTGGAGGCTAGACGAATCGCTGATCGCTGGCATTCGGGATGGGTCGCTGGTTGAGGACAACTACTACTTACAAATTTCTGGCGACTCACATGCCCAAAAACTAAGGGTGGCAGGCCAAGTGCAGCTTTTGGGTGGCGTAGTTGTCGACAGTCCCAAAGAAGGGACTTTGATGGAATTAAGGTTACGGCCCGAAGTCCTTGTGGCTGTGGCGGCCATCGATGGCGTTCTGTTTATCGACCGTAAGGGCAAGCCAGAACCTGACATGGACAACGTCCGTGTCGTGAACGGCGCTAACACCCTCCAAACTGTCGCTGGGTTCCAGGGGCAAGGCGTCAAGGCCCACGTTATTGATGGTGGTTTTCTCGCCACGCATGTTGATTCTGCAGGACGGGTTACAGTACGGACTAACAGCGCCGACACGAGCCACGGATCGTCTACGACCGGAATTGTTTGGGGTAACGGCACAGGCAACGCTGCCGGGAAAGGAATGCTTCCACTGGCACAAGGTGTGTTCTCAGTCTATTCGACAAACTGGTCTGCCGCAGCTCGGCTCGCCTTGACACAGGACACCGTCAACGTTTATAACTGTGTCGTGGAGTCCAACTCATGGGGAGACTCATTGACCGGATCCTATACTACGATTTCGTCCTACATGGATGAAATCTGCTTCAAAACTGATCTTTTGATCTGCAACTCGATGAGCAACTGGGGGAACAACACCTCGGTTCGGCCACAAGCTTGGGCGAAGAACGTTTTGTCTGTTGGCGGAGTCAACCATTTCAACAATTCAAACACAGCGGACGATATGTGGCAATCGACAGGAAGCATCGGCCC